>DBCR01000018.1:86663-93318 GCA_002293125.1 Opitutia bacterium UBA953
CCGAAGCTGCCGATGGCGTCGACGAGCAGGCGGACCTCGATGCCTTCTTTGGCTCGGGCGGTCAGTAGGCTCACGATCTCGCGGCCAACGGCATCGTCGCTGAGGATGTAGGTCGAGAGGCTGATGCGTCGTTGGGCGCCTTTGATCTGCCGGCGCAGTTCCTCTAAGGTGTCGCGGCCATCGCGGTCGCCCAGGAGGCGGAAGCGGTTGCCGCCAAAGTCCGGCTCATCGCTCAGTCGCCAGGCGACGCGGTTCACTTCTTTCTTCGCATCGGCGAGGGAGGAGTGCTTGCGTCCGCCGAAGATGAAGTGGAGCAGGGCGGTCGAAAGTGGGAAGAACCAGGCCAGCGGTCCCCAGAGCAGGAGATAAGCAGGGGAGACGCGGGCCCGCATCACGCGTAGCAACACATAGATCTGGCAGCCCGTGTGCACGGCCAGCATCGCTTTGTCCGGGAGCAGGTCCGCCCACTCCGCCATGAGGATTACGGCAGCCGTCAGCAGCGCGAGCGTCGTGCTCCGCTTTAGCCGGCCGTATCCTTGGAACGGAACCATGTCGCCAAGTTAGCCCTGTCCCCCTCCGTTGGGCACAAAAAAAGACCCCGGTTGCCCGGGGTCTGTTTGGTTCCTACGAAGGACAGCTTAGTTGCCGGCCTTGTCGAGGAGGTCGCCGAGACTGTTGAAGTCTCCGCTGCCCGTCGAGGAGGACGAGCCGCCAGCCGAGGGGGCCGGGGCGCCGCCAGTGGACGGTCCCTTGATGCGGTCGTAGCTGCTGATTTCGGCCTGGAGGCGTTCGGCGTCGTAGTTCGCGGCCTTGATCGAGAGACCGATGCGACGGTCTTCCTTGTCGATTTTGATGACGCGAGCGGTGACGTCCTGGCCGACCTTGACGACGTCCTTGACGTTCTCAACGCGCTGTTCGGCGAGCTGGGAGACGTGCACGAGGCCGTCGATTTCGTCGGACAGTTCGATGAAGGCGCCGAAGTTCGCGATCTTGGAGACCTTGCCGTTGACGAGGTCGCCGATGCGGTACTTGCGGTCGATTTCGCTCCACGGATCGGTCTGGGTCTGCTTGACGCCCAGGGAGATGCGCTGCTGATCGACGTCGACGTCGAGCACGATGGCTTCCACGTCGTCGCCCTTCTTCATGACTTCGGCCGGATTGTTGATGCGGCGGGTCCAGCTCATGTCGGACACGTGCACCATGCCGTCGATGCCATCTTCCAGTTCGACGAACGCACCGTAGTTGGTGAGGTTGCGCACCTTGCCGCGGACGCGAGCGCCCACGGGGTAGTTGTGGCGGACCTTTTCCCACGGATTGGTTTCGAGCTGGCGGATGCCGAGCGAGATCTTCTGTTCTTCCTTGTTGAAGTTGAGGATGACCGCGTCGACTTCCTGGCCGACCTTGAGGATGTCAGACGGCTTCTGGACGCGCTTGGTCCAGGAGAGCTCGGAGACGTGGACGAGGCCTTCGACGCCGCCTTCGATCTCGACGAACGCACCGTAGGCGACGAGGTTGACGACCTTGCCGTGGACCTTCTGGCCGACGGGGTAGCGCTTCTCGATACCTTCCCAAGGATTGGGCTGGGTCTGCTTGAGGCCGAGGGAGACGCGTTCGCGCTCGCGATCGACTTCGACGACCATGACGGTGATTTCTTCGCCGACCTTGACGACTTCGCTCGGGTGGCCGATGCGGCCCCAGGACATGTCGGTGACGTGCAGCAGGCCGTCGAGACCGTCGAGGTCCACGAACGCGCCGTAGTCGGTGATGTTCTTGACGACGCCACGGCGGATGACGCCGGGCTTGACCTCCTCGAGGAGCTTGCGACGGCTTTCGCCGCGCTGTTCTTCGATGAGTTCGCGACGGGAGACGACGAGGTTCTTCTTCTCCTTGTTGATCTTGATGATCTTGAAGTCGAAGGTCTGGCCCACGAACTGTTCGAGGTTCTTGGGGGGATTGACGTCGATCTGGGAGGAAGGCATGAATGCGTCGACGCCGACGGAGACGATGAGGCCTCCCTTGACGATGGACTTGACGCGGCCCTGGACGATGGAGCCTTCCTGGCAATTGGCTTCGATGCTTTCCCACTTCCGGATCTGGAGGGCGCGATCGTAGGAGACGGTCGGGGTGCCGTCCTTGTTCTCAAGCTTCTCGAGGTAGACCTCGAGCTGCATGCCGACCTGGATTTCGGCCATGTCGGGGAATTCGCCCTGGGGGATGAAACCCTCGGACTTGCCGTTGATGTCCACGACGACGAACTTGTCTTCGCGGATTTCGGTGACCGTGGCGTTGATCACGGAGTGTTGCTTGAGCGCGCCGAAATTGGACTCGGCGAGCAGTTTTTCCATTAGGCTCATGTTGTTTTGACTGTTTGTCCTGGCCGTCGCGGAGGACGTTTCCAGGGTTTGGTTGGTTTTTTGGTTTCCCGTCGGAGGGTCCGCAGACAGATGCCAGCGGGCCGATAGGAAGATCTAACGAACCGTCCGCAAGACCAGTTGGCAAGCGGATTTTGGGGAAAAGACGGCAGTCCGCCCGCCCTGGTTTATTTTGCGGCCGGACGGGCTCGGACCACGTAATCCACGATGCCTGCGGCTATGGCTTCGGCGATCTTCTGGCGGTAGGCCGCATCGGCGATCAGGGCGGCTTCCTTGCGGCTCGACATAAATCCGCCTTCGATGAGGACGCCCGGGCAGGATAGGGTGCGCAGGACGGCGAAGCGGGCGCGTCGGACGCCGCGATCGTCGGCCCCGGTGCTCTTCACCAAGCGCCGCTGGATGCCCCAGGCGAGCGCCATATTGGCGGTGTCGAACCGGTTCCCGGGTTCGGCGCCGGTGGTCGATTTGGCTTTGCCGGCATTGGTCGACCGCTGGCCAGCCGGGGTGAGGCAGTAGGTCTCGATGCCGTCGGCGGTGGTGTCCCCGGTGGGCCCGGCGTTATAGTGTAGGCTGATGAAGAGGTCGGCCTTGAGGGACGTGGCCATGGCGGCGCGATCATCGAGGTCCAGGAAGACGTCCTTGGTGCGGGTGAACACGACCTCGAAGCCCTGCTTTTCGAGTAGGATCTTGAGGCGAGCAGCGGTGTCGAGCGTGGCCACCTTCTCGGTGTACTTGAAGTGACCGCTGACCTTGCCGGTGTCCTTGCCGCCGTGACCGGGGTCGATCAGAATGCGTCGGACCGGATCCTTGGGCAGCTCCCAGAAAAGCGGCACAAAGACTTTATCATAGTCACGTTTGGAGACGGTGAGGTGGCCGCGCTGGGAGCCCACCGCGTCGTCGAGCAATACCTTCACGCCATCGACCAGGACGAAGTCCTTGCTGTATTCCGCGTAGAGCGAGATGCCCGTGCGCGAGACATAGCGTTCGGAGCTACGGCCATCGCCCGCCTGGCGCGAAGCGTCACGCAGGCCGAGTTGGCGCACCGACTCCCCGAGGTAATAATCGGTCGAGGCTGCAGATAGCATCGCGCCGACGCCGAGCAGCAGAAGTATCGCTGCGAAGCGCCGCACGTCCTTATTCGGCGTCGTTCTCGCCGTTGTCTACGGAGGAGTCGTCCTCGCCGTCTTCTTCGCCCGGAGTCTCGTTGTGCACGAGCTTGCGCTTATTCTGCTGGACCGGGGTGAGGCCGACGACGATGGCGCGTCCGCTGCGCTTGGGCTCGTTGTCGCGCGTGCTGATGTGCGAGAGGGCCTCGATTGCCTTGGTGATGGTGGCGATGCCGATTTCCGGGTGCTCGAGCTCGCGGTAGCGATACTGGAGCAACAGCTTGATCTTGTGGCCGTGGAAGAGGAAGTTCTCGGCGCGGCGGACCTTGATGAAGAGGTCATGCACGTCGATACGTGGGCGCAGTTTGATCTCCTTGACTTTGGTCGCGGTCTTCTGGTGCTTGTTCTTCTTGGCTTCTTCGTAGAGGTACTTGCCGTATTCCTGCAACTTGCAGACCGGCGGAACGGCGGTCGCGGCGATCTCGATGAGGTCGACGCCGAATTCACGGGCGAGGTCGAGCGCCTGCTGCGTGGGCATGACGCCCATCATCTCGCCCTTGGGAGAGATGACGCGCACTTCGGTCGCACGGATGCGGTCGTTGCGCTTCGGACCTTTGTCTTCTTTGCGGAAGTTACCGCGATTCTGGCCCGCGTTGTTCTTCGGGCGGGGGCTTTTAGGACGATAGGGCGAAGGCATTAGGTACTGCGGAGGTGTCTGGCCGATAAACTCCCCGTTTGTCGCCGATGGTTCAAGCACCGATTATCGCCGCCGCACCGCCTGCGCCGGCGGCTTACTTCGCCGCCGCGATCGCTGCCAGGAGTTGCTTGCCGTGCTCGGCGGCCTCGACCTTGGGGATGACGCCGACGAGTTTGCCTTCGCCGTCGAAAAGGTAGGCGGCCCGGAGAGGTCCGAGGTACTTCTTTCCGTACATGGACTTTTCGACGATGGCATCGAGGGCCTTGGAGAAGAGGTCTTCCGGGTCTGCAACCAGGGTGAACTTATACCCGTGCTTAGCGGCGTACTTGGTGTGGGAGGCACAGGTATCCCGGGAGACGGCAATTAACCTAAACCCTTGTCTAGCAATGGCTTTCTCGTTTTTACCCATCTCGGCGGCCTGTTTGTCGCAGGCGGACGTGTTGTTGCGCATATAGACGGAAACGATGGTCGGACCGTCGAGGAGGGCAGCAAACGGCCCATTGACAGGCTTGCCGTCCACCAAGGCATCTACTTTGAAAGTCAGTTTAGGCTTTTTTCTTAGGGAAAGCATGGTTTTTAGGTTTGGTTACATGGCAGGGGAGTGGGCTTGGCCCAGATTGTCAAACGGCCAGCCCGATCCGCCGCTTGCCGGAAAGTGGGCCCATCTCCGCTCCCTCAGCCCTTTCCCCTTTACAAGTCCCCTCGGACGCCCTTTGTTCCGACCCTTTCCGCCATGCAAAAGACCCGCAAGTCAGTCTCCAAGCGCTTCAAAGTGACCGGTACCGGCAAAGTGATGCGCCGTTCCCCTAATGGCCGCCACCTGTTGAGCTCCAAGTCCCGCAAGCAGCGTCGTCGCGCCAACAAGTCCAAGCGCGTCGACTCCGGCTTCGAGAAGAAGATGCTGGCCAGCATGCCTTTCGCCTAAACCGGCGATCTACTTTTTGGCCGAACGGGTGTTCATTAAGGCGACCCCGAGGCCATCTAACCAAAACCAAAACCAAATACCAACATGCCTAGAGCAACCAATGGCCCGGCCACCAAGGCCCGAAAGAAGCGCGCGATCAAAGCCGCTAAGGGCTACTTCGGAAACAAATCCCGTCTGTACGTCTACGCCCTCGAGGCCGTTCAGCGCGCGCAGAAGTTCGCTTATCGCGACCGCCGCAAGAACAAGTCGACGTTCCGCCAGCTTTGGATCGTGCGTCTCAACGCCGCCTGCCGTCCCCTCGGCATTTCCTACAGCCGTCTGATCTCTGGTCTGAAAAAGGCCAACATCACGATGGATCGTAAGAATCTGAGCGAACTGGCCATCCATGACGCCCCCGCTTTCGAAGCGATCGTCAAGAAGGCCCAGGCCGCGCTCGTCTAAGACGACTTAACGTCCCTTCACGAAGCCCCGGCCCTCCGGGGCTTCTTTGTTTTACGGTGCTTTCGCTTGCCGATTATCCCCTCCAACGCACAAATCAACCCATGCAGCAGCAGCTCGCCCAACTCGTCGCCGCCGCCACCCAGGAAGCCTCCGCCGTCGCCAGCCGCGCCGAGCTCGAAGCCTTCAAGGCGCGCGTCGTCGGCCCCAATGGCTCCCTGACCCAGGTGATGAAGGGAATGGCCACCCTCTCAAAGGAAGAACGCCCGGTCGTGGGTAAGCTCATCAATGAGGCGAAGAAGTCCGTCGAAGAACTCCTCGCCGCACTTCTGGTCAAGGTCGAGAACTCCGAAATCGCCGCCGCCCTCGGCGCGTCCGTCGACCCGACCCTCCCGAGCCCCGACGCTCCGGCCGGCTCGCTCCATCCGCTCTCCCGCACCCGTGAACGCATCCTCGCCTCCTTCCGTAAGCTGGGCTTCGTCGTCGCCGACGGCCCTGAGGTCGAGACGGAGTGGCATTGCTTCGACGCCCTCAACACGCCGGCCGATCACCCGGCCCGCGATATGCAGGATACGCTCTACATGCCGAAGGCGTTCCGCTCCGCCGACGCGCCCCGCAAGGCCGACGAGGCGATCCTCCTCCGCACGCACACGTCCAGCGTGCAGGTCCGCACGATGCTCTCGCGCAAGCCGCCGTTCCGCATCGTCGCCCCGGGTCGCTGCTTCCGCCGTGACGCGGTCGACGCGACGCACTCCGCCAACTTCCACCAGGTCGAAGGTCTTTGGATCGATCGCAACGTCACGCTCGCCGATCTCCGCGGCGTGCTCGACTTCTTCGTCAAGGAAACCTTCGGCGCCGATGCCGAGATTCGCCTGCGCCCGTCGTTCTTCCCCTTCACGGAACCGTCCTTCGAGATGGACCTCCGCTCGCCTAACCTGGGTCGCCTCTCCAACCGTTGGCTCGAGATCATGGGCTGCGGCCTGGTCGACCCGAAGGTGCTCGAACTCTGCGGCCTCGACCCGAACGAATGGTCGGGCCTCGCCTTCGGCCTCGGCCTCGAACGCATCACGATGCTGGTCCACGGCATCGACGACATCCGCCACTTCTACAACAACGA
>DBCR01000018.1:93332-103468 GCA_002293125.1 Opitutia bacterium UBA953
ACGCGCTTCCTGCGCCAGTTCGCCTAAGCCATGAAAGTCTCTTTCCAAGCCCTCTCCCGTCACCTCGACCTCGCCGGCGTCACCGCCGAGCGCGTCGCGGAAGTCCTCCCGATGCTCGGCCTCGAGGTGGAGTCGGTCACGACCTTCGGCCTCGCCCCGCTACCGCTCGTGGTAGTCGGTGAGATCAAGTCTTTCGACAAGCATCCGAAGGCCGATCGTCTCAGCGTCTGTCAGGTCGACGTGGGTGATGGCGCGATCCGCCAGATCGTCTGCGGTGCGAAGAACTTCAAGGCAGGTGACCGGGTCCCGGTCGCTCTCCCAGGCACGGTGATGCCGAGCGGTTTCACGATCTCGGTCTCGAAGCTCCGTGACGTCGACTCGGCGGGCATGATGTGCTCCTCCGAAGAACTCGGCCTCGGCAAAGGCGAGGACGGTCTGCTCATCCTCACGCCGCGTCAGCCGGCCCCGGGCACGCCGCTCAATTCCCTTTTCGGCGCGCCGGATACGGTGCTCGAAATCTCGGTCACGCCTAACCGCGGTGATTGCCTCGGCATCCGCGGCGTCGCCCGCGACCTCGCCGCTGCGCTTGGCCTGACGCTGAAGCCGCTCACGGTGAAGACGCCGGCCGGCCTCGCCGCCGCACCTTCCGCCGCCGACGCAGTGAAGTTCGTCCGCTCGTCCTCCGAGTTCTGCCCTTACTACACGCTGCGCACGCTGAAGAACTTGCAGGTCGGCCCGAGCCCGGAATGGCTTCGTCGCGACCTCGAGGCCGCTGGCCTCCGTCCGATCAACAACGTGGTCGATATCACGAACTGGGTGCTGCTCGAACTGGGCCAACCGCTCCACGCGTTCGATGCGAAGAAGATTTCCGAAGGTATCGAGGCCCGCCCGGCCCGCGAAGGCGAAGAGATCGTGCTGCTCGACGGCAAGAAGGTGAAGCTCGAGACCGGTGTCTGCGTCATCGCCGACGCCCAGCGCCCGCTCGTCGTCGCCGGCGTGATGGGTGGCGTCGATTCCGGCGTGACCGATTCTACGACCGACGTCCTGCTGGAAGCCGCTTGGTTCCGCCCCGGCGAAATCCGCCGCGTCGCCCGCCGCATCGGCGTCTCGACCGACTCTTCCCATCGCTTTGCCCGTGACGTGGATCCGGCCGGCGTCGAGCTCGCCTCGCGCCTCGCCACGGATCTCCTCATCGAACTCGCCGGTGCCCAGCCGGCTGGTCCCGCCGTCGCCGTCGGTAAGCCCCCGCGCGCAGACGTGACCATCGAGCTGCCCGTTGGCTACGTCGCGGCTAAGCTCGGTACGCCGATCGCCGACGCCGATGTCTCCGCGGCCTTCGCCCGCCTTGGCTTCACAGTGAAGGCCTCCGCCACCGGCTTCTCGGTGCTGGTGCCTTCGTTCCGTTCCGACGTGACCCGTCCCATCGACCTCGTCGAAGAATTCATCCGTATCCACGGCACCGACAAGGTGCCCGCCGGCCGTCCGATCGCCCCGCTCCCGGGCGACGAAGATGCGCTGACGTCCGTCTTCACCCGCGAAGTCTCCGCCCGCCTCGTCGGCGCCGGTTTTACGGAGTGCTGCCACTACTCGCTCCGCGACGCCGCGGAACTCGAACGCACGCTCGGCGCCGATAAGGCCGCCTTGGTCGCGATGGATAATCCGCTGACCGCCGAACAGACGCACCTCCGTGCGTCGCTCGTCCCGGGCCTCGCCGGCGGGCTTGCGCTTAACCTCTCGGTGCACGCCGATCCGCGCGGTCTCTTCGAAGTCGGTACGGTCTTCCGTCCGCAGGCTGACGGCACCGTGCGCGAATTCATCTCGGTTGCCTTCGCGATCGTCGCCGAACCGGTGACGCGTTCCTGGAAGTCCCGTGAGGCCTTCGACGGCCTTCGCGCGAAGCGCCTTCTGCAGGATGCCGCGGCGCTCGCAGGCGTCGCCTCGGTCCGTCTTTCGTTTGCCGCCGCCTCCGGTGGTCTCTGGCAGGCCGATCACGCCGCCGCCCTCGTCGACCGTGGCCGCGCCGCGGAAGGCGCCTGTGGCGTCCTCGATCTCCGCTGGACGCGTTCCCTCGGCCTGAAGAGCTCCGTCATCGCCGGCGAAGTCTGCTTCCCCCGCTCGGCTTTCGCCGAAGCCCGCAAGATCCCCCGCTTCGAAGCGTTCTCTTCCTTACCGCCCGTCACGAAGGACGTCGCGGTCATCGTGCCACTCGACGTCGCCGCCGCCGAAGTCGAAAGCCGTGTCCGCCAAGGCGCCGCCAAGGCGGCCGGTAAGGAGTTCGCGCTGGAGTCGGTCAACTGCTTCGACGTCTTCACCGGCCCGGGTCTGCCTGAAGGCCACCGCAGCCTGGCCTTCGAAATCCGCTGGCGCCATACGGCCCGGACGCTCACGGACGAAGAAACCAATCAAGCCCTCGGCGTGGTCATCGCGACGCTCGAGAAGGGCGCCGGCTGGACCGTCCGCCGCTGATCATCATGGCCGAAGGTTTCGACATCGACCACCTCGCGAAGCTCGCCCGCCTCAGCCTAACGGCCGAGGAGAAGGTTCTCTACTCGTCGCAGCTCAACCAGATCCTGGGTCACTTCCAGGCGCTCGCCGACGCCGACCTGCCCGCGACGATCGACGACGCCCGTGTCGTCAACGAAGCCGCGCTCCGCTCCGATGAACCAGGTCCCGTCCTCGGCGCCGAAGCCGTCACGCGTATCGCCCCCGCCTCGCGCGATGGGCAGATCTCCGTCCCGCGCGTCGTGGACGACGAATCGTAAGCCATGGCCGACGCGCTCCATACGCTTTCCGCCGCCGAACTCGGCCGCCGCCTCGCGGCCGGTACGCTCACGTCCCGCGCCCTCTGCGAAGCGCTCATCGCCCGCTATCAGAGGGTGAACGACAAGGTCGGGGCTTTCACGCATCTCGACCAAGCTGACGTGCTCGCTCAGGCCGACGCCTCTGATGCCCGCCGCAAGGCCGGGCAGGGCAGGGGTCCGCTCGAAGGCATCCCGGTCGCGATCAAGGACAACATCGCGGTGAAAGGTCAGCCGCTCACGTGCTCAAGCAAGATGCTCGCGCCGCTCGTCTCTCCTTACGACTCGCATGTCGCTGAACGCCTCCGTGCCGCCGGCGCGATCCTCTACGGTCGTCTGAATATGGACGAGTTCGCGATGGGTTCCTCCACCGAGAACTCGGCGCTCCGCAAGACGTTCAATCCTTGGGACCTCGCCCGTATCCCGGGCGGTTCTTCCGGCGGCAGCGCCGCGGCCCTCGCGGCCGGCCTGGTGCCGCTCTCGCTCGGTTCCGATACCGGTGGTTCCATCCGCCAGCCCGCCTCGCATTGCGGCGTGGTCGGCCTGAAGCCCACCTACGGCCTGATCTCCCGCTTCGGTCTCGTGGCTTTCGCATCGTCACTCGACCAGATCGGCCCGATGGCCCGCAGCATCGAAGACTGCGAACTCCTCCTCAATGCGCTATCCTCGGCCGACGCGCGTGATATGACCTGCTTCGGCCCGTCCGACCGCGGGCTCACGCCGGCTGGTGACGCCAAGAAGCTCCGCATCGGCATTCCGAAGGGCTTCCTCGGTAAGGGTGTCGCGCCCGAGGTCGCCGCCGCGGTCAATGCCGCCGTCGAATTCTACCGCGCCCAGGGTTGCGCGATCTCCGAAGCCGAACTGCCCTCCGCCGACCTCGCGGTGCCGACCTATTACGTCGTCGCGACCGCCGAAGCTTCTTCGAATCTCGGTCGTTATGACGGCGTCCGTTACGGCCACCGCTCCGCCGCGGCCGGTACGCCGGTCGAGATGATGACGGCGAGCCGCTCCGAAGGTTTCGGCCCGGAAGTGAAGCGCCGCATCCTGCTCGGAACGTTCGTGCTCAGCGCTGGTTACGCCGACGCTTATTACGTCCGCGCGCTCCGTGCCCGCGCCAAGATCCGCGCCGAATACCTCGCCGCTCTCGCCGGCGTCGACGTGTTGCTTACCCCGACCGTCCCGACACCCGCCTTCAAGGTCGGCGAGAAAGCCTCGGATCCTCTCCAACTCTATCTCGAGGATATCTTTACGATTCCCGCCAACCTGGCCGGCCTCCCGGCGATCTCGGTACCTTGCGGCAAGTCCGGCCACCTGCCGGTCGGTTTCCATCTGGTCGGAGCACCGCTCTCCGAAGCCAAGCTCCTCGCCGCGGGCCGTCTCTTCGAGGCCGCCCATGGTTATGCCCACCAGCAAGCCGCCCTATGAGCAACGCACCTTCTGATTGGGAAGTCGTCATCGGCCTCGAGGTCCACGTCCAGCTGCACACCCGGGCCAAGGTGTTCGCGTCGTCCCCTTGGGGCTTCGGCAAGGAACCTAACGAGCAGGTCGATCCCGTCGTCCTCGGTCTCCCTGGTACGCTACCAGTGGTGAATCGCGAGGCGGTCGAGAAATCCATCCTCTTCGGGTTGGTCGTCGGAGCGTCGGTTCCGGAGCACTGTTCCTGGGATCGTAAGAACTATTTCTACCCGGATAACCCGAAGAACTATCAGCTCACCCAGAAGGATTTCCCGGTCGTCGTCGGCGGCCAGGTCGAGATCGAACTCCCGGGCGCTTCGCGCAATGTGATGGGCGAGCATAAGTTCATCCGTATCCACCACGCGCACCTCGAAGAGGACGTGGGTAAGCTCAGCCACGCGGGCAGCGGCTCGTTGGTCGACTATAACCGGGCCGGCGTGCCGCTCCTCGAGATCGTCACCGAGCCGGACCTTCGTTCCTCGGCCGAAGCCGAAGCTTTCCTGCGCTCGCTCGTCGCGATGCTCACCCAGGCAGGCGTCGCTGATTGCGACATGGAAAAGGGCCAGCTGCGTTGCGACTGTAACGTCTCTATCCGCCGTCGTGGCGCCGAGAAGCTCGGCACCCGTACCGAGACCAAGAACCTCAACTCGATCTCGAGCGTCCGCGACACGGTGATCTACGAGACCGCCCGTCAGATCCGCGAACTCGAAGCCGGCCGTTCGATCACGCAGGAGACCCGCGGGTGGAACGCCGAACTCGCCCGCGGTTACGTCCTGCGCGACAAGGAAGACGCGCACGACTACCGTTACTTCCCGGATCCGGACATCCCGACCCTCAAGATCTCCCGCGAGACCGTCGCGCGCCTCGCGAAGCAGGTCCCCGAGAACCTTTACGACCGCCAGCGTCGCTACGTCGAGAAGCTCGGCCTGCCTTACACCGCCGCCTCGGTGCTCGTGAACGACCGCGCCCTCGCCGAATGGTTCGAGGCCGCCGTGGCCGCGCACCCGACCAATCCGTCGGGCATCGCCAACCTCGTCGCCAACGACCTCCTCCGCGACCTTGCCGCTTCGGCGACCGCTCCGGTCTCGCTGGAGTCCTGCCCGATCAAGCCGGCGCAGCTCGCTGGCTTAGTGAAGCTGACGGATGAAGGCGTCATCTCCAAGCAGCAGGCCAAGGAAGTCTTTGCCGAGATGTTCACGTCGGGTCGGGATGCCGCCGCCATTGTAGATGCAAAGGGCCTCCGCCAGAATAGCGACACCGGCGAACTCGAGAAGATCGTCCAGGAAGTCATCGCCGATCCGGCCGTGGCGAAGTCCATCGCCGAGTACCGCGCGGGCAACGAGAAGGCCATCAATGCGCTCAAAGGTCCGATTATGAAGCGCACGCAGGGCAAGGCTAACCCTGTCCTGATCGACCAGCTGCTCCGCAAGTTCCTCGCATGAGCGACTCTTCCGCTTCGCCGCTGACCGCCGGCATCAAGGCCCTCCGCGACATCGCCCTTCCTCTGGTAGTCATCATGTTGGCGGCCGCTGGCTTGGTTGTCGCCTACTACAATGTCCCGGAAGTCGCCACGGCTCTTAATCGTATCGGTGCCATCAACGCGGCCAATCCGATGGCCTTTGCCGCGATCTGCACGGCCATCACCTCTGGTCTGATCCCTTGGTGCTTCCGCATGGTCTTCCCTGGGTTGCGGCCGGCGCATCCCTTCCGCGACCTCCTTCATAGCATGGTCTGGTGGGCCCTGATGGGGATGCTGGTAAGTTATTTCTACACCCTGCAGGCCGCCTGGTTCGGTAGCGAAGCTAACCTGCGGACCGTCCTCCTGAAGGTCCTCGTGGATATGGCGGGCTTCACGATCTTCATCGGAGCTCCGTTCAACGCTATCTCGCACCTCTGGAAGGATTGCGGCTGGGACACCGCCCGCCTGCGCGCGGCGATGGGCCCGGGCTGGTATCGCCGGTTGGTCCTGCCGAATCTACTCACGAACTACTTCGTCTGGCTCCCGGGTACGCTGATCTTCTACAGCATGCCCACCGACCTCCAGTTGGTCGTGGCCAATTGCATTGGTTGCTTCTGGGCCTTGATGTGCGCCCGCATCGCGGCCCATTCCGGCGTCCCGACGACCGATATCCACGCCTGAGCGTAAATCAGGCGGTGTCGGCAACCCTCGCTTGAATCCCTGCTTTGCTTCGGCGAACCTCCCCCCGTGCCTGATCTCTTCGGAGAAATCGAACCCGGCGTCGCCGAGGTGGTCCCGTTTGACGGCGGGGCCCGGGCTTACTCGTACACGGTACCGGCGGGCCTGAAGGATATCCTGCAGGTAGGACAGCTGGTGCGCGTGCCGCTCGGTGGTCGCACGAGCATCGGCGTGGTCTGGAAATATCCCGCTGAGCCGCCACCCTCCGCAAAGCTCCGCAGCGTGATTTCACTTGAGCATGAGCAGCCGGTGATGACGCCGGACTGTTGCAAGCTGGCTGAATGGATGGCGGGCTACTACGGCTGCGGCCTTAATTCGGTGCTCGAGACCGTCTTGCCCGCCGCCATCCGCAAAGGCGTCCGCCCGGTGCTGCGCCGACTCTTGACGCTCATCGCCCCGCCCGAAGCCGAAACATTAGCAAAGCTTCGTAAGAAGGCCCCGCGCCAGGCGCAGGTCATTGATTATCTTTCCGCGCAGAAGGAGCCTGCCGACCGCTCGAAGATGGTCGACGGACTCGGCGTCGCCCAGCAGGCCGTCGACGCTCTCATCAAGGCTGGTACGGTCAAGGAAGACACCAGCGTGCTCTGGCGCGTCGCCTATGACGACCCTTATGCCGAAGGGGAGACCATCGCCTCGGCTGGTCACACGCTGAATCCTGAGCAGGTCGCCGCCGTCGCCTCGGTGACGCAGACGCTCGATGCGAAGGCCTTCCGGGCGCATCTGCTCCATGGCGTCACGGGCTCGGGTAAGACCGAGGTTTATGTGGCGCTCATCCGTAAGGTCGTGGCCGAAGGCGGCTCGGCGATCTTCCTCGTCCCGGAAGTCGCGCTCACGCCGCAGACGGTCGGGCGTCTTCGTTCCCGCCTCGCCGACCTCGGCGCCAAGGTAGTCGTCTGGCATAGCCATCTTTCCGCGGGCGAGCGTTTCGACGCGTGGATGGCGATGTCGCTGGGGCAGGCGAGGGTGGTGGTCGGCGCCCGTTCCGCGGTCTTTGCCCCGCTCCCGAACCTGCGTCTCATCGTGGTCGACGAAGAGCATGAGCCTTCCTTCAAGCAGGGTGAGACGCCGATGTATCACGGCCGCGACGTCGCGGTGATGCGTGCCTCGGTCCTCGGCGCGGCCTGCGTGCTGGGTTCAGCCACGCCTTCGCTCGAGACCTGGAAGAACGCGACGGCCGGACGCTATGCGTTGGACGTGATGACCAAGCGCGTCGACGACCGTCCGATGCCGGCCTTCCGGATCGTGGACATGCGTCGCGAGGTCCTGCACTCGAAGGGCCAGCATATCCTGTCCCGCGAACTGACCGACGGTATCCGCGCCCGCCTCGAGCGACGCGAGCAGACGATCCTGTTCCTGAACCGCCGCGGTCATTCACGATCCCTCGTTTGTCCGGATTGCGGCGAGGCCGTCCAGTGCAAGCGCTGCAGCGTCTCGCTGACGCTCCATCGCACCGACGACACCGCCCGTTGCCACCTGTGCAACCATCAGGAACGCGCCCCGGTGCTCTGCCCGAGCTGCCGCTCGCCGAAGGTCCGCTGGAAGGGCTACGGCACCCAGAAGGTCGAGGAGACCATCGCCCAGCTCTTCCCCCGCGCCCGCGTGGCTCGCATCGACGCGGATACCATGGGCAAGAAAGACCTCTTCCGTAAGGTCCTCTCGGACTTCCGCGCGGGCAAATATGACATGCTCCTCGGCACGCAGATGATCGCCAAGGGCCTCGACTTCCCGCGGGTGACGCTGGTGGGCATCATCGACGCCGACCTTTCGTTGCAGCTGCCGGATTTCCGCGCCGCCGAACGTACCTTTCAGCTGCTCACCCAGGTCGCCGGTCGCGCGGGTCGTGGTGACCTCGAGGGCGTCGTCGTCGTGCAGAGCTTCCAGCCCGCCTCCGACCCGATCCAGTTCGCCAAGCGACTGGATTTCCATGGCTTCGCGGCCGCCGAGCTCGAGAAGCGCGCTGAATTCGGTTACCCGCCGGACCGCCATCTCGTCCGCCACGTCTTCCGCGGCCGCAACGCCGAGAAGGTGAACTTCGTCGCCGACGCGTGGGTCAAGGAACTCGAGCGACTGCACCCGGGCCTTTGCGAGATCCGCGGCCCGGCCCCGTGTCCGTTCGAGAAGGTTCAGGATCAGCACCGCGTACACATCTGGTATCTCGTCACCGGCGTGAAGTCGCTCTTGTCGGCGATCTTACCGTTGCGCGCCAAGATCCTCGGCGATGACGAGGTCATCGACGTCATCGACGTCGACGCCCAGGATTGTGCGTGAGGCGCCGAATAGAGGACTGCGTGGAGGACGGAATGGAGGGCTGAGTTGAGGACTGAATTGATAGAGCAGCCCAAAGATGAGCACTTCATCCATTCAGACCTCCATTCAGTCCTCCACTCAGCGATCAATTCTGTCCTCTACCCTGTGGGCGCTTCGCGCCCTCAGAACCACCGCTTCCGCTTCATCCAGATGATGATGCCCGTCGCGAGGGCGCCCATGGAGCCTAGCGCCAGGAAGTAGCCATATTTCTCGCCCCAAGCCGTATGGATTTCCGGCATGAAGTGGAAGTTCATGCCCCAGAGGCCTACGAGGAAGGTCAGGGGGATGAACACCGAGCTCATCACCGTCAGCACACGTATGACTTCGTTGGTCTTTCGTTCCTGCTGGGTGTGGTGGTATTCCTGCAGGTCCTGCAGGATCATGCGGGCGTGCTCGATGCGGTCGGCCGCGCGGATCGCGTGGTCATACAGGTCTCGCAGGTACATGTCCAAGGTCGTCGGCAGCAAGGGGTGCTCGTAGTGTTCGAGGACGCTGACCATGTCCTTGAGGGGCTGGGCGAGGCGGCTGAGACGCACGACGATGCGCTTAAGGCGGTAGACCTCGTTGAGGTCCCAGTCGTCGGTGCCTTTGAGGATCGAGTCTTCGAGCTCGGTCGTGGCGTCCTCGATCTCTTCGGTCTGGTAGAGCAGTCGGTCTACGAGTGTGTCGAGGAGGGAGTAGATCAGGTAGCCCGCGTGCCACTTACGGATATTGCCTTTGTTGTCGGCGATGCGTTTCTCGACGGCTTCGAAGACCTTCTCGTCGTTTTCGTGGAAGGAGATGACCCAGTTCTGGGCGGCGACGATGGAGATCTGCTGGCCGCGCGGGGTATCTTCTTCGACGCCGATGCGGACCGCGCGGGCGATGGCGAGGAGCTTGTCGCCGTGTTCCTCGAACTTCGGGCGGGAGGTGGCCGTCAGGATGTCTTCCTGCGCCAGCATCGGGATGTCGAAGAAGGCGCCGACGATGTGGACGATCTGGGGGTCGGTGATGCCGAGGACTTGAATCCAGACCATCCCTGGCTTGCCGGCGTAGCGGCCGACGGAGTCCAGGTCGGAGAACTCGTCTACCTTACAGCTGTTCTCGTCGTAGGAGATGACCCGGAACTTGGTCGGGGCGGTGGACTCAAAGGGGGAGGCGGCCGGTAATTGGCCCGGGGCGCGGCCGATTTCGGTGTCCTCGTAGGCGGCTTCGCCGGGCAGGGGGACGGCGTCGGCCTTGAGACCAAGCCGCGAACGCAGGTCGTTCATGCGTCGTTCCAGGAAGGAACGGGCGCGGGCCACTTCTTGCTGACGCCTCTGCTGATGCCGGCTCATGCCGCCATCATCCGAAGCCCCGGGTCGATGTCAACGGGTTCGGCGGGGTCGTCACCCCTAAGT
>DBCR01000018.1:103493-123128 GCA_002293125.1 Opitutia bacterium UBA953
GGCTTTTCGCTGCCCCTTGGCGTTACGGCGACCATTCTTACCGATACCCATCGTCACGAGTTTCCCTTGATTCACTTTCTGGAAGAGGTTGTTCGAGTTAGTGACCCCGAGGCAGTAGAGTACTGCGGCCACGTCTTGAGCCTTGTCTTTTTGTACGAGGCCGGCGTTCGCCAGCCAGGTCGCGAGGGCGTGATGGAAGTTGGGCGGGCTGATGTCCAGATTCTCGCCACCGTGGCGCAGCCAGAGCTCGGCCCGATCTTTCATCGTGCAGTTGCCGCGTTTCTCCTGACGTTCGTGGAGATGGGCGAGAAGTTCGGAGAGGTTGTCGGGAAGCTTGGAGGATTCGGACATCTGAGGCGGAAGGTGGGCAGGGGAAAAGAAGGGAGATCGACGGGCTGGCCCCGCAGGAGGCGACATCGATGAGCCTTAGGAATAATTAAGCGACAGTTTGCTGGGAACATCTAATTACAATCTGGCACCTAATATTATAAACTAATAGAAACGAGGCCAAGTGACGTCGCTTCGAGAAGACCTCGGGTGGTGGTCGCGACAGGACTTGAACCTGTGACTTCAGCAATGTGAATGCTGCGCTCTAACCAACTGAGCTACGCGACCGTTACCCGGGAAAGCATCATATCCCTCCGGGGAGGGAGCCGGGCAAGCCTGTTTTCCTTAGGGGGAGGGGGCCTTATCCGCGTGGTGGCTTGTCTTTGGTCAGGTTCGTCACAATCCTATCGAAAGATGGACACCACCACTGCAGTCGCCAGCCCGCGCGTCGCCGACGAGCGTCTGATCCGTCTGACGGCTCCGGCCGGGGGGAAGGTCCGCGCTTTGGCCACCCGCGAAGCCCAGGGCGGTTTCCTGCGGGTCTCGATCTCTGGGGGAGGTTGCAACGGGCTCTCTTACAAGATGCGCTTCGTGGGCGAGGCCAAGCCGGCCGACATCCTCGTCCGCTCGGAAGGGGTCGAGGTCCTGGTCGATCCGAAGTCGGCCCTCTACCTCCGTGGTACGCAGTTGGATTATTCGGACAAGATGATCGGTGGAGGCTTCAAGTTCTCCAATCCGAACGCCAAGGCCAGTTGTTCCTGCGGGGAGAGTTTTTCTCTTTAGTCTGCGACTAAAGAGAGGGGCAGGGCTAGGGCTGTGTTAGGTAGGGTCGGGACCGCGTCACCACATAGAGGTATTCCGCGAGAGGACTGAATAGAGGACTGCGTTGAGGACTGAATGGAGGACTGAATGGATAAGGCGCGCTTCAGGTGGCGGGTGGCGGGATCCAAAGGGTAGGGATGCGATGACATCGCATCCGCCTGCTGCCCCAGTAGCCTGCATGCAAGGTGACGGGTGGCGGCCATCGGCGCATCAGCCATTCGGGTTTCGGTATCTCCGTCATCGGCTATCGGCTCCGGGATCGGGTAGGGTCGGGACCGCGTCACGACATAGCTGCGTTGGGTAGGGCTTACCACCCTTGGTCAACCGCGGTTGAGCGAGGCGCTCAACCCTACCTCGATGCAGAGATTCAAATTCAAAGGGAGACCGGAGGCCGGATGATTGGCTGGGGTTATTAAATGCCCTAGCCAGCCTACCGGTCTCCGGTTCCCCTTTGAGTTCTGCGTCTAGTCCGCCGGTATCTCGTCCTTCGCGCCGGCTTCGTAACGTTCGCACCAGGACTTGGACCAAGAGGCGAAGTCGCCTGCGGCGATATGGGCGTGGGCCTGGGCCATGAGGTCCTGCAAGAAGTGGATGTTATGCAGCGCCAGCAACGTTCCGCCGAGCTGTTCGCCGGCATGATGCAGGTGACGCAGGTAAGCGCGCGAGAAATGGCGGCAGGTGTAATTGTCCATGCCTTCCACGAGCGGACGGTGGTCGTCGCGGTAGCGCAGGTGTTTTACGCTGATCGGGCCGTCGGGCGTGAACGCGCCGCCGTGGCGACCGATGCGGGTCGGCATCGTGCAGTCGAACATGTCAGCGCCGAGCGCGACCATGCGGAGCAACTGGGGCGGCGTGCCGACGCCCATGACGTAGCGTGGCTTGTTCTTGGGCAGGAGGGGCGCGACGAGACCGACCTGATGGAGCATGTGTTCCTCGGGCTCGCCGACGCTCACGCCGCCGATGGCGTGGCCGGGGAAATCGAGGCCGCTGAGCTCTTCGGCGCAGCGGATACGTAGGTCATCGTAGACCGAGCCCTGATTGATGCAGAAGAGGTGACGGCCCGAGGCGAGGAAGCCGCTGTCCTTGGCGAGCTGGAGCATTTCCTTGGCCCAGCGGATGGAGCGGTTCACCGCGACTTCGCACGCGGCGCGCTCGCAGGGGTAGGGTGGGCACTCATCGAGCACCATGGCGATATCGGACCCGAGCGCATCCTGGATGTCGAAGCAGTCCTTCACGTCGAGGAACAGCTTGTTGCCGTCGAGGTGGGAGCTGAAATGAATACCCTCGTCGGTGATTGTTCGGAGCTTTGCCAGCGAGAAGACCTGGAAGCCGCCGCTGTCGGTCAGAATCGGCTTATCCCAGTGCATGAACTTATGAAGGCCGCCGGCGGCGCGGACGATCTCGCGGCCCGGGCGGAGGTTCAGGTGGTAGGTGTTGCTGAGCAGGATCTGGGCACCCGTCTCGGCGACCTGCTGAGGGGAGAGCCCCTTGACCGTGGCCTGGGTGCCGACTGGCATGAAGACCGGCGTGCGGATCTCCCCGTGGGGGGTCTTCAGTAAGCCGAGGCGGGCGGCCGTCGTCGTATCGGTCTTAAGCAGGGTGAACACGACCCGAAACTAGGGGGCAGGGGGGTAAAGTGACAACAAGAGAAGAGGGCGGCGTCGATGACTGAATGGAGGACAGCGTTGAGGACTGGATTGAGTAGATTCAACTCAGCGCTCCACTCAGTCCTCTGTTCTGCCGCCGCTCTTCAGCGGCTGTTCCCGTCGAAGCTCAACCTCATCCCCTTCGGCGCATCGGCGCGGATCTTGCCATCTTCGTAGACGCAGACGCCGTTGACGAAGGTACGCTCGATGGTGCTGCTGAAAGTGTGGCCTTCGAGGGGCGACCAGCCGCACTGGTAGAGGAGGCCAGCCTTGCTGACGGTGTGCGGCTTCTTGGGGTCCACGACGACGAGGTCGGCCCAGTAGCCTTCGCGGATGAACCCGCGCTTCTCGACGCCGAAGAGGGTCGCCGGGGCGTGGCAGGCGCGTTCTACGGCGGTCTCGAGCGTGAAGGCGCCTTGCGCGACCAGATCGAGCAGTACCTGGAGGGAATGTTGCACGAGCGGCAATCCGGACGGGGCTTTGAAGTAGGTCTGCGATTTCTCCTCCCACGTGTGCGGGGCATGGTCGGTCGCGATGACGTCGATGACGCCGGACGCCACGGCGGCGCGCACGGCGGCGCGGTCGGCGGATGTCTTGATCGCCGGGTTGCATTTGATCTGGTGGCCGAGGCGGGCGTAGTCCTCTTCGGCGAACCAGAGATGGTGCACGCAGGCTTCGGCGGTCAGGCGCTTGCCCTTGAGCGGTGCGGCGCTGAAGAGCGAGAGTTCCTTGGCGGTGGTGATGTGCAGGATGTGCAGACGCGCGTCGTGACGCTTGGCCAGTTCGGCCGCCATCGACGAGGAAGCGTAGCAAGCCTCGACATCGCGGATACGGGGGTGTTCGCCGGCAGGTACGTCTTCGCCCCACTTGGCCTTGGCGGCGGCTTCGGCGAGCTTGATGCGCGGGGTGTCCTCGCAGTGCGTCAGGATGATGGTGGGCGCGTGACGGAAGATGCCTTCGAGGGTGGCGACGCTGTCGACGAGCATGTCTCCCGTGGAGGAGCCCATGAAAATCTTCACTCCGCACACGTTACGCGGGTCGATGCGTTTGATGGCTTCTACGTTGGTGTTCGTGGCGCCGAAGAAGAAGGAGTAGTTGGCGACCGAGGTGGCCGCGCCGATGGCGTATTTCTTTTCGAGTTCCGCGTGCGTGGTCGCGGGAGGGTTCGTATTCGGCATCTCCATGAACGACGTCACGCCACCGGCGACGGCGGCGCGGGCTTCGCTGGCGATACAGGCCTTATGCGTCAGGCCAGGCTCACGGAAATGCACCTGGTCGTCGATCAGGCCGGGGAGGAGGAGCTTACCGGTGAGGTCGTATTCCTGGTCGGCCTGCGTGCCGGTGGGGATGGTCCCGACGCGCTCGATGCGTCCGTCGCGGAGTAGGACGTCGGCCCGGAGGCGACGGCCTTCGTTGATGATTTCGGCGTTGCGGAGGACGACGGTGGGCATGGGCAGAGTCATTCAGCCCGAAACCCCGGCCACCGCAAACGGGAAACTTCGAATCAGGCCGTGACCTTCACCATGTCCGAAAGGTCGGCCTTCTTGACGCCTTCCGGGTTGATGTTGACGGCCGAGACGCGGAACTGGGCGCCGCGCTTGTGGTTGAACTTCAGGATGAAATTGGTGACGATCATCTTTTCCTCGGGGTAGAGCTCGGTCTTGCGGGCGACCATGGTGGTGACGAGTTCCTCGACCTGTTCGCCGGTGGCGCCAGGTAGCTTGGCGAGGGTAGCCTTGGCATCTTGAATCTTGGGGCCGCCTTCGATGGCCGCGTTCCAGATCAGGATGGCGACGTTCATGGCGCCCTTGGCGGCGGTGTGGTTGCCGCCGGCCTGCTCGAGGATGGGCTGGGCGAAGGTGATGAGCTTGTCCGCGAAGCTGGGTTCGCGCGGGGTGGTGTCGACCGGGGCCGGCTCAGGACGGGTGAAGTCGCGCAGGATGTCGCGGGGCTTGTTGTTGCCGAAGGCACCGGTGGTCTTGCGACGAGAATGGGGGGAGGCCATTGGAAAGGATGTCCCCCAAGGGAAACCCGAGCGGTCCCTTCGGCAAGCCCTTTCCCCTTGGGCGTCCCTTGACACCCCGCCCGGGGTAGGCCAGCCTGCCTTCACCGCCACCACCCGTGTCCGATTACAGCGACGTCATCCGCGCCCATCGCCGCGACCACCTCACGAAGCCGAATTCGTTGCCTACGGGCGTTCACCGTTACTTCGAGAGCACGCTCCTGCCGCTGCCGATCGAGCAGGTCTTTGATTTCTTCTCGAAGGCCGAGAACCTCCAGGCGATTACCCCGCCGGAACTGAGCTTCCGGATCAAGACCCCTCTGCCGATCGTCATGCGTCAAGGCTTGCTGATTGATTATGACCTGAAGATGAGCGGTATCCCGTTCGGCTGGCGCACCCGCATCACCCATTGGGACCCGCCCTACGCTTTCGCCGACGAACAGCTTAAAGGTCCTTACGCCGTCTGGTTCCACACGCACACGTTTGCCGACGAAGGCGGTAAGACGCGGATGGACGACGAGGTGCTGTACAAGCTGCCGCTCTGGCCGTTCGGCGAGGTCGCCTATCCGTTCGTGAAGAAGAAGGTGGAAGGTATCTTCCGTTACCGTCGTACGAAGATCCGCGAAATCCTCGGCTGCTAGGCCCTTACTTCTTCTCCGGAGGAGTCACGGGCACACCTGGAAACACGCAGATCTGGAGCAGTGCGGTCTGTTCGAGTTGTTGGCTCGGCGTCTGTCGTCCCGCCCAAGCGATGCCGCGCAGGAGCAGGAGCTTCACGTCGGGTCGGCTGAAATTAACGTAGGTGTGGCCGGGGATGAAGACGAAGGCGCGCTGGGCGCCGGGCTTCTCATACGTCCAGAGCTGGGTCTGCGCCTCGAAGCCATCACCTTTCTTCTTGGGCGTAGGGGCCGTCGCGAGCGCATGGATATCTGCGCGCAGGTCCATGTCGTAGTAGATCTCGTCCTTCATGCCGAAGTCGGCGATGCCTTTCGTGATGACGTGTTCCTTGTCAACGAACTTGAGTTCCATCGGGCCTTCGCGCCACTTGGTCACCTTCTGACGCCACGAGCCCCCGACGAGGTCTTTGTAGAAGTCGGCCGAGGCATCGTTGCCGGCGACGGCGCCGGCGTGGATCACCACGAAGCTGCCGCCGCGCGCGGCGAACTTCTCGACGCGGGTTTTTTCGTCCGGCTTGAAGTCACCGCCCGCTTGACGGTGGATGACGAGCACGTCGGTGCGGGCCAGTTCTTCATCCGAGGGGAAGGTCTGCACGCCTTTGGCGTCGGCGTCGCCGACGGAAACCTTCATGCCTGCCTGCGTGAGCATCGGCTGCCAGTCGCGGGCGAACGCCGGGTGGTCATGGGCGCCCGGGCCGTGGCTCTTGGGGCCGCAACGGAGGAAGACGCGGAGCGGAGCAGGGGCATCAGCGGCAAAGACCGAGACGATGGCCAGCAGGGGTAGGAGGCAGCGCATGGGGGAAGATTGAGTGCAAAAGTGCAAAAGTGCAAAGGTTGAGAAAGGGGTAGGGGCAGGGGTGGGGTAGGAAAGGCACCGTCACAAAGGGAGACCGGAAACCGGGAAGGATGCTGCGGTTATTAATGCCCCCAGCTAACCAACCGGTCTCCGTTTTCCCTTTAGTTCGGTGCCCTGTCTTGGGTAGGGTCGAGCATCCCTGCTCGACCGCGGCCGACCAAGGATGGTCAGCCCTACCTCAGGATTGCCTCTCACCTTTGCACTTTTGCACAGGCACCTAAGACGCCGATTTGCACCTTTGCACCTGCATCTAATTGCCTGCCTCGTCAGCCCACCACGCCTGGCAACTGATCCAGCGACGTAATAAACGCATCGGCGCCTGCTTTCACTTTGGCGCGGACGGCGTAGCGGCCGAAGCCGATGACCTTATCGGCATCGCCCTTGACCTCGAGGTCGCTGGCGCCGTCGCCGACCATGACGACGTGCGTGGCCTGGTGTTCGGCGCGGAGGCGGCGAGCGACGACGTTCTTGCCCTTGGACCGGCAGGTCGGACAGGACTCGTCGAAGCCGGCGTACGAGCCGTCGGCATTGAAGCGTAAGATTACCGCTTCGACGCGGTCGATGCCCAGATAGGCGGCGAGAGGGAGGATGGCCTGGGTGAAGCCGCCGCTGACGATGGCGATCTTCCAGCCGGCCGCGCGGAGCTGGTCCAGCGTGGCCTTGGCGGTGGGTTCGACCGTCGCGATATACTTCGCGCCGATCGCTTCCAGTTCGGCCTTGGTCGGTTTGATGATGTCGAGGCGCTTGGCGAAGATCGCTTCCATCGGCGTGCCACCGTCCATGGCCGCGTTGGTCATGTCTTCGACGGTCTTGAAGGTCTCCGGCCCGCGCAGGCGGCCGAGCTCGTCGATACCCTCGATGGAGGAGAGGGTCGAATCACAGTCGAGGAGCAGGAGCTTCGTGGCCACGCCGGAGTTGAAAGGGCGCCGCCGATAAGGTCAAGGTTGCGCGGTGTCTTTGGGGTTCTGCCGACATGCTGATCCGCTGCGAGGCAAACGGATCGATCAAGGGGAGACCGGAAACCGGAAAGTAAGCTACGGTCATTAATATCCCCAGCCAATTATCCGGTCTCCGGTTTCCCTTTGAGTTTTGTCTTCTCGGTCCCGACCCTACCCACTGCAGGATTGCCAGCGGAGGCAGGTCGCTCACTCTTCCGCTCATCATGGCCTGCTCCCTTCCGACCTCTGCTTCCGAAGTCTTTTGCCGCGCCGCCAAGTGCAACCGCCTCATGGGTCGGGTGCTCTTCGTTTTTGCGACCTTCCTGACGGTGGTTCTCGTCAGCGGCAGCACCGAGTTCATCCGGAACTCCTCCGCCGGCAACGTCGGCAGTGCCGAGCGCATTGTCGGGCACCTGACATCCTTCGTCGCCCAGCTGGTCTTTGTCCTCGCCGTTCTTTTCCTCGCCCGTCGTCGCTCTTCGGCTGCGCACCACGCCCAGGTGAAGTCGAATAATCTCAAGGCCCTCGAGCTCCTCGCCGCCTCCGCGACCGACGAAGCCACGAAGAAGGACCTCCTCACCCGCGCCGCCGACCTCGTCGCCGGCAAGCTGGGTTGCTGCAAGTAAGCGTAGCGGAGCTTCTCGGGGATCTACCGACACGCTGATCCGTTGAGAAGCAAGCCATTCAATCAAGGGGAGACCGGAAACCGGAAGGTAAGCTGCGGTCATTAATACCCCCAGCCAATCATCCGGTCTCCGGTTTCCCTTTGAGTTCTGCCTTCTTGCCTCGGGTAGGGTCGGGACCGCGTCACGACATAGCGCCTGCATTCCCCAACCGCCAACCGCTAACCGCCAGCCGCTAAAAACTATTCGTTATCGCTTATCCTTCTTCTCCTGTTCGAGCGAGGCCTTGATGGAATCGTTGAAGGCCTTGGTGCGTTCGGCTTCGGTCAAGGTCACGGGCGGCCGCTGCGTCGCGCCGTAGTCCCCGCCTTCCCAGCGCAGGTTGCGGATCGCGGGGTCGGTGCCACGCGTCCAGCCCTTGGTCGCTTTCATGTCCGGGGTCTTGAGTTCACCCGGGATGCTCGGCGTGATGCCGATCTCGGTCAGGGTACTCCAATCCGCCAGCATTCCCTTGGTGGCACCGATGGGACGGATGTCCGCCAGGTCGACCTCGACCGTCGCCCAGCCGTCGGTGACTTTGAGTTCCTTGACGGCGGCGTATTCGGCCTTGGGTCCGGCAGCGAAAGCGCCCCAATCGTTGCTGACGAATTTCACGGCGAGCCAGCTGGCCTCGCGGGCTTTGATCTCGAAGCGTAGTTTGGCACCCTTCGGCCCGCGCCACTTGGGATCCTTCACCTTACGGGTATGCACGCTCCACAGCTCGGGGTTGCCCCAGTTGATCTGATACCAGTCGCCCCAATCACCGCTGTCCGCGGTGAGCAGTCGTTCCGGCTGATCCGTCGCCTGCGCGCCCGCGGCCTTGAGTTTCGCCGGGGTCGCCCAGGCTTCGCGCGAACTGAAGTAATAGGTGTCCGAGTTCGCCACACCCGGGGTCGTCGGCATCTTGCGGTATTCTTCCGGGGTCGCGTACACGACGTTGGCGTAGGCGAAGAGCGGTTGCGAAAGGTCCATGAGCGGAGCCTCCGCGATCCAGCGTCCGTCGACCTGCTTGACCTCGAGCCGACGCCAGAAGCGCGTGAGCTCGTGGACATCCTGGCTGACGTAGATCCGGACGGTCTGACAGGGCTTGGCGTGGTCCGGCGTGACGACGACCTTCGGGACGCGCCCCGCTTCGATGGCGATGGCGGGCGTCGTGGGGATGAGCCCGGTCTTACCCTTCAGGTGCGTCTCGAACCACAGGTGCTGTGTGAGCGTGCTGGCGTGGTCGTGGCGATGATTGAAGTGCGGCGACATGCTCAGGCGCAGGAGCGAGTCGGGGACGCCGCGCCAGTTCCACGCCATGTTGTCCATGTGCGCGTGGAAGTCGTTGGTCGGCGAGAACCAGAGCGTCGGCACGCTCAGCCGCGCGATGTACGGGTTCTCGGACGTCGTCGCCAAGGCGAGCGGAGTCGCCTTGGAACGCTGGCCTCCCGGCATCTCGTCGAGCGTCGCGGTCAGGTCGCCGGATCCGCCGCAGGAGGGCACCGCCGCCTGCACACGTTTATCGATGCCAGTGAGATGGGTGGTGAGGCGTCCGCCCATCGAATGGCCGTAGACGCCGAGGCGGGCGGGATCGACCTGCGGCTGGCTTTGCAGGAAGGTCAGGCCGCGGCGGGCGGCGAGCGTGACCAGGAACCAGTTGTCGTTGCGGGGCGAATCGACCGGATCGAGGGTGAAGGCGTCGGGCTTGGTGCCACCGGCAAAGTGGTTGACCGAATTACGCTGGGGCGGGTGCGTGGCGTCGAGCGTGCCCCAATCGGTATTGAGGCCGTCGTAGAGCTTGCCATCGGCGAAGGTCATCTTGTTGCCGCCCCAGTTGAGCGAGAGGCTGGCATAACCACGCTTCGCGTCCGTCACGACCGTCGCGAGATTCGCGGACTGGCCGCCGCCATGGATGTGCATCAGTCCGGGCAGGGCCGTGGCGCCTTTCGGAAAAGCGTAGAACGCCGCGACCGTCGCCGGCTGGCCTTTGAAGATGCCCACGCGGTAGCGGATGACCCGACGGACGATACCGTCTTGCTCCCACTCTTTAGTCACCTCGACCTCGAGGGGTTCTTTGAGCGGATTGAACCCCGCCCACAGCTCATCGAGGTTCTGCGGAACTTGGCCGTCCTTTAGTGGCGGCAACGTCTCCGCACCGAGGTGGGTCAGTAAGGCCAGCAGACAAAGCAGCGGGAATCTCATCGGGGTGAGGGCAGGATGGATACAGTCCCAAGGGAGACCAGAGAGAAAGGTAAGGTCGGGACCGCGTCATGACCTGGACTCCCCGGGTGGGTCTATGACTAGACCGGGCCCCCGCTTGGTCGGAGAGCCAGGCGGCTAATGGGGTCTTGAAGTAAAAATGCTCGATTTCGAAAAATGTAGCCAAGGTTTGAGGTCGTCTGCCGCGGGGTCGATAATGATGGCCATGAAGCTTCAGCCAGAACTGGCGGATCTCTTACGGCAGGCTTACTCGGGGGAGAAAGCCGCGGCCTTTGCCTATATCGGACACGCTCGTTCGTTGCGTGACCCCGAGGTGCGCCGGGCAGTCAAGCAGATCGAGGAGGACGAGTGGAATCATCGTCGCGAGGTCCTAGCGTTGATGCAGGAATACGGTGTGCCGGTATCCCGCTGGTATGAATGTAAATACCATATCATCGGGCGTATTATCTCGACGGCTTGCCATGTAATCGGCTGGTTCATGCCCCTCTATTTCGCCGGCCGACTTGAGAGTGGTAACGTCTGCGAGTATATCGTGATGAAAGACTATTTCAATGCTCTCGGGATTACCAAGCACGATGCCATCCTCTATGAAATGGCCGTCAAGGAACGCGAGCATGAGGACTTTTTTCAACTACAGGTGAAGGACAGTCGCCTGCTGCCGTTTTTCGAGAAGCTCTTCGGTTGGGGTGGCCGACAGGGTTTCAATACCCTTGACGCTTCGAAGAAGGATCCGGACCTAGCGAAGGTCGACGCCAAGTCTTCGGGATGCCGTCGCTAGCATGCTTACTTACGCACCCACCCGATCAGCTTGCTGAACCAGCGGGTGGGTTTGGCGGCGTTGTCGCGACGGGACTGCAGGAGGGCGAGTATCTCAGTCTTGCCGGCGAGGGTGGCGAAGTCGGCGGGCGTCGAGCCGCCTTGGTCGGCCACGGGGTCGGCGCCTGCGTCGAGTAGCAGGGTGGCGATCTCGACGTAACCCTTGAAGGCCACGCCGCCCAGGGGCGTCTGGCCCTTGTCATTGCGCAGGTCGACCGTGGCGCCCGACTTCAGCAGCAGTTTCACGACCTCGGCTCGGCCATGATACCCGGCCAGCATCAGCAGTGTGTTACCCTTGGCGTCGCGCGCATCGACCGCCAGTCCGCCCTTCAGCAGGGCGCCCAGGCCGATGGCATCGCCATTACGGGCCAGATCGGCCGCGTCGTCGGGGAGCGGGTTCGGTATCGTCATGATTAGCCAAGCAGCGCACGCAGGGCGGCTTCGTCGAGGATGGCGACGCCGAGTTCCTGGGCCTTGGTGAGCTTGGAGCCGGCTTCCTCGCCGGCCACGACGTAGTGGGTATTCTTGCTGACGCTACCGGAGACCTTGCCGCCGGCCTTCTCGATCATGTCGCGGGCTTCGTCGCGTCCGAGCGTGGGTAGGGTGCCGGTGAGGACGAAGGTCTTGCCGGCGACGCCTGCGACGGAGCCAGCCGCGGCGGCTTCGACGAGGTTCAGTCCAGCCGAACGCATGGCCTTCACCCAATCGCGATGGTTGGGGTCGCTGAAGAAGGAGAGGATGGACTCGGAGACTTCGACGCCGACGCCGGAGATGACGGACTCATACGAGACGCCGCCTTTCTTGCCGATCTTGGTGAGGAGGAGGTCGGGGGGCTGCGCGGCTTCCAGCGCGTCCATGGACTTGAAGTGACGAGAGAGATCCTTGGCGGTCTGCATGCCGACATTCGGGATGCCGAGGGCGTGGATCGCGCGCCAGAGTTCGCGCTGCTTCGCCTGTTCGAGGCCGGCCATCATGTTGTCGACGGACTTATCCTTGAAGCCTTCGAGCATGCGCCACTGCGGCGGGGTGATGCCCAGAGCATCGACCGGGACGTCGACGAGTTTGCTGTCCACGAGCTGTTCCGCCACGGCGTCACCGAGGCCGTCGATGTCGAGGCACTGCTTGCTGGCGAAGTGCACGAGACGACGGATCTTCATGTCGCGCGAAGGAGCGCGGAGCTTGAAGGCCGCTTCCTCGCCGTCGCGGGTCGCGTCGAGGCCGAGTTCCTTGAGACGGCCTTCGAAGTCGAAGGGCTGGGCGTCGGCGGGACGTTTCTCGATCACCACGCCCAGCACCTGCGGGATGATCTCGCCGGCCTTCTGGATGCGGACGGTATCGCCTTCACGGATATCCTTGCGGGCGATTTCGTCGGCGTTGTGAAGGGTCGCTCGGGCGACGGTCGAGCCGGCCAGAAGGACGGGGTCGAGTTCGGCGACGGGCGTGATGGCACCGGTGCGACCGACCTGCATGCTTATTGTACGGAGGATGGTCTCGGCCTGGTCGGGCGGGAATTTGAACGCCACGGCCCAGTGCGGGAACTTGCTCGTCGTGCCGGCGCGGCGTTGGTCTTCGAGGCGGTTGATCTTCACCACCGCGCCGTCGGTCGGGAAGGGCAGGTCGCGGCGGAGGACGTCGAGCTGCTGGATGGCCTTCCAGGCGGCGTCCACGCCTTGCTGGACATCGATGTCGTCGCGGATGGGGAAGCCCCAGTCCTTGAGCTTCGTCTTGAACTCTTTGAGTGAGGCGAATGCTGAGGCCGGCTCGCAGGCACCGAGGCCGTAGCAGACGATGCTAAGTCTACGCTTACGCGCTTCTTCGCCGTCGAGCAGCTTCACCGTGCCGGCGGCGAGGTTGCGGGGGTTGGCGTAGAGGGGTTCGCCTTCGGCTTCGCGGAGCTGGTTGAGGCGCTGGAACTCGGCGAGTGCCATGTAGATTTCGCCGCGGACCTCGAGGAGGTCGGGCGCGCCCTTGAGCGTGCGGGGAATCTCGCGGATCAGGCTGACGTTGGCCGTGACATCGTCGCCCCGGGCGCCGTTGCCGCGGGTGACGGCGCGCACGAACTGGCCTTTCTCGAAAGTGAGCGAGACCGCCACGCCGTCGACTTTCGGTTCGACGATGAATTCGAGGCCCGTGCCTCCGAGGGCCTTGTAGAGTCGGTCGCCGAACGCGCGGAAGTCGGCTTCGTCGTAGGTGTTGTCGAGCGACAGCATCGGCGCCTTGTGGTCGGCCTGCTGGAAGCCCTCGGACTTGTCGTCGCCGATCCCGAGGTCGGGACCGGCGAACATCGGGAACTCCCGTTCGAGGTCGGCCAGCTGGTCGACGAGCTTGTCGTATTCAAAGTCCGAGATCTCCGGGGCGTGCTTCTTGCGATACAGCTCCTCGTGGCGCTGGATGGCGGCGCGGAGGCGGAGGATCTGATCGCGGGGGGATTCCGGCATGGACGTCGGCGGAGGATAAAGGGGGGAGGGTGGGGAGGGGAAGGTTTTCATTCGAGGACCCGAGGGCACGAGGGCTGGAGGGCGGGGGTAGGGGCAGCACCGCGTGCTGCCCTAGGTGCAAAAGTGCAAAACGGCCTGCGGCCTGTGCAAAGGTGTAAAAGTGAGAGCGGTTGTTTGGGTAGGGTTGAGCGGCCCGCTCAACCGCGGCTGGCCGGGCCGGTCAGCCCTACCTTGGGACAAAGGTTTTCACTCAAAGGGAAACCGGAGGCCGGATGATTGGCTGGGGGATCCATTTTCAGGTCTCTGGTCTCGGCCGTCGGGTCCGGGTGCCAGGTGGTAGCATTCTGCCCTCTGTCCTCTCGCATCGATTCAGCCATCCATTCAGCCCCTATCCCTAACACTTTTGCACCTTTGCACTTTTGCACCTTTGCACATATAACCCCGTCCATGGCCTTACCCCCTCTGCCCGCCAATCTCCGTGCCCGTCGTGATTTCCTCCGTCAGGTGGCCCTGGGGGCGGCGATGTTCGCGGTGCCGGGCGCGTTCGCCGAGGCGCTGACGCGCACGCCGAAGCAGACGGAGGGTCCGTTCTATCCCGACAAGCTGCCGCTCGATACCGACAACGACCTCATCATCGTGAACAACGGCGTCACCCCGGCCGTCGGCGAGATCGCCTGGCTGTCGGGCCGCATTCTCGATGAGCATGGCGACCCCGTGCGTAACGCGTTGGTCGAGATCTGGCAGGCGGATAACAACGGCGCCTACATCCATACCAAGACCGGCAACGCTGCGAAGCGGGACGGCAACTTCCAGGGCTTCGGTCGCTTCCTCACCGGCTCCAGTGGCGAGTATGTCTTCCGTACCATCAAGCCCGTGCCGTATAAGCCGCGCACCCCGCACATCCACCTCGCCGTCCGGATCAAGGGCAAGAAGGAGCTCATCACCCAGTGTTACATTAAGGGCCACGAGATGAATGAGAAGGATGGGGTCTACAAAGGCATCAAGGACGCCAAGCTGCGCGAGAGCGTGTCATTGTCGTTCGATCCGCTCAAGGGTTCCAAGGCTGGCGAACTTTCTGCGCGCTGGGATGTGGTGCTCGGGTTTACGCCGGAGGGGTGACGAGGTAGGGACAGCACCACGTGCTGTCTTCGTTCGCCGCAGGGCGAACCAAGGTAGGGGCACGATTCATCGTGTACTCCTGGACGGAGGGCGCGGCGGAGCCACGCCCCTACCTTCAGCCGCCCTGCGGCGGCTTGATGCAGCCTATGTCGTGACGCGGTCCCGACCCTACCCAAGGCAAGAGGATGGAACTCAAGGGGAAACCGGAGACCGGAAAGAATGCTGCGGTTATAAATGGCCCCAGCCAATCATCCGGTTTCCGGTTTCCCTTTGAGTTTTACGGTTTTGCCGAGGCACAAAAAAGCCCCCGGAAAACCAGGGGGCTTGATACGAACGCGAAAAGCGCGGTTTACTTCGCGCGGGCTTTGACGAAATCGATATTATGCTTCACCTGCGGGACGCTGTCCTTCCAGTCGTTCTCGTGTTCGACGGAGATATGGCCGTCGAACTTCTGGCGGATGAGCTCCTTGAGGCAGCCGTCGATATCGCAGACGCCCTTGCCGGCGACGACGACGGTGGCCTTATGGCCGAAGTCGGACTTGTCCTTGAGGTGCACGCTGACAACGCGTCCTTCGAGGACCTTGAGGGCCCAGACAGGGCTGAGGCTCGACGTGGCCCAGTGACCGAGATCGGCGCAGGCGCCGACGCGGGCGTCGCGGCTTTCGACGACGCCGAGGATGTAGAGAGGATCCCAGACCTTATACTTCGGGTCGATCGTGCCGTCCTTCGTGATGCGGGTGCCGTGCTCGTGGAAGGCGACCTTGATGTCGAACTCGATCGCGGCGGATTCCCAGTGGACGACCTGTTCGGTGGCTTCAGTGCAGACGGCGTAGAGGCCCATCTTCTTGGCAAAGGCCATGATGGCGTAGACCTCTTCCTTGGTCTTGGCGCCGACGACACCATAGTTGACGGCGTGCACGCCCTGGCGGGCGAGCTCGGCTTTGATCTCGGCCATGGTCTCAGCGGACATCGAGTGGTGGGTCTTCTCCTTCGAGCCTGGCTTCACGGACTGTCCGGGGAAGAGTTCGATGACGTTGCCGCCGGCTTCCTTTGTCTTGGCGATGGCTTCGAAGAAGGAGAACTCCTTGAAGGTGTAGGCTTGGGCGCCGACGAACCAGCCGTTCTGGCGGTAGGATTCCGGGATCGGATCGGCGCTGACGCAGGCGGCGGCGAGGGCGAGGAGGGTGAGGAAACGCATGGGTGTGGGGTGTAAGGACAGAGAAAGGCACCTAGGGTTCCCTAGGTCAAGACCCCCTCGGTCGCAGTGTGGCGGAAAAGCCCCCTTTTGGGTCCCATCGGCCATGTTTCTCTACGAACTGTGGACGGCTTTCCTGACTTGGTGCCGAGGACGTCCTGCGCCGACCGACCTCGGCGCCCTGGGCGAGCGTCTCGCCGAGGCGCACTATCTCCGGCAAGGCGGCCGATGCCTCGCGATGAATTGGCGACACGGCCGCGACGAGCTCGACCTCGTCGTCCTTGAAGGCGAAGTGCTCGTCTTCGTCGAGGTCAAGACACGGACGGCAGAATTCGGCGGGGAAGGGTATTGGGCGGTGAATCGGCGGAAAAAACGGGCTTTGCGGCGGGCGGCGGCCGGTTGGATGCGACAAATCAAGGGTGCGTGTCATACGCGCTTCGACGTCGTGGAAGTTCTGGTTTGCAAGAAAGGCACCGTCCGCCTCCTTCAACACCGTGGCGAGGTCCTCTTCGGACGGCGCCGCTTCTAGACTCCGATGTCCGACACCGACCGTCATCCGTTCCTCTCTGGCCTGAGCAAGCACCGCGGCGCCCAGCCCACCTGCGTGGTCATCTTCGGCGCCTCCGGCGACTTGGCTGCCCGCAAGCTCCTGCCTGCCCTTTATAACCTGGCCGTCGACAGCCTGCTCCCGGCCGACTTCCACCTCATCGGCTTCGGCCGCAAGGCCATCCCGGACGCCGAGTTCCGCACCCAGGCCGCGGCCGATCTCAAGAAGTTCTCCCGCCGCGAGTTTCGTCCCGACATCTGGAAGCGCATCGAGGACAACACGACCTATCAAGCCGGTGGCTACGATGACCCTGCCGCCTTCGCCGCCCTGAAGGAACAGATCGCCGCTGCCGAGAAGCGCGCTGGTCGCCCCCTGCAACTCGTCTTCTACGTCTCGACTCCGCCCTCGGTCTTCGAGCCGATCCTCGAGAATCTCGGCCAGTCCGGCCTCGCCGCCCGCGGCGTCGGCACCGACCTCGAGAGCAAGGTCATCATCGAGAAGCCGTTCGGCAAGGACCTCGCTTCAGCGGTCCACCTGAATGCCGTCGCTGCCCGTAATTTCCGCGAGTCGCAGATTTTCCGCATCGATCACTACCTCGGCAAGGAGACCGTGCAGGATCTCCTCGTCCTGCGTTTCGCCAACCCGATCCTTGAGCCGCTCTGGAACCGTCGCCACGTCGACCACGTCCAGATCACCGTCGCCGAAGAACTCGGGGTCGGCACCCGCGGCGGTTATTATGACAGCAGCGGCGCCACGCGCGACATGCTGCAAAATCACACCATGCAGCTCCTCGCGCTCGTCGCGATGGAACAGCCGCGCTCCCTCTCCGCCGAGCATATCCGCGACGAGAAGGTCAAACTCCTCGAATCCATCCAGCCACTGCGCCTCGGCGCTAACGCCGACGCCGTCCGCGCCCAGTACGCCGAAGGCCTCTCCGGCGGCGAGAAGGTGCCGGGTTACCTCGGCGAGAAGGACATCCCGCAGGACTCCGCCACCGAGACCTTCTGCGCGCTCCGTTTCTCTATCGAGAACAGCCGCTGGTCCGGCGTGCCGTTCTACATGCGCTCCGGCAAGCGCCTCGCCCGCCGCGTCTCCGAGATCGCCATCCAGTTCAAGCAGCCCGAGTCCGGCCTTTTCGCCGGTGACGCGCGCTATGACCTGGCCCCCAACCGCCTCGTCATCCAGATCCAGCCGGACGAAGGCACCACGCTCGTCCTCAACTCCAAGGTGCCCGGCCTCGAGCCGCGCACGCAGCCGGTCCGCCTGAGTTTCCGCTACGCCACCACCTACGGTTCCAACACGCCCGAAGCGTATGAGCGCCTGATCCTCGACGGCATCGTCGGCGACCGCACGCTCTTCATCCGCGGCGACGAGACCGAAGCCTCCTGGCGCCTGTTCACGCCGCTCCTCCAGAGCTGGCAACAGCAGGGCCGCGCCGGCATGGAGACCTACGCCGCCGGTTCCTGGGGTCCTGCGGGCGGCGACGCCCTCCTGGCCGCCCACGGACACGCCTGGCGCAACGCTGGCCGCTGATCATGGCCCATCCGCTGATCGACGCGCTGCCGGGCTTCCCGGTCAAGATCTCCGCCGTCCTCCCGTCGCTCGACAAGGCATGGGCCGACGAAGGCGAGAACGCCGCGCGGGCCTCGCAGATGAACCTCGTGCTGATGTTCGGCGCCGGGGTCACGCCCACCGACGCGCAGGCCCGTTTCGACGAAGCCATCCGCTTTGCCCAGCGCTATCCTTGCCGCCTGGTCATCCTCGCCGCGCGACCGCTCGCCGAAGCCGCCGCCGCGCTCGAGGCCAAGGTCAACGTCCTCTGCTTCTTCGACCCGTCTCGCCGCGGCAAGCGTTGCTGCGAGGCGCTCATGCTCGCGCACGGCGCACCGACCGCTGAACTCGAATCGCTCGTCTCCACCTGGCTCGAAGGCGACCTTCCGGTCAATGTCTGGGCCCACGGCGTGACCGTCGATGAATTTAAGCCCTGGCTTGCGTGGACCTCCCGCTGCCGTCGCGTCGTCGCCGATCGTTCCCTCGTGGGCGATGAGTTCTTCAAGCTCGCGTTCCCCAATCCCAAGTCCGTCCGCGACCTCGCCGTCGCGCGCTGCCTGCCGGTGCGTCAGGCACTTGGCCAGTATCTCGCCGCGCACGCCCCGGCCGAACTCGTCCGTGGCCTGCGTTCCGTCACGGTCAACCACGGTGCCGGTCTTAGCGGCGAAGCGGCTGGCCTGCTGGAATGGATGCGCGGCTGCCTCACGCATTGCGCTGGCCTCTCCCGCTCGCATCTTGCCGCCGAATTCGCGATCACCTCGCAGCCGCCGCTCGGTGACAACCTCGATGCCGAGTGGGTCTACGCCGATGGTGCCCGTTTCTCGTGGGAACATGCCGACAAGGGAACCCGCGCGATCATCACCTTCACTCGCAGCCGTCAGTCAGCGCCGGTCACCCAGCGCGTCGCGCTCATGGGAGCCCCCGAAGCCCTGTCCGAAGCGGTGTTCTTCTGAGCGCGGAGCGCCCAGCGCTCGCGCGATGGAGGATGGACGATAAAAGAGACAGATAGAGGATGGGTGATGAAAGATTAGTGATATGATAAAGTTTGGAGGCTTTTCTTCCCCCGGCTTTTTACATCATTCATCTTCCATCGTTCATCTGTATTTCCTATCTGGGTTACGCTTAGGCTACCCCGTTCTCGCGCATCCATGCGGCCATGAGCTGGAAGGCTTTGGCGCGGTGGCTGATTGAGTCTTTCTTGGCGGCGCTGAGTTCGCCGAAGGTGCGATCCTCGTTGGCGGGCACGAACAGAGAATCATAGCCGAAGCCTTCGGTGCCGACTTCGGCCTCGAGAATCTTGCCCCAGCACTGGCCGACGAACTTGCCGACTTCTTGATTGGGCCCGAGGAGTGCGAGGTGACATTCAAAACGTGCGCCACGCTTATGGAGCGGGGCCTTCTTCATGGCCTCAAGGAGCTTCGCGCGATTCTGTGCATCGGTCGCACCGACGCCGGCGTAGATCGCCGAGTCGACGCCCGGTCCGCCTTGCAACGCGTCGCAGCACAGTCCGCTGTCATCGGCGAGGACCCAGGCTTTGCGCGGGGCGATCGCGCGCAGGGCTTCGCCCTTCAGCCGGCAGTTGCCGTTGAAGGTGCCGGTGATCTCTTCCACGTACGGCATGCCGCCGAGTTCCTTCGCGGAACGCACGCGGACGTCGAGGCGCGCCTTGGCGAACATACGACCGAATTCCTCGGCCTTGTGCACATTGCCCGTCGCCAGAAAGATATCCATGGCGGGAATGTGAGCAGGCGGCGGTGGGAATGCAAAGGGATAGGGGTAGGGGTGGGAGATGAAAATTTCGGGTGGCGGGTGGCTTGGGTAGGGTTGAGCGCCCTCG
>DBCR01000018.1:123157-127084 GCA_002293125.1 Opitutia bacterium UBA953
CCAAGGGTGGTCAGCCCTACCTTGAGGCATGGGTTTGCACTCAAAGGGAAACCGGAGACCGGATGGTTAGCTGGGGGCATTAATATCCGCAGCATCCTTCCCGGTCTCCCCTTGTGACGGTGCCTTTACTAGCCCTAGCCCTAAATGGATTGTTTCCGCCCCTTTCCTTCGCCAAGGTAACGTTCCTTGGCAGCCATCGGCTTCATCGGTCATCTGCCATCCTTCATCTGCCATCTTCAGCCCACCTTGTCCCTCCGCTGCCTCATCACTGCTGGTCCTACGCGCGAGTTCTTCGACCCGGTTCGCTTCATCAGCAACCCGTCGACGGGTAAGATGGGCTTCGCCTTGGCGACAGCGGCGAAGGAAGCCGGCTGGTCGGTCGACCTCGTCGCAGGTCCGGTCTCCTTGTCTGACCCCGCCGGCGTGATGGTCTACCCGGTCGTCACCGCCGCCGAGATGCAGCGTCAGACCGACGCCTTGTTCGGTGCGTGCGATGTCCTAATCATGACGGCCGCGGTCAGCGACTGGCGTCCGAAGTCGACTGCGCCGCAGAAGATGAAGAAGGACGGCCAGGGCCTTACCGTCGAACTCGAGCCCGTGCCCGACATCGTCACCGCCCTCGCCGAAGAACGCCGCACCGACCAGTTCCTCGTAGGCTTCGCCGCCGAGACCGAGAACGTCGAAGCCAACGCCCTCGATAAACTCGAGCGGAAGGGGCTCGACCTCATCGCTGCCAATTCCGTCGCCGGTTCCGAAGGAGCCTTTGGTTCCGACCACAATAAGCTCATCCTCCTTGGTCGAAACGGCTTCCGCGAAGTCCTCGGTCCAGCCTCCAAGGCCGCCGTGGCCCGCCAGCTCATCGATGTCATCGCCCGCCTCGTCGCGGCGCGCGCTTCCTGATATGGCCCGTCGCCGCTTCAGTCCCCTTGATCGCGTGCTGGGCCGCATTGATGACCTCGACGCGCAGAATCTGGCAATCCTCGCCCGTCGCCTTGAGCGCGAGCGTGACCTCATGGAGACGGTCTTGGACACGCTTCGCGAAGGCGTGCTGGTCCTCTCGCATGACGGTGCCATCGAATACGCTAACGCCTCCGCGGTCCGCCTCCTCGGCGTGAGCCAGGAAGACGTCAATGGCGCCGAGTTGCGCCGCCTTTCGCCCGACATCGCGCTGGCCCTTGAACTCCCTGAGACCGTCGGCGCGCTCACGCGCGAGCTCGAGGTCCGTTACCCCGAGCCTCGCCTGCTGAATCTCCACCTCACTCGTGTCGGCGAGCAGCAGGGCGCCGAACGCGCCCGCCGCGTGGCCGTGCTCAGCGACGTCACTAAAGAGCGCGTCCAGACCGAAGATCGCGTCGAGAGCGAGCGCATCGACTCCATCGTCTCCCTGGCCGCCGGCGTTGCCCATGAGGTCGGTAATCCCCTGAACGCGATCGGTATCCACCTTCAGCTCCTGCAGCGCGAGGCCGCCAAGCTCGGCGATTCGCCCGCCGCCATCAAGGTCCGCAAGGCCGCCGAAGTCTGCCAGAGCGAGATCAACCGACTCGACGGCATCGTCCGCGACTTCCTTGGCGCCGTCCGCCAGACCCCGCCGAATCTCTCCGATACCGACCTCGTCACCGTCGTGGCTGAAGCCACCGGTCTGCTCCGCGAACAGATGGAGCAGCTGGGCGTGCGCGTCTCGCTCGACGTCCCGGGTGAGCTCCCGCTCATCTCCGGAGACCGTAACCAGATCAAGCAGGCGCTCTTCAACGTGATGAAGAACGCGCTGGAGGCCATGGACCGTGGCGGCGATATCCACGTCAAGCTGACTTCCGACGACGAGTGGGTCGTGCTTTCCATCCGCGACACCGGGGTGGGTATCCCCGCCGACAAGCTGACGCGCATCTTCGACGCCTATTACACTACCAAGGCCTCCGGCGGGGGCATCGGCATGCTCATCCTCCTCCGCATCCTCCGGGCCCACGGTGGCACGGTAGATATCCAGAGCACCCCGGACGTCGGAACGACCGTAATCCTGCGATTCCCCCTCAAACATCGCCGGGTCCGCACGCTGGAAGCCCCGAAGGCTTGAAACCAGGCTCCGGTTCCGTTGTCTTAACCCCATCCCTTCCCATGAAGCACCTCGCTCTCTGCCTCCTCGTCCTCCCGCTCGGACTCTTCGCCGAAGATAAGGAGCTCCCGCTCGTCTTGCCGAAGTCCGTTGCCCTCGGCACGCCGCGACCGATGAAGATCAACAATCTCGAGCCCGTCTCCTCCGTGCCACGCAAGCTGCCCAAGGTGCCCGCCGCGGCGGTCAACTTGGCCAAGGGCTGCAACGTCACTTCCAGCGCCCGCGAAGCCGCGGCTGGCGATTTCTCCTACCTCACCGACGGCGATAAGGGTGGCGAAGAAGGTTTCGAAGTCGAACTCCCGCGTGGTGCCCACTGGGTACAGGTCGACCTGGCCAAGTCCGCTGAGATCAGCGCCATCGCCCTCTGGCACTTCCACCGCGAACGCCGCGTGTACTTCAATGTCATCGTCCAGATCTCTGATGACTCTGCCTTCAAGAACGCCGTCACCACCGTCTATAACAACGATGCTGAAGGCGAACTCGGCCTGGGCAAGGGCAAGGACTACTGCTACTACGAGTCCAACGAAGGCCGCGTGATCCCGGTCGCCGCCGTCAAGGGCCGCTACGTCCGCTTCTACTCCAAGGGTAACTCCGCCGGCCCCTCGAACGACTACATCGAGGCCGAAGTCTGGGGCGTCCCTGCCAAGTAAGGCGGGACTTTGCTTGAATCGGGCGGGCTTGCCCGCACCTTGTATCCGTGAAGGTCATCCGAGCCAAGTCCGCGGGTTTCTGTTGGGGCGTCGAACGCGCCATCGATATCGCCCGCGAATACGCGCAAAAGGGCCGCCATCCCGTCTACACCGACGGCCCGCTGATCCATAACCGCCAGATGATGGAAGTCCTCACTGGCGAGGGTATCCGCGAGGTCGGTGATTATCGTAGCGAGGCGAAGCTCGAGGTCTCCAAGTCCACCGACGCCGGCGCCGTCATGGTCGTCCGCGCGCACGGCATCTCGCCTGAACGTCGCGAATACCTGAAGTCGCTCGGCATGGAATTCCGCGACGCCACCTGTCCCGACGTCGGCATCATCGCCGGCAAGGTGCGCATGCATGCGCGCAAGGGCTATGCCACCGTCATTTTTGGCGACCCCAAGCACCCTGAAGTCATCGGCCTGCTCGGTTACGCCGAAGGGAAGGGACATGTGATCGCTTCCGAAGCCGAGATCGATGCGTTGCCGGATCTCGGCCCGAAGGTCTGCATGGTCTCGCAGTCGACGATGTTCACCGATGAGTTCGAGAAACTTGCCGCGCGTCTGAAGGCCCGCTTTGCCCCCACGCTCGTCTTCGACACCATCTGCGGCGCCACCAAGGATCGACAGGCCGATATCCTCGAACTGCAGAAGCAGGGCTGCCAGGCCATCGTCGTCATCGGTGGCCGCCATTCGGCGAACACCGTCAAGCTCGCCAAGCTCGTCGAGATCCAAGGCCTGCCTTGTTTCCACGTCGAGACCGCTGCCGAGCTCGACTTCGCCGCGCTCGCCCGCTTCGGCACTGTCGGCGTGACAGCCGGCGCTTCGACGCCCGCCTTCCTCATCGACGAAGTCTGCGTCCAGCTGGAAAAGGCCGCTTAAGCCCCGCGGGGTGGGGGAAGGGCATTCCAATTGACGCGTAAAATTATCAAAACATCGCCCCCTGACGACTTGCAGGTTGGGGTGAGCCAGGTAACTTAGGGGCCAACATGAGCGCAATCGTCTCCGTCATCTTCGTCATCCTCGCCATCATCGTCGGTGCCCTGATCATCGCCGCCATCTGGGGCGTCGGCATCTACAACAGCCTCGTCGCCCTGCGGAACGCCTGTAAGAACGCCTTCGCCCAGGT
>DBCR01000047.1:0-13260 GCA_002293125.1 Opitutia bacterium UBA953
GAACTGCGCCAAAAAGGAAAGACGCCGGAGGAAGTCCTCACGGCGCCTATGAGCCAGCTGCTGAGCTGAAGGCTTAAGCGCCCTTCTTCGCGTCAGTCGCCGCCTTGGGCGCAGCACCCTTAGGTGCGGAGCCCGGAGCGCCCGAAGCGATCTTTTCGCGGAAGGCCTTGAAAGGCTTGCCGAGCGTCTCATCGCCAGCCGTGAGCGCGATGGCTTCGTCGATATACTTAAGCGCCTGTTCCTTGGCCGTCGGGTCGATCATGATCAGTACACGGGCCTTATTGAATGGTAGCACCGCTTTACGCGGCCCGGCGACGTCGGCGAACATCTCGTCGAGGGCGGCCTCCGCGGCCTTGAAGTCCTTGCCCTTGATGGCCGCGTCGATCTTCTGGCCGAGTAAGCGGCTCTTAGCCGAACGGTCGGCCGTGGATTTCTGTTCCTGTTCGAGAGCAGCCTTACCTTCCGGGGTATTCTTGAACGAGGCCAGCTTATCGAGATATTCCTTCGCGGTCTGTCCGCCGAAACCACCAACGCGTCCGAAGACCTCGCCAGACTTAGCGTCGAGTAGGAGGACGGTCGGAAAACTGTTCACTGCATACTTCTGCTGCCACTCGCGGTTCTTGGCCTTCACCTCGGCGCTCTGCGGCTTGTTGCGCGGGTAATCCAGTTCGACCAGTACGTACTTAGACGCGACCGCGGCGAATTCGGCGGACTGGAACACTACCTTATGCAACTGAACGCAGGGTGGGCACCAGTCGCTGCCGGTGAAGTCGACGAGCACGGGCTTATTCTCCTTCACGCCCTTGGCCTTGGCGGCGTCGAGGTCGGTCAACCAGGTGACCTTGGCCTGCGCCGTGACGGTCGCGAGCAGGAGAAGGGAGAGGATGAACTTTTTCATGAAAAGTTATTTCTTATCCTTGTCGGCGGCCTGGGCGGCGGCGACCTGGGCGCGGAACTGCTTCAGCTCGCCGGTGAGCTCGGCAGGATTGTCTGCGATGATTTCGTCGAGCACCTTGAGCACGGCGGCATGGTCGCCCGGCTTGCAGGCCTGGACGCTGCCCACGCGGGCGTTGACGGAAAGGGTCACCTTGGCGGCGCCGGTGACGGCCTTGTCCTTGATGAACTTGGCAATTGCGGACTCCGCGGCAGCGAGGTCCTTCTTCTCGAGGAGAGGCGTGATGAGCTTTTCAAGTTCTTCGCCGTAGCCACGCACGAGACCCTCGTCCTTCTTGCCCTGGGCGAACTTGGCCTTTCCTTCGGCCGTATTGGCTTTCGAAAGCTCGGCAAGGTGGGCCAGATACTTGACCGGTCCGCCAGCCTCATAGCCCGTCTGGGCGAAAGGGACGCCGTTCGAGTCCAGCAGGAGAATCGTCGGGAAGCCTTCGATGCCGAACTTCTCGGCCAGCGCCTTGTTCTTGGCCTTCTCTTCGGCGGGCTGTTTCTTCTTCTGAGGGTAGTCGAGCTCGACGAGGACGAAGTCCTTGGTGGCCGCGGCGAATTCCTTCTGGTCGAAGACTTCCTTCTTCAGACGGATGCACCAGCCACACCAGTCGCTGCCGGTGAAGTCGACCAGGATCGCCTTCTTCTCGGCCTTGGCGACCTTGATGCCCTCATCGAGGTCGGTGAGCCAACCATCGGCGGCGGAAAGGGAGACGGCGCTCAGGCACAGAGCGACAGCGGCGAGGAAACGACGGGGCATCCCCCAAGGATGCCCTACAGCCTAAACGAGGCAACCTGCAATCACCCAACCCTGCCTTGCCAATATGAAGTTTATCCCTCACTTAACCCCCCATGGCCGGCACCCGCATTATCCTCGTCGACAACGGTTCTTATGAACCGGGGGCAACGTTAGCCCTGCGCGGACTGGCCCAGGAAGTCAGCAAGCTCATCGGCCAACCCGTTCTGCCCGTCTCGACGATGCACTCGACCAAGATCGACCCTGCCCTGCTCGGCGGCCAGCCCGCCGTCATCTTCGAAGGCGCCGTGCAACAGGCCAAACTCGACGGCATTGGTGAGATCGTGGTACTCCCACTCTTCATCGGACCCAGCCGTGCGATCACCGAATACCTGCCGAAGGTCTTCGCCGACGCCCTGCCTGGCAAGATGAAGCTCACCATCCGTCAGCCGCTCTTCGGACCGGAGCTAATCAGCATGCTGATCGATAACTTGAAGTCGACCGGCTGGACCAAGGGTAGCGGCACGGTCTACCTTTGCGATCACGGCTCCCCCATTCCTGAAGTGACGCGTTGCCGTAACTTCTTCGCCGTCTCGCTTCGAAATCAACTCGGCCTGAACGAGGACGAATTAATCGCCTGCTCGATGGAGCGACGAGATGGTCCGGAATATGACTTCAACAAGCCCTTACTCGAAGACGCGTTACAACAGGCCAAGGGCGAGGCTGTCATCCTGATGCTTTTCCTACTACCCGGCCGTCATGCCGGAGGGGATGGCGACGTCGCGACCATCGCCAAGGAACACGCCCCCGAAGGCCTGCGCTGGAAGCTCAGCCCGTTACTCGGCACCCACCCCGCCCTGCCCGCGCTGCTCTCCCGTCGACACCTTCACTCTCCCAATTTCAAGACCACCAAGATTGCGGCCATCGCCGCGCTGCTCGCCACGGGATTGCTGCCCGTCTTAGGCAGCATACCCGCGCCGAAAGACCAAGGAACAGGAGCGAGCCTCATGATCTGGCTCGGAACATTTGCCGTGATCTTCATGGTCCTCTTCCTCTTCTTATGGGCTAAGGCCTGGAAGAAGTCCTGAACTCAGGCGAACGCCGCGATGCGGCCCATGAGGCCGGCATGACGAGGCGGAGCGACGACCGCGCCGACGACCGCGATGAGCGGTGTGGGCAACACTGAAACGTCGATCTTTCCTGAAGCGAGCTCGGTCAGCGTGGTGAGCACGTCCGACGCGCCATCCTGCGAGACCTTTGAAAGCAGACGAATCGGCAGATCAGCCTGAGCGCCCGCGGCGATAAGCTTCACGGCGACGGACGGCAGCGCCTTCGCGCCCATGTAAAGACAGAGTGTGGCGCCGGTCTCGATGTGTGCCTTCCAATTCTGGTCGGTACCATCGGCGCAGTGACCGGTGAGGAACGTGACGGAGGCGGCCTTGCCGCGATGCGTGAGCGGGAACGCGGCGTCAGCGCCAGCAGCCGTCGCGGCGGTGATGCCCGGCACGACTTCGAAAGGGATGCCATGGGCGGCGAGATGGTCCATCTCTTCGCCGAGACGGCCGAAGATGCCCGGATCGCCGCCTTTGAGCCGAACGATGAGACCACCCTGACGGGCTTCACGCACGATCACGGCGTTAATCTCGTCCTGGGTCATCGAGTGGACCCCGCAACGCTTGCCGACCGGCACGATCTTGGTCGTCGCTGGAATCTCTTCCAAAAGGGCATCCCCTGGCAGGGCGTCATGGATGACGACATCCGCCTGCTTGAGCAGGCGCAGACCCCTGACGGTGATCAGGTCCGGGGCTCCGGGTCCTGCACCGACGAAGGCCACCCGGCCGATGTCACAATTTACCATTTATTTAAACTTGACCCCTATTTATGTAATCCTAACTCATCTTATCAAGTATTAAATCATGGACCCTATCTCCGGCAAGCCCCTAGCAAAGAACGAACTCATGAAAGCGGATAAACCCGACCTTTCGGGCAATATTCGCGAAACCCTCGCCAACCCGGAAGCCGATCGCTTCACCGGGGACGACGAGCAGTTCATCAAGTTCCACGGCATCTACCAGCAGGATGACCGCGACAAGCGCAAGACGGGCAAAGAGTACTCCGTCATGGTGCGCACGCGTCAGACCGGTGGCATCGTCCCGGCCTCCCAGTACATCGTCTACGACGAGCTCTCGGGTCGCTTTGCCAATGGCACCCTCCGCATCACTTCCCGCCAGACCTTCCAGTTCCACGGCGTGCTGCAGCAAGGCATCGGCCCGCTGATCAAGTCGATCAACGATGCGCTCTCCTCCACCCTCGCCACGTGCGGCGACGTGAACCGTAACGTGACCGCTCCGTCCAACCCGCCCGTCGACCAGATCGCCGTGCAGGTCGACGAAGATGCGTTTGCGATTACCCGCGCCCTCCTCCCGACCACCACCGCCTATCACTCCATCTGGGTGGACGGCGTCCAGGTCGACCTCGGTCTCGGCGACAAGGTCTCCAAGGCCCGCGCTTCCGTCGACCAGGCCAATCCGTATATGCCGCCGCCCGCCGACACGGACGAATCCGGCGCGCCTGCGGATGCGCTCTACGGCAAGACCTACCTGCCTCGTAAATTCAAGACTGGCTTCGCCATCCCGCCGAACAACGACACGGACATCTTCACCAACGACATGGGCTACGTAGCCATCGTCGAGAACGGCAAGCTCATCGGCTACAACCTGCTCGTCGGCGGCGGCCTCGGCACCTCCCACGGCAACAAGGCCACCTACCCTCGCCTCGCCGACGTCATCGGTTTCATCACCCGCGAACAGGTCGTCGAAGTGGGCTCCGCCGTCGTCGCCATCCACCGCGACTGGGGTGACCGCACCGACCGCAAGCACGCCCGCATCAAGTACGTCCTGCAGGAAAAGGGCGTCGAATGGTTCCGCGCCGAACTCGGCAAGCGCCTCGGCGCCCCGCTCCCGGCCGCTAAGCCGTTCCTCTTCCGTGGCCAAGGCGACGCCTTCGGCTGGTTCAAGCAGCTGGACGGCAACTGGTTCCTCGGCCTCTTTGTCGAGACCGGCCGCGTCAAGGACGCCGACAGCTATAAGCTAAAGACCGCGCTCCGCACGATCGCCGAGCAGTTCGGCCCGACCTTCCGCCTCACCGCCACGCAGAACCTCATCCTCTCCGACATCAAGGACGCCGATAAGGCTGCCATCGAGAAGGTACTCCATGACCACGGCTGCGCCAGCGTCTTCAACCCCGGCCTGATCAAGGGACGCGGTATGGCCTGCCCGGCTCTCCCGACCTGCGGTCTCGCCCTCGCCGAATCCGAACGCGTCTTCCCGAAGTTCCTCGCGAAACTCGAAGAAGGCCAGGCGGCCGCCGGCATCGCCCACGAAGAACTCGTCGTGCGCATGACGGGCTGCCCCAACGGTTGCGCTCGTCCTTACAACGCCGAGATCGGCCTCGTGGGCAAAGCTCCTGGCAAGTATAACATCATGCTCGGCGGCAACCGCGAAGGCACCCGCCTCGCTCGCCTCTGGAAGGAAGCTGCCCTCGCCGACGAAATCCCCGTGCTCATCGGCGAACTGTTCAAGCAGTACGCCAAGGAACGCACCACCGGCCAGGCCTTCGGTGATTGGGTCGACCAGGCTCCCGTCTGGCCCGCCGCTCCCGCCGCCTAAGCGAGTCGATGGCCGACCTCGACCCAGCCCGCATCCCGGATCTCGACGCCCGTCTCTCGACGTTGGCGCCGGTGGACCGTCTGCGCTGGGCCTACGAGACCTTCGGCGCCCGTGCTGGTATCGGTACAAGCTTCCAGCCTGCCGGCATCGTTATCCTGCACCTCGCCAAGACCGCCGGCATTCCGCTCCAGGCCTTCACGCTCAACACCGGCCTACTCTTCCCGGAGACGCTGGAATTCAAGGCGAAGCTCGAAGCCCATCTCGGCATCAAGGTCGAGGAAGTGCACCCCGCGCAGACGGTCGAACAGCAGGCCGCCCAATACGGCGCCGAGCTGTGGAAGCGCGACCCGGAGAAGTGCTGCGAACTCCGCAAGGTCGATTCGCTCGGCAAGAAACTCTACGACCTTGATCTCTGGATCACCGGCATGCGCCGCGACCAGAGCGCCGAGCGTTCCGTGACGCCGCTCCTCTCGCTGGCCGGCCGTCCCGACAACTCCGACGTCTGGAAGCTCAACCCGCTTGTCGACTGGAGCCGCGACCAGGTCTGGGCCTACCTCAAGGAGCACGGCCTGCCCCACAACGTCCTGCATGACCGCGGCTACCGCTCCATCGGTTGCTTCCCTTGCACCCTGCCCACCTCCGGTGGCGACGAACGCGGCGGACGCTGGCCCGGCTTTGATAAAAAAGAGTGCGGCCTCCATACCCGTACGAAGAAAGGGTTGGGCGGCTAGGCGGCTGACGGTTGGCGGATAGGAAAACCTCCTCAATCCACAGACCTCGTCACCTTGAACCCTCTTCTCCTAACCGCCACCACCTTCCCTTCAGCCTCTCTGCGCTCCCAACCGCTAAACGCCAACCGCTCCCACCTTCTTTCAGCCAATGTCCCGCAACGCCCAAAACGACCACCTGACGCGCCTCGAACAGACGTCGATCCACGTCTTCCGTGAAGCCTTCGCAAACTTCCGCTCGGTCTGCATGCCCTGGTCCATGGGCAAGGACTCCAACGTCCTCATCTGGCTCGCCCGTAAGGCGTTCTGCGGAAAAATTCCCTTCCCGCTCCTGCACATCGACACGACCTACGAATTCCCGGAGATGTATGAGTTCCGAGAAAAGGCTAAGGTCATCCACGGCATCGATCTGATTGTCCGCGTCAACGAAGACGCCATCCGTCGCGGCATCGGTTACGCCACGCACGACCCGGTGACTGTCACGCACGAGCTTAAGACCGTCCCCTTCAAGGCAGCGATCGACGAGTTCAAATGGGACGCCCTCGTGACCGGCATCCGTCGCGACGAAGACCCGACCCGTGCCAAGGAACGCTGGTTCTCCCCTCGCTCCGCCGAAGGCAACTGGGACTACAAGGACCAGCCGCCGGAATTCTGGGGCCAGTTCGCCAGTTCTGCCCCGGAAGGCGGCCACGTCCGCGTCCAGCCGCTCCTCGAGTGGACCGAGCTCGACATCTGGGAATACATCCGCCGCGAGAACATCCCGAACCCGACCCTCTACTTCGCCCGCGACGGCAAGCGCTTCCGCTCCCTCGGCTGCCATCCGATCACGCACCCGGTTGACAGCCCGGCCAGCAACATCGACGAAGTCATCGAGGAACTGAAGCTGACCAAGACCAGCGAACGCGCCGGTCGCGCCCAGGACCACGTCGGTCGCAACTCGATGCAGGAACTCCGCGCCAAGGGCTTCATGTGAGCCGCCTGACAAGATGAACACCCAATCCCTTTCCCAACCTGTGAGCACCTCCCTTCCCTCCGTCGAAGACCATCGCAAGATGCACGTCGTCGTCGTCGGCCACGTCGACCACGGCAAGTCTACCTTCGTCGGCCGTCTCCTCAACGACACCGACTCCCTGCCCAACGGAAAAATCGAGCAGGTTCGCAAGAACTGCGCGATCGAAGGCATGGAGTTCGAATACGCCTTCCTCCTCGACGCCCTGATCGAAGAACAGGAACAGAACATCACCATCGATACCACGCGCATCTTCTTCCGCACGAAACAGCGCGCCTACGCCATCATCGACGCCCCGGGCCACAAGGAGTTCCTTAAGAACATGGTGACTGGTGCCGCCAGCGCCTCCGCCGCCCTGCTCCTCATCGACGCCAAAGAAGGCGTGATGGACCAGTCCCGCCGCCATGCGTTCCTGCTCTCCCTCCTGGGCGTGAAGCAGCTCGTCGTGCTGGTGAACAAGATGGACCTCGTCGACCACTCGGAGTCCACCTACCAGAAGATTGTCGCCGAATATTCGGCCTTCTTGAAGACCCTCGGCCTCAACGCCGTCCACTTCATCCCGATCGCCGCCAAGCATGGCGAGAACGTCGTCGATCGCTCCGCCAAGATGGCTTGGTGGAAAGGCCCGACGGTCACCGAAGCCCTCGATAACTTCGCCCACGAGGACGACCTCACCGGCCTGCCCCTGCGCCTACCGGTCTCCGACATCTATCGTTTTGACCACCGCCGCATCATCGCCGGCCGCGTCGAAGCCGGCGCCATCCGTCCGGGCGACGAGCTCATCTTCCAGCCCGGCGGCCGACGTAGCACGGTGCGTTCATTCGAAGATTGGCCAGGCCCAGAATCCCGCTCCGTCGTCGGCACCGGCGGCTCCGCCAGCGTGACGCTCTCCGAGCAGATCTTCGTGGAACGAGGCCAGGTCGCATCCCACCCAGCCAATCAGCCCCGCGTCGGCCGTGAATTCCGCGCCCGCATCTTCTGGCTCGGCAAGGAACCCCTCGTCCAGAACAAGACCTACCGCCTGCGTCTGCTCACCCAGAACGTCGACGCCGTCATCGCCAAGATCATCAAGGTCACCGACGCCTCCACGCTCGAATCCAAGGAGGCCGCCAGCGTCCCCCGCGACTCGATCTGCGAAGTCATCGTCCGCGCCACGCGCAGCATCGCTTACGATCTGCACAGCGAGTGTCCCATCACGGGTCGTTTCGCCCTCGAAGAAGGCGGCCGCATCCATGGTGGCGGCATCATCCTCGATACGGTCTCGAAGTCCGAAGGCCCTTCCGGCAAGGTCACCGCCTCCGAACGCGGCGCTCGCGCCGGCCACCCGCCTGCGGTCATCTGGTTCACAGGTCTCTCCGGATCGGGCAAGTCGACCATCGCCGAAGCCGTCGAACGCCGTCTCTTCGACGCCGGCCGCAACGTGGTCCGCGTCGATGGCGACGACCTCCGCGTCTCGCTCAACCGCGACCTGGGCTTCTCCGCCGCCGACCGCGCCGAAAGCGTGCGTCGCGCTTCCGCCGTCGCTGGCCTCTTCGCCGGCACGGGCCACCTCACGCTCGTCACCCTGATCGCTCCGTTGGCCGCCGACCGTGCCAAGGCCCGCGCCGCCCTCGCGAACCACACGTTCATCGAGGTCTTTGTCGACGCCCCGCTCGCCGTCTGCGAATCGCGCGACGTCAAAGGACTCTATGCCAAGGCGCGCCGGGGAGAGATCGCCGAGTTCACCGGCATCTCGTCTCCGTACGAAGCCCCGGAATCTCCTGAGGTCCATATCAAGACCGACAAGACCTCCCAGGAAGAAGCCGTCGACCTCGTGCTCAGCGCGATCGACAAGGTCCTCCAGGGCAAGGGCGACGATTGGGAAGTGTAACCGAAGAATAAGGGGGCACGTGGGCAAGGAAGTGCAGCCAAGGCTAGTAAGGTTGGCTGCCTACCCCTATCCCTATCCCTAATCTTGGCCACTTGCCCCCGTGCCCACTTGTCCCCTATATAGCCTCATGCGTCTCCCCATCGCCCTCGCCCTCCTCGCCTGCCTCTCCGCCTTCGCGGCCGAGACCCGTAAGAATGTCCTGCTGCTCGTCTCCGACGATTGCGGCCCGCGCATGGGCACGTACGGCGGCGAGGCGCTGACGCCGAACATCGACGCCCTCGCCCGCTCCGGCGTCCGCTTCGATCGAGCATACTGCCAATACGCGCTCTGCAACCCGAGCCGCACGTCCTTCCTCACCGGCCTCCGTCCCGACACCACGGGGGTCTACGATAACGCGAAGGAATTCCGCAAGGTGATCCCGGACATGGTCACGATGCCGCAGATGTTCAAGAACAACGGCTACACCGTCGGCCGCATCGGCAAGCTCTACCACTATGGCGTGCCGAAGGAAATCGGCACCAACGGTCTCGACGATCCGCAGTCCTGGGAACAGGTCTGGAATCCCCGCGGCCGCGATTGCGACGACGAGGACAAGATCTTCTCGATCGGCGTCGGTGCCGGTTCTTCCGCCGACAAAGCTAATGGCAAGACCGGTCAGATCCTCGTAGGGTCGGGCAACTACGGCGGCACGCTCAGCTGGCTCGCCGCTGACGGGACCGATGCCGAGCAGACCGACGGCAAGATCGCCGCGCAGGCCATCTCGTTCCTGCAAGAAAAGCGCGCCAAACCGTTCTTCCTAGCCGTGGGCTTCTTCCGCCCGCACACGCCCTACGTGGCCCCCAAGCCCTACTTCCAGTCCTACCCCAAGGATAAGGTCGAGCTCGTCCCCGACCCCGCCGCCGACCGCGCTTCCAAGCCTCAGGTGGCCCTTTCCAATACCGCGGTAGCCAACTATGGCATGACCGAGGACACGCAGCGTACGGCCAAGCAGGCCTACCTTGCCTCGATGACCTTCATGGACGCCCAGTTCGGCCTCGTGCTCGCGGAACTGAAGAAGCAAGGCCTCGATAAGAACACGATCGTCATCTTCATCAGTGACCACGGCTACAACCTCGGTGAACACGGCCTCTGGCAGAAACGCTCCCTCTACGAAGATTCGGCCCGCGTGCCCTTCATCATCCGCGACCCGGACAGCAAGGCCAACGGCCGGCCCACGAGGCGCCTGGCTGAACTCCTCGACCTCTACCCGACGCTGGCCGACCTATGCGGCTTGGCGCCCGACAAGCGCGTCGAGGGCAAGAGCCTCCGCCCGCTGCTGGAACGTCCCGACGCCCTCTGGAATCACTCCGCCTACACGCAGGTCGATTTCGGCGCGATCAACGCTGGCGGCAAGAAGAAGGCTGCCACGCCCCCCGAACGTAAGGTCGGCCGCTCGGTCCGCACCGAACGCTACCGCTATACGGAATGGAACCAAGGAAAGCTCGGGGTCGAACTCTACGACCATGACGCCGATCCGGGTGAGTTCAAGAACCTCGCCAGCGATCCCGCCTACGCCCCCGTCGTCTCCGCACTCAAGTCCACCCTCGCCAAGGGAACGAATTAAAAGGCAGGGACAGCACCACGTGCTGTCCTCGCTCAGCCAGGTAGGGTCGGGACCGCGTCACGACATAGCTGCCTGACAGAGGACTGAGTTGAGGTCTGCGTTGAGGGCTGAATAGAGGACTGAACGGATTCTCATTTCCGACAGCAGATAAGCCTGCAGGGGCTGGCGTGCGCCGAAGACAAATTAGGACAGCACGTGGTGCTGTCCCTACTTCAATTCCTCCGGCCCTCTAGCCCTCCTGCCCTCGGGTCCTCGATCTTTAGCTATACCTCAACTCGACCTTCTTGCCGGTGCGGATCGACTCGTAGATGCCGTCGATGATGACCATGTCGCGACGGCCGACTTCGCCGGAGCAGCTGAGCGCCTGATTATCGCGGAACGCGACCGCGACACCGTCCATGTGGCGCTGCTGCTGACGGAAGATGCCGAAATCCAGTTTGCCCTTGGCCGAGGTGGAGATGTTCAGGCCACGGTAGCTGAACACCGGGCGCTCACCCTTGAACCAGCCCTTGGCGGCTTCAGCGAACAACTCCGCCCGATTGGCATCGTAGCCCGACCAGACGTCGGCGACGGCACCGTTGGCGAACTCGAGGCGAAACTCCAGGGCCTGTTCGACTTCGACAAAGAGTTCGGGCCGGGTCTTCGGGAGTTCCTTGGCGGTAACCGAGATGGGATTGGCGTCGGCCGCCATGCAGACCGCTTGAACCGAGTAGATGCCCATGTCCGTCAACGCCCCGCCGCCGGCGAGCTTCTTCTCGATGCGCCAAGACTTGCGATGGAGCGTGTAGCCGTTGGCGCTCTTAATCTTCATGAACGAGCCGAACTCCTGGGTCTTGGCCAGACGGACGAGTTCCTGGTGATACGGATCGAAGTGGAGACGATACCCGATGGCGAGGCGCTTGCCGGCCTTCTTGCCCGCGGCGATCATCGTGTCGCACTCGGCGGCCGCAATGGCCATCGGCTTCTCGCAGATGACGTGCTTGCCGGCGCCGAAGGCATCGATGACGTTCTGACGATGAACTCCCGGGGGCGTGACCACATAGACGATATCGATCGCCTTGTTGGCGGCGACCTTGTCCCACTGGTCATAAGAATAGATATTGGCTTCGTCGAAGCCATGAAGCTTCGCGAGCTTCACGCCCTTCTCGCGCGTACCCGTGATCGCCGCCACCAGCTTCACGTGCTTGGTCTCCAGCAACGCCGGCGAGAGCTCGCCGTTCGAATAATTTCCCAGGCCGCAGAGCGCCAGACCGAGGGGCTTACCGCTGGCTTCCGCCGCGCGCAGCGCCGGAGCGAGGGCATAACCGGCGGCCAGGCCGCCAAGGGAACCGAGGAAAGCACGACGCGTAGGACTCATAGGGGTATCGCTTTTCTACGCCGCCCTGCCCGCCCCGCAAGTGCAAGGTAGGGGCAGCACCGCGTGCTGCCCTAGACTGACTCACTTCTCCCCCTTGAGGTAAGCCAGCATGTCCGCCAACTGTTGCTTGCTTAGGCCAGCCTCGAGTCCGGCAGGCATGAGCGAGCTGGGCAATGATTCGAGCTTGGCGAGGTCGGCGCGGAGGAGGGTCGCTTCGACGCCTAACGGGCCACGTAAGGTGATCGAGGTAGGCGTGTCGCCGACCAAGATGCCGCTGAGGATGCGTCCGTCCTTGGCCTCGGCGAGATACGCGGTGAAGGCCGGGGCGATCTCGGCGTCGGGGTTCACGATATGGTAGAGGATATTCTCCTTGGTCTGCCGGCGGATGTCGAAGAGGTCGGGCCCTACGGCGTGCCCTTCCCTGTCCAAGCGATGGCAGCTGGCGCAGACGGCATTGAAGACAGCCCGGCCTTCCGCCGGCACGGGCTTGAGCGCCAACGCCTTGGTGGCTTCGGCCAGGGCCTCTGGACGCGCTGAGACGGTGAGCAGACGCTCTGCCAGGGCCTTCACGGCGGGATCCCTGGCGGCGAGCACCTGACGTCGGCGAACGCCCGTAAAGGCGCTGGCGGGCAGGCGCTTGTCCTCTACGGCCGCCAGGACACCTTTCACATGGAACGGAACGCCCAGCAAGGCACCCAGGACGGCATCCCGCCGAGCCGGCGTGTATCGCGACCAACCCGCGAGCAAGGAGACCGATACCTTGTCCTTAGGATAGGCGACCACGGCCTTGAGCGCCGCCACCGCGAGGTCGGGCTGGGCGTCATCAAGAGCCAACGTCAGCAAGGCCTGTCCGGAACGCTCCCACGGCAGACGTGCCATGAGTTTCACGGCGACGCTCCGCGCTTCGATGGTCTTGGACTTGTCCGTCGCGACCTCCGGAGAGGCATCGAGCAGCGATTGGAACGCCGAAGGCAGGCCGGCCGGCTTGTGAGACGTAAGATATCCCGACAGCAGAGCGAGCCGAAGGGCCTCCGGCGCCGCTGCGGCGACCTCGAGTTCGGCTGGCTTCGTCAGCGAACCTCCAAGGTAACCGAGAATCTCCGACATACCCGCACCGACCTTAGCGGATGCCGGCCTGACCGCCAGCAGCTCCCGAAGGAAGGCAAGCTCCCGTCCGCCGATGCCGCTGAGGATGCCGTTGCGCAGCCACTTGTCCTCGGAAAAATCCCAGGCGTATCGGGCCAGCGTCTGCGTCGCCTTATCCGCAGGGTCGTCGCCGTACCGGATGATGCGAAGCAAGTCTGTCTTCGGCGTCATGGGCAACAAAGCCAACGCCGTCAGGCCGTCATC
>DBCR01000047.1:13330-14181 GCA_002293125.1 Opitutia bacterium UBA953
CCGGTCTCGAAGTCGGTATGCTTGCGGACCTCTTCCGGCAGGTAATCCGGATGCTCGATGACCTTGCGATACATGTCCGCGATATACATCGCGCCTTCGGGTCCTCGTGCCAGGAAGACCGGACGAAACCAATCATCGCGGGACGCAAGGAACTCGCGGCCCGGGTAGAGCGGCGAGGCGACGAAGGTCGCGCCTTTGGCCACAAGCCGGTCGGCATGGACGAGATTACCCGTGGGATCACACGAGAAGACGGCGCCCGCGCACTCCGGGGTGAGCAAGGACTTACCCTGCCAGATCTTCACCCCGCAGGCGGCGCTGAAGGAGCCGGCATGGCCGTCGGCGGTGGTGATGTTCGAACTGATCGGGAAAAGCCGGACGCCGTCATGGCCGCCGTTGATGCCATTGAAGGCGTTACGCTCATTACAGTCCTGCACGGTCTCGCTGAACGCCAGGCGCGGATTCCGCTTCAGCCATTTCGACTGGAACGCGACATGCTGGACCGGCACGCGGTTCATGCAGATGAAACGATTCCCGAAGGCGTCGAAGCTCATGCCATACTGAGACTTCCCGTCGACGAGCTCGACCTCGAGGGTCTGCGGGTCGAAACGGATGTCCGACGTCATCTTAAGCGGCGGACGCTCCGGGTGGGACGGGCACGTGACCGTGCCTCCGCTGAGCCCGGCTGCGAGGTAGATCTTGCCGTCCCAAGGTCCGACGGTCGGCGCGTTCACCCGCAGCTGCGTGCTACCCGTCGTCGCGAAGCCGGTGAGCAGGACCTTGCGCTCATCGGCCACGCCGTCGCCGTCGTTATCCTTCAGAAAGAGCACATCCGGCGCGCAAGTGATGATGAG
>DBCR01000051.1:0-1052 GCA_002293125.1 Opitutia bacterium UBA953
GATGGCACTTGAGAATGCCCCGGATGAGTTGTGGGTAGGAGTGAAAGGCTAATCAAACCCCGTAATAGCTGGTTCTCTCCGAAATATATTTAGGTATAGCGTCCAGCGCTGACCCGTGGGGGTAGAGCACTGAAAAGGCTAGGGGACACACCCGTCTACCAACCCTTATCAAACTCCGAATACCACGGGGCGAAGCTGGGCAGTCAGGCAGTGGGGGATAAGCTTCATTGCCGAGAGGAAAACAGTCCAGACCACCAATTAAGGCCCCAAAGACGTAGCTAAGTGGATTAAAGAATGTGAACTTGCACAGACAATAGGGATGTTGGCTTAGAGGCAGCCACCATTTAAACAGTGCGTAACAGCTGACCTATCGAGTGAGTTTGCGTCTAAGATGATCGGGACTAAGCGACGCGCCGAAGTTGTGGGCTTTAGCAGCGATGCTAAAGCGGTAGGAGAGCGTTCCAGCAGCGGCGAAGCGGAAGCGGTAAGCGACCGTGGAGCGGCTGGAAGTGAGTATCCAGACATAAGTAACGATAAGAATGGTTGAAATCCATTCCGCCGTAAGGATAAGGTTTCCAGGGCAAGGGTCGTCCCCCCTGGGTTAGTCGGGAGCTAAGCCGAGGCCGTAAGGAGTAGGCGATGCACATCAGGTTAATATTCCTGAACCAAGTAGAGAGGACGGGATCATGGAGTCAGCAGACCTTATTGACTTGGCAGTCCAAGGCTACGGCCGAGGACGTGCTGATGAAGTGATCTCCAGGAAAAGCCTCTACATTAGCCCGTACCGCAAACCGACACAGGTATCCGGGATGAGTATTCTAAGGCGCGTGAGTGAAACCTCCTCAAGGAACTCGACAAATTAACCCCGTATCTTCGGTATAAGGGGTGCTCCGGGCAACCGGAGTCGCAGTGAAGAGGCCCTACCGACTGTTTAGCAAAAACACAGCTCTCTGCTAAGTCGCAAGACGACGTATAGGGAGTGACGTGTGACCAATGCGGAAAGGTGAAAGCTGGAGCTGCAAGGTTCCGGTCTAAGCCCCCGTGAATGTCGG
>DBCR01000051.1:1062-20622 GCA_002293125.1 Opitutia bacterium UBA953
CGGCCGTAACTATAACGGTCCTAAGGTAGCGAAATTCCTTGTCGGGTAAGTTCCGACCTGCACGAATCACGTAACGAGTAGGGCATTGTCTCGAGGAGGAGCTCAGTGAAATTGTAGTCGCGGTGAAGATGCCGCGTTCCCGCAGCAGGACGGAAAGACCCTATAGACCTTTACTGTAACCTGGTATTGGCGCTTGAGATGTGATTCGTAGAATAGCTGGGAGACTTCGAAGTCCGACCTCAGGGTCGGATGGAGTCGAAATATGAAATACCAGTATTCATTTCTTAGGCTTCTAACCCATATTCCATCAGCTGGAGTGGGGACATTGCTAGGGGGTCAGTTTGACTGGGGCGGTCTCCTCCGAAAGAGTAACGGAGGATTGTGAAGGTCAGCTCAGGCCGGTTGGTAATCGGCCGTCGAGTGCATGGATATAAGCTGGCTTAACTGCGAGACCTACAAGTCGAGCAGGTACGAAAGTAGACCCAAGTGATCCGGTGACGCATCGTGGGATGCTCATCGCTTAAAGGATAAAAGGTACCTTAGGGATAACAGGCTGATAACGCCCAAGCGTTCATAGCGACGGCGTTGTTTGGCACCTCGATGTCGGCTCATCACATCCTGGGGCTGGAGAAGGTCCCAAGGGTTCGGCTGTTCGCCGATTAAAGTGGTACGCGAGCTGGGTTCAGAACGTCGTGAGACAGTTCGGTCCTCTATCCGCTGTGGGCGCAGGAGATTTGAGGGGTTCATTTGTTAGTACGAGAGGACCGCAAATGACATGCCTCTGGTGTTCCGGTTGTCACGTCCGTGGCACCGCCGGGTAGCTAAGCATGGAACGGATAAGCGCTGAAAGCATCTAAGCGCCAAGCCTTTCCCAAGATAAGATCTCCCTATAGAACCCAGGTAGACCACCTGGTTGATAGGTCGCCGGTGTAAGCGTAGCGATACGTTGAGCCTAGCGATACTAATGTTCGATTGATCTGCAATTGGCTTCTTAGCCGTATCAAGTACGTCTAGGCCGATAGCATTACGGAATAGTAATTTTAATATGCGCAAACTGTTTATCTTTCCCTATGACGGCAGCTCGCCACCTGGCGAAAACCATCTCATGATCACCCATCAGAGAGCTGCCCGAGGATTCATTCTGGTGATCATGGGCGCATGGAAACACTCGTTCCCTTCCCGAACACGATAGTTAAGCATGCAGCCGCCGATGGTAGTGCACCCCCGCTGGTGTGCGAGAGTAGGTCATCGCCAGGTTTACGGACCCCGGTCTCCGCAAGGAGATCGGGGTCCCCTCATTTACGCGGTTCGCCAGCCGGCCGGAGCTTCCCTCCCGTCGGCTGGTTCCCCATGCCTAGGCCGAAGGCTGCCTCGGCGCGCCCGACCGACTGTTGCTGCTGTGGCTGACCAGGCGGACGGAGCGAAGGCGCCCCGGCTACCCCGTGGAAGTCCTGCGGCTGCCCCGGCCAGCTCGCGCCGACTCAGCTGCGCCCGGCCAGCTCGCCCAGGGTCTGCTGGGAGGCGGCTGTCGCCATGAGGCTGACCTCAATGAGCGCCAGTTCCTTGGCGGCGGGATCCGACGTAAGGTCCGGCTCGCCAGCCGTCCCGGCGGAATAGGTGTCCACGACGGCCCAGAGTTCTCCGACAGTCATGGGCTCAAGCGGCCGTGCCGGCTTATGCCCGCCAGTCCGCGACTCCGCCGCGAGGAGATTGGCATCGCGCAGCATCTGGAGGCAGCCTTCCGCCACGGTGGCGGGCACACGGGCACGTAGGGCGATGTCGTCGGCGGTGGGCCCGTCCTGGCCGGCCCGGTAGCGCCGCAAGGTCTCGGAGATGCAGACGAAGGCCAGCGTCCGCCGGGCACGATGGCTCAGGCTCTCCCATGCCTTGTGGCGAGCCAGCGCGTGGCGGTTCTGGTAAGCATAGGCGACTTGGCCGCCGATCAGTACGAAGAGCCAGGTAAGGTAGGAGCCGAACATCAGGACGAGCACGATGCTCAGCTCACCGTAGAGGCTCTGGAGTTGGGTGACCTTGCCGACGTAGAGCGCGGCGAGGTGATGGTTGATCGCAATGAGCAAGGCAATCGCCAGTCCGCCGACGAAGGCGGCGCTCCAGCGCACCCGCACGTTCGGCATCATCCGGTTGAAGGCGGCGAAGGCGAGCGTGAGGATCGCAACGGAGATGAGGGCCGGTCCGCTGCCACTGAAGAAACCGATCATGGCGCCGCCGCCGGGCACGCGTTGCATCGAAGTGGTGAGCCACGTGGCGCCATCGCCGATCGAAGCCGCGATGGAGGCCGCCGAAAGCATCGTCAGCGTCGTCGCGCCGACGAGGAAGAAGAGCACGAGGAAGAGCAGGTAGTTCGCGAAACGATCACGCCAGCTTCGCCCGAAACGCACGCCCCAGATGCCGTTCAGCGCATCTTCGACCCGGCTCAGCATCAGCACGGCGAAGCCGAGGATGAGCGCCAATCCGATCACGCCCGCCTCGCCGCTTGCGGCGTTCTTGAGCAGGCCATCGACGAGTCCGTCGAGGTCTTTGTTGATCTCCCGCAAGGTCACGACCTGGCCGGACTTGCCTGCCTGCGCGACGACCTGCGGCGCGACGTATTCGACGGCGGCGACGATCGCGCGCTTCGCCGGATTATCCGCCGGCGCGCCGGCACGCGAGAGGATGAAGCCCGACACCGTGAGCGCGAGCGCGAGGAGCGGCCCCAGCGACATCAGCGTATAATAGGTGAGCGCCGCGGACTGTTGCGGCAGTCGATTGTCAAAGACTCCGTACCAAGTCGTGGCGAGTACGCGCCAGGCAGCCTTCAGGCCCCCACGCCATCCGCGTTGCGCGAGCGCTTCCGGCGTCCAGCTGGCGGCGAAGAAGCCGGGGTTGCGTGGATCGCCCGTTGATTCAGCGGTGGGGCCTTTGTTCATGGGCTGAAAGTGGGGCAGGGGACCGCCCTCCGCAATCTCCGCCCACCGCCGGCCTGGTGAACACCGTGAGCAACACCAACAACTGACGTTTGCCGACCCGTCCCGCCCCCGATTTTGTTGGGGGATTCACCCTAACCGTGCCTCCTTCTCAAATTTTCGTTAAAAACCCCAATTGTGAATAAAGTTTTTTCCCTAAGTAACGAAATGTCAGTGTCTTGCGTTAAAACACTACATCTAGTGGTGAAATAAATTTGCAGACCCTACATCTAGTAATTTACTTCCGGACATACCAATCACCTAGCGGTCTTTCCGGCCTCTAACTAACGCTTTTACCCCACTCTCCAACCATGGAAACCATCACCATCAAAGTAGGTCAGAAAACCTTCATCCTCGATAAGACCAAAGCCGAGGAAGCCTTCGCCAACAAGCGCGTCATCAACGGTCGCGAGACCATGTTCTTCAACATCCTCCCGCTGAAGTACCAGTGGGCCTACGATCTCTACAAGACGATGAAGAACAACCATTGGGAGCCCGAGGATATCCCGATGCAGAAGGACTGCGAACAGTGGCGCGACCAGACCGGCCAGATCAGCGAGATCGATCGCTGGATCGTCAAGATGGCCATCGGCTATTTCTCCGCCGCCGAAGGCATCGTCGGCGACAACATCATCCACGTCGTCCGCGAAGTCGTCACCGCTCCCGAGCTCAAGCTCGTCCTGGGCCGTCACGCGCACGAGGAGAACATCCACGCCGACTCGCTCGTCTACATGATCTCCTCCCTCGGCATCAACCCGCACGAGTGCGAGGCGATGTTCGAGGATATCCCGACGATCGCCAACAAGGCCGCCTTCGTCGTCAACAATTCCCGCGCGCTGCGCCGCAAGCTCGACCTCACCAAGCTCGAAGACAAGCAGGCCCTCGCCCACAATATCTTCCTCTTCGGCCAGTGCATGGAAGGCACCCAGTTCTACGGCCTCTTCGGCATGGTGCTCTCCCTCGCCCGCCAGAATAAGTTTCCAGGCATCGGCCAGATGTTCCGCTACACGCTGCGCGACGAATCCAACCACATCGACCTCTTCCGCAATCTGCTCGCCGAGCTGGTGAAGGAGAACCCCGACGTCTGGACGCCTGCCTTCAAGGAAGAGCTCCGCCAGCTCATGGCCACCGCCGTCACGCTCGAGAAGGAGTTCATCCGCGACTGCCTGCCGGTCAACGGCCTCGGCCTCTCCTCCAAGGAGTTCGAGCTGTACATCGATTTCATCGCCGACCGTCGCCTCCGCAACTGCGGCCTCGAGCCGCTCGTCGCCGAGACGACCAATCCTTTCCCCTGGCTGTCTGAGATGATGGACCTCAAGAAGGAGCAGAACTTCTTCGAAGGTCGCGTCACCGAGTACCAGAAGCAGGGCGCTCTCGGTACCGTCAACGACGACGAACTCTGATCGTCGTCTGGTCAAATCCAGGCGTTACCCCCGCAGCGCCTGCTTTGGCACGTTTCCTGTTCTTACTTAACCGCTTTCCTTTCACCCAAAACCATGCGCCGGCCACCGCCGACGCACCTCGACCTTCGTCTCTTCCTTTCCGCCCCCCTCCCTTTTCCTCACCACTCTCTTCAATATGAAATCCGAACTCCCTTTCTTCCGCGAAGATATCGCCCTCAAGAACGCCGTCCGCTCCCCGTCCGGCGCCAAGCCCCGCTTCAACTGGCGTGAATCGCTGCCCGCCGTCACCGGTGGTGCCGCCGATGGCCTCGACGCCGCCAAGATCGCCGACATCATCGGCGCCGCGCTCACCGACCTCCTCGTCGCCCGTCAGGAACAGGACATCTTCACCGAATCCAACCGCCAGTTCGTCGCCGCCGTCGCCAGCGACGTCGTCCGCGTGCTCTCCCAGTCCGGCGTCCAGGTCGGCGAAGGTCTCGTCCTCCAGGCCATCGAGGACGCCCTCGTGCGCTACAACCGCCATGACGTCGCCAAGAGCCTCCTCTTCTCCCGTGGCGGCTTCGACGTCGCCGTCGAGCCCGTCTCCGTCACGACCCGCCTGATGCGCCGCAACGGCCAGGTGGTGCCCTGGATCCCCAACAAGATCACCCTCGCCGTGCGCATGGCCTTCCTCTCGCTCGACCAGGATCCCGCGCCCTCCGTGCGCGTCGCCTCCGGCGTCACCCGCCGGATCACCGACCTCGGCCAGACGATCATCGGCATCGAGGAGGTCCAGGACCTCGTCCAGGAAGAGCTGATGCGCCAGGGGCACTACAAGGTCGCCCAGAACTACATCCTTTACCGCGCCCAGCGCGCCCGCGAACGCGAGCTCCTCGCCGCCCAGCCGGCCATCGTCGACGACCGTCAGGAGTCGATGATCCTCGTCAAGAACGCCGACGGGACCACCTACCTCTGGAACGGCGACGAGCTGCGCAAGCGTATCGCCTTCGCCGGCGCCGGCCTCGAGCTCGTCCGCTCGCCTGAGCAGATCGAATCCGAACTCCGCCGCGGTCTCTTCAATGAGATCACCGAAGCCGATCTCCGCAAGACGATCGAGCTCAACGCGAAGAGCCTCGTCGAGGTCGACGCCGACTTCGCCAAGTTCGCCGCCCGCATCTGCCTTTCCTACATCTACGAGGAAGTCCTCGGCTGGAGCATCACCCGCGACGGCGTCTCCCAGCTCAAGGAATTCCACCGCGCGCAGTTCGCCGCCTACGTCGACCGTGGCATCGCGATCGGCCGCCTGTCGCCCGATCTCCGCAAGTACAACCTCGCCAAGCTCGCCGACGCCCTCGACCCGATGGCGGACCTCGACTTCGAACTCCTCGGCGTGCAGACGATGTACGACCGTTACCTCATCATCGACAAGACGGTGAAGCCGGCCCGCCGCCTCGAGACGCCCCAGTTCTTCTGGATGCGCGTCGCGATGGGCCTCTTCCTCCGCGAAGAGAAGAGCCGCGAGGATTGGGTCATCCGCCTGCACGCCCTCTACAAGTCCCGCCGCTTCTGCAGCTCGACGCCGACCCTCTTCAACTCGGGCACGCTCCATAGCCAGCTCTCCTCCTGCTACCTTTACCAGGTCAACGACACGATCGAGTCCATCATGATCCGCGGTATCGCGGAGAACGCCTTCCTCTCCAAGTGGGCCGGCGGTCTCGGCGGCTCGTGGACCTCCGTCCGCGGCACGGGCTCCTACATCAAGGGCACCAACGGCGAATCCCAGGGCATCATCCCGTTCCTCAAGCTGCACAATGACCAGCTCGTCGCCGTCAACCAGGGCGGCAAGCGCCGTGGCTCCGGCTGCGCCTACCTCGAGACCTGGCACAACGACATCGAGGACTTCCTCGAACTCCGCAAGAACACGGGCGACGACCGCCGTCGTACGCACGACATGAACACGGCCAACTGGATTCCTGACCTGTTCATGAAGCGCCTCAAGAACCGCCAGAACTGGACGCTCTTCCTTTCCAACGAGGCTCCGGACCTGCACGAGACCTTCGGCGCCGACTTCGAGAAGCGCTACGTCGCCTACGAAGCTCGCGCCAAGAAGGGCGAAATCTTCGGCAAGGAGATGCCCGCCATCGAACTCTGGAAGAAGATGCTCGGGATGATCTTCGAGACCGGCCACCCGTGGATCACCTTCAAGGATCCCTGCAACGTCCGCTCCCCGCAGGACCACGTCGGCGTCATCCACTCTTCCAATCTCTGCACCGAGATCACGCTCAACACGAGCGCCGAGGAGACCGCCGTCTGCAACCTGGGCTCCGTCGTCCTCGACTCCCACCTCAAGGCCGATGGCAACATCGACCATGCGATGCTCCGTGAGACCGTCACGGTCGCCGTCCGCGCCCTCGATAACGTCATCGACATCAACTTCTACCCGACCAAGGCCGCCGAGGTCTCCAACCTCCGCCACCGTCCGGTCGGCATGGGCGTCATGGGTCTCCAGGACTGCCTCTACCGTCGCGATATCTCCTTCGCCTCCGACGCCGCCGTCGAGTTCAACGACGAGATCATGGAAGCCGTGGCTTACTACGCCTACGAGACCTCCTCCGACCTCGCCGCCGAACGCGGTACCTACAGCACTTACAAGGGCTCCAAGTGGGACCGCGGCCTGCTTCCGCAGGACACCGTCGACCTGCTCGAGCAGGAACGCGGCGAGCCGATCGAGGTCAAACGCGGCGGTCTCATGGACTGGGCTCCGGTCCGCGCCAAGATCGCCAAGCATGGCATGCGTAACTCCAACGTGCTCGCCATCGCCCCGACCGCCACGATCTCCAACATCGTCGGCAGCTCCCCTTGCATCGAGCCGACCTACAAGAACCTCTTCGTGAAGAGCAACCTCTCCGGCGAGTTCACCGAACTCAACGGCTACCTGGTGCGCGACCTCAAGAAGCTCGGGCTCTGGAGCCAGGAGATGATGCAGCAGGTCAAGTACTTCGACGGCGAACTCAAGGACATCCCGGAGATCCCGCAGGTCATCAAGGACAAGTACCTCACCGCGTTCACCATCGAGAACAAGTGGCTCATCGACGCCGCCGCCCGCCGCCAGAAGTGGATCGACCAGGCCCAGTCGCTGAACCTCTTCCTTCCGACGCCGGATCTGAAGATGCTCTCGCACATGTACCAGTACGCTTGGCGCACCGGTCTCAAGACCACCTACTACCTCCGCACCCTCGGCGCCTCCAACATCGAGAAGGCCACGGTCGAGAAGGCTCCCAAGGCCGAGAATGCGGAGAAGACCTACACCGCCGAAGAAAAGAACGCGTGCTCCATCGAGGCCATGCGCAACGGAGGCACCTGCGAAGCCTGCCAGTAAGACACGAGTGGAGGGCCAGAGGGCCCGATGACCGGAGGGCCGGAGAAATGAGGGCGTCCGCCAGGACGCCCTTCTTGTTTTCAAGGTAGGGGCGCCACCGCGTGGCGTCCGTTCGCCTCATGTCGTGCGAGGTAGAGCGGCTTGGCTATTCTCATTTGCTTTGGTCAACGGACGCGACGCAGTCGCGCCCCTACCTTAGCCCGCAGCCAATCAACCGGCCTCCGGTTTCATTGAGCGCCCTTTGGTGTCTTAGGTAGGGCTGGCCATCCTTGGCCGGCCGCGGCCGAGCAGGGATGCTCGGCCCTACCTAATCAGGAAACAAAAAGGACAGGACGTGGTGCTGTCCCTGACTTCTGCTTCGCAGCTGTTAACCATGCCAGCAGCTCCCCCGATTTTTCCTCCTGTCCTCTTTTCCTCCGGCCCTCTATTCTCGTGCCCATGTCCGACATCGCCACTTCCGCCGGCAAGGTCCGCGTGCTGTCCCGCGAAGACTCCTTCGTCGAGCTCGCCGCCCGGATCAATGCCCTCGCCGCCCGTGGCCCCGCCTCCGTCGGCCTCAGCGGCGGTTCCACGCCCAAGGCGTTCTATGCCTGGGTGGTCCGTACCGGCGCGCTCACGGCCGAAGCCATCGCCCGGATCGACTGGCATGTGAGCGACGAGCGTTGCGTCCCGCTGTCCTCCGACGATTCGAATTTCGGCCACGCTGTCCGCGGTATGCTGGATGCGCTCGGCGTCCCCGCCGCCCGCCGCTTCCCTTGGTCCGTCGAACTCCCCCCGCTCGCAGCCGCGGCCGCCTATGAGGCCGCCTGGGCCCAGCGTTCGACCGCCAAGGCCTTCGACCTCTGCGTCCTCGGCCTCGGCGACGACAGCCATATCGCTTCACTCTGGCCGCAGTGCCCGCTGATCGGTCAGCAGACCGGCCCCCGCTTCACCGCCACGGAATGGCCAGGTCGCGGCTGGCGCCTGACCATCACCGAAGCGGGTCTGGCCCAGTGCGCTGCCATCGTGGTGCTCGTCGGTGGCGCCGGCAAAGCCGCCGCCCTGCGTGAGATTGCCTGCGGAGAGTTCGCGCCCCACCTGCACCCGGGGCAGGTACTGCGTGCGCACGTGTCCCGGGTCACCTGGCTCGCCGATCAAGAGGCCGCCGCCGGCCTCTGAGTTATCAAGCGCCGACCGTCTTCACGACTTCGCTCTTCGATTCGGCCGGCTTGGGCGTGTCGTCGCCGGTTTTTTTCGCCCCGTCTGGCAGGTCTCCCGCGGCCTTGGCCTTGAGGCTGGCGACCGTCTCGTGGCCCATGACGTGCTGGATCAGCGTGTGGGAGACAAATCCTTTGGATGACTCGACGGGACTTTCCTGCACGAAATAGAGCCGACGGAGCTTCTCGTTCAGGATCAAAGGAGCTCGGTAGATGATTTTCTGGGCTCCATTGGCATCCGTGACGCCCATGTAGAAATTCACCACTTCGCGTCGCTGTATGACGACCGGGCTACGCGCCCGTTTCGTCGGCTCGGCGTAAAAGACCTTGCCGGCCATGCTGCAAAGCAGGCGTGACTTGCTGAGATTGAGGACCTCAAACCCGCCGAACGGAAACGTGTCCACGTTGATGTTGAACGTCCGGGCCATGACCTTGTTGGTGCCCTCGACGGCGAAAAGCAGCGCCAAGGCCTCCTGGTCATTCTCGCCGACGGCGAAGGTCGCGAAGGGCAACCAAGCTTCGACCGGCGCGGCCCCGGGTTTGCCGTTCGGGTTGGGGGCTAGGCTGCGTCGCACAATGGCCACTTGCGCCGGACCTTCGTAGAGGATCGTACCGCTCATGTTCATCGTCCCAGGGCCGATCAGGGTGACGCCATGGTCGGTCTGGACTCCGAGCTCGAGGCTCTCGCCCTCGGCGAGGGTCGGAGCCGTCCACCAGGTGATCGTGAGGGCGCAAGTCCGCTCGGAAGGCGCGGAGCGCGCGCCGCCGGCTTTCTTGGTCGCGGGCTTGGTCCCCGGATCGGCGCCGAGGACGGGTGCGAGGGAGAATGCGGCGAGGAGTATCGCCGCCAGGAAGGCATGGGAGACCATGGGATCAGATTTCGTTGGCGTTGAGCCAGCGGATGGATGTCGCCTTGAAGCGACGACCGAGGAGGCGATTGATATTCCAGTTCTCCTTTTCGGCCTCCGTAGCATTGTTCGGCAGCCGGTTGAAACTGCTCTCATACATGTCGACGATGGGCACGTTGTTGTATTCGAGCGTAAAGGCGCCGTTCACGCGGTAGTTGGACTTGCGCCGGTTGAGTTCCTCGTAGGGGGCCCCACGCGCCGAGGGTAGCATGAACTGGGTGGTGCGTTGGACGACGACTTCGACCCACGCGCGGCCGATAGTGTTGCCGGCGTTGTCGAGAGCTTCCCCGTAGGCCCGGACGGTGAAGGTGTCGGAGCGCGCCGTCAGGTTCGGCCCGACGGTGTTGAGGACATCCATCTGCGACACGATTTGCGGCGCCCCGAGACCAGCGACCACCTTTTTCTTATCATTCGTCTCGCTCATCGAGGCGATTTTGGGGAAACGCTCAGCTTTATCGAAATTGGGGACTTTCTTGTTGAGGACACCATAGACGCCGTAGGTGCCCTCCTCATCCCCATTGAGGTTTGTGAAGTTGCGCGTCGACCGGCCGCTGTTCCCAAGGGGGTCGGTGACTATCCCGGGGGCGTCAGGTGCGGGGAAAATACCGCCGGCCAGGCTCTCGCTGCTATTTTCGATGGCGGCCTTGTTGATGCCCGATTTATCGATGGCCGCCTGGAGCGCCCCTTTGAGCCCGTGGTCCGTGCTCAGGAGCCGGCGATTCACGAAGTCGGCCAAGGACATGAAGGGACCGCGGTCGCGGACTTCCTTGACCACTTCGGCCGCCAACTTGTCGATCTCATCATCCGTCAACTCGCGGAAGTTGTTCCAGACCCCGCTCGCGCCGGTGGCTGGCTTGAAGGAGCGCGCAAATCGCGTCAGCACAGTGCCGCTGGCCAACGTGCCGTCCGGCAGGGTCTGGCCGCGCATGCCCGCGAGCACGGCTTTCCAGGCCTGCTTGGAGGTCGAGTTGACGTTGAAGCCGCCGTCGTAGAGCGCATTCCGCGCGAGGTAAGTCGGGTGGGGAAACTCGTCGAAGCGCGGGAAGGCCCCGTTGGCGACCGCGGGCTTGTTGTCCGGCTGGAAGGCGACCCGCTTGTTGGCGAGGGGGTTATAGCCGGCCTCGAGCGCGGCCTTGATGTCGCGGAAGGACGAGGGGTCGAAGGAACTCAGATTGCCGGACGATTTTTTCAGCGTCGCGGCCTGCTCGGTCGCGACGTTCGTGTCGGTCGGCAGGTCGGGCCCAGCCGGGAAAGCGTTCTTGCCTCCGGTGAGCGAGTAGGAGTTGGCCTGGAGGTTCAGCCCGCTGAAGTAGTAGGCGTCCCACAGCGCCAGGTTGGCGGCGAACGCGTGGTCGGTGCGCACGTTGGCGACGTTGCGGATGACGCGCGTCCCTTGGTGGACGGCGACGTAGCCGTGTTCGGGGATGGCCTTGTCGGCGCCGGACTCCTCCTTGGGGCCCGGCCAGTCGGTGATCTTGGTCAGGTCTTCGATGCCGGGATGGGCGAACGAGGAGCCGACCGTGAGGTCGGCATCGGTGTTGACCTGCGCGAAACCGGCGGAGCCTAGCTGCGCGAGGGAAAGCAAGGGGCGGCGGGGTACCGGGAAGAGGATGGTGTCCGAGCGCTGGGTGGTCGCCGGGTCGATGCTGGAGCCCCAGTAGGCGTTCTCGTTGCTGCTCGAGAGGGCGATCTCGGGCTCGGAGTCGATCTTGCGTTGCGAGAGCACCCAGCCGATGGGCGTGTGCGCCTTGCCGTCGTAGCCGTAGAGGTGGGCCTGCTGCGCGCGCACGCTGAGGAAGAAGGGCGACATCGGCGCGTGCAGGATTTCCACCGGGGTCTCTATCTTTGTCGTAAGAGCTGGGTTGAACTTGAAGGCCCCGTCGCTCCGCGACGCGGGATACCAGATGGACTGGGTTTTTCCGGTCATCTCGGCGGAACGGAGGACGAAGTCCGTGAGGAAGAAAGGCTGCTTGGTGTCGCCCAGGTCCTTCCTGATATCCCCGAAAATACGCGAATTCAAGGTGCCGGACCGGCCGCTGATGATGTTGGGTCGGCCGAGTTCCGGGTCGCCGTTCTCAGGCCCGAAGGACACTTGGATGCCATTCACGTCGATGTCGCCCCGCCAACGATTCGCGCCTTGGTAGTCCGCGAGGTTTCTCCCGGTCGCGATACGATAGTCGGGAATCCGGGCGCTCAGCCCGGCGATGCTGTTCCTCCAGTCCTCGTTAAACTGGATGATATTGTGCCAGTGGCCATTGTCGTTGCCGTACATCGGCCAGCCGGAAGTCATGGCTTGGAAGTTTAGCAGCAGGGGCTCGTCGACCAGGTGCTGCCCGGGCGCCGTGCCCGCGCCTTCGTAGACATAGTTCGAGACCTGCCGGGTGCTCGGGTTGTAGGTCGGATTGGGCGTCTTCGCCGAGCCGAACCAACGGCGATCGGGGCTCAGGTTCTGCCCGTCGATGCTCTTGTTGTTCAGCAGGTAGAAATTCCATTTCTGGTGACCACCGACGGCGGTCGTCCCATTGCGCAAGCGGGGAAAAACGTAGGTCGCGGTGTTTGGCGCACCTTCCTCGCCGACCACGCGGTTATCGTAATTCACCCAACCGGAGTTGCGCACGGTGAACTGCAAGGTCTTCCCCCCGATGTTGGGCGGCGGCGGGACATCGAGGGTGAGTTTCAGGCTGCGCGCCGTGCCGTCCCAGCTGGGTAGGGCATCCTTGAGCGCCCGCGAGTTTTTGACGTCTCTCCAGATATCCAAGGCGTTGTGGAAATTCGCGGGGTTGAGCACCCCGTCCGCGGGGTTGTAACAATAATTTCCGATGAAACCGACCTTGGGAATCGCCCCGACGCCGGCCGGTGCCGCCACCGCGTACGCTTTGCCGTCCACCCTTCTGGTGGGCATGAAGCCCCAGGTCCAGAGGCGCGAGTCGACGGGGTTGAACGGCCGTTCCTCCATCTGCGAACTGATATCGCTCCCACGGCGATGACGGACGTTATAGAACGGGGTCATCTTGTAGACCGCGGTGGCGCCGAGGTCGTAGCCGAAATCGGTCGTCGTGATGGTGGTGTTGTCCGCGCGGTTGGACTGGTAGTCTCCGCCCATATACTTCGTGCTGATGGTCTTGACCTCGCCTGGCGCGAGCCGGAATTTTTTCCCCGGGTTCACCAGTCGGAAGGAGAACGAACGGTTCTCGTAAGCCCCGTCGCCCAAGGCGATCTCGCCGATCGTCAGGGTACGGCTCACTTGGTAGCCAAGCCAAGGGCCGGTGGCGGCGGGCAGCAGGGGCTCTTGGCCCGTATGGGGATTGCTCGGGCGCTCTGGGTCGAAGTATTGTAATTCCGTGCTGTTAAAAACCCAGTCCCTGAGCTGGACATCGACGATGTAGGGCAGGGAGTCTCCGTTGGTCACCATCGCGATGCCCTCGAACTCGATCGCGACATCGTAGGGATTATGCACCATGACGACGGGGTCGATGGTCAGGCCGATGGTGCCATGCGGGTCGCCCGAGGTCTGGCCCGAAAACACACCGGAAAACACCATCGAGAAGCGGACGATCGACGGCATCAAACTCATCGAGGTGGGCCAGGTGCGCGTGGTCAGCTCGACGCTTTTCTTGCCGTCGGCGAGTTCGAAATAGGCATCGTCGACCGTCCGGGCCGGGTTGGCCAAGCCCATGCGATCGAAGTTGGTGATGATGTCCCCCGCGGTGGAGGTGCCCCCCCCGCCGGCTAGATTGTTGAAGGCATGCCGAAGGATTTCGGGGTAGCGTAGGCGTTGCTCGCCTTGGAAACTCGGCGAGGCGGTCGGGGCGGTGAGATTGTTGCGGTAAAAATAACGGTTGGCGGTCGGGCTGCCGCCGGCGGCGTAAAACCCGTCCGGCGTGGGGGCGTACTCGTAAGGCGCGGTCCCTGCGCCCGATGCGTTGCGCCCTCGCTGCATCGGGGGGTTGCGGTTACCCGAGGCAAAGGTCAACGGTTCGACCCCGCGGGCGACCACGGCGTCGTCCGCGGCGGCCTCTTGGCCACGGAGCGCGCCCGAGGACTGGCCAGCTTGCTCGACCTCGCGTTTGTACATCCGGTAATAATTGCGGTAGAGATCCCACGTCGGGCCGCGGATGATGCGGCCGGTGAGGTTTTCTGGGTGGGTGGCAGGAAGCTCCGCCCAAGGCAGGACATTGCGACGTTCTTGAAGGGCAGGCCGTCCGCTGTCGGTCCTCCAAGTGGTCTGGATCGCGTTGGGGCTAAGCTCGGTGTTGGAGGCAATCCGCACCCCGTCGTGGTTGTGTCCGTAAAAAGCCGAGCGCAACGGCGCCTCGTAGACGAAGCCGAGGCGTTCGGGAGTTTCCCCGCCGTTGCGGGTCTTCAGGTCGGTGTAGGATGAGCCCAGCAGGTTCCTCAGGGAGCGCGGCGCCCATTCGGAGGCCCGGGGCGAAGCGAGCAGCAATTGATTGTCAGAGCCGAGCTTGTCGACGAGGTTCGGGCGGTTGTAATCGAGGTCCACCGCGAAGCCGGCGGCGCCGAGTCCGGCCGTGGTAACGGCGGCGTTAGGCGAACCGTGGAAGAGCGACTGCTTGCTTTCCCTCAGCTTGATGACGCTCGAGCTTGGCGCCGGGAACTGGATCGCCGTTTCTTTTTGCCCGGGATAGAGCTCGATGCCGCGGTACATCGCATAGGGCAGTTCGAAGGCGGTCGAGAGGTCGATCTTCACGCCGCCGTTGTAGGTGTCGGTCAGCGTCGAGTAAGAATAAGTGGTGATGTCGTGCCAGAGGAGTTTGGCGGCGTCGTTCATCGCATTGCCGGCCGAGACGCCTCCCTGCTTGGCGGCCCAGGCGGAGAGGCCCGAGATGCCGACAGCCTTGGAGAGCTGGTAGGCTAGCGGATTGCCGGCCGCGTCGGTGAGGTCCTTCGCGCGCCAGACGTCGAAATTGAAGCCGGCCGGCAGTTGGCCCTTTGAATTCACACCCTCTTTGATCGTTTCGCCGGAGGCTCCGATGACGCCGATGGAGTTGCGCTGATTGGCGGAGCCGGCGAAGCCCTTGTCCCAATTTTCGGTGGAGAGCCACGAGCCGCCACTGGTCGAGGCGTAGTAGTCCGGCAGGTTGACCTTGGCCTTCACGCCTTCGTCGCCGATCCAGAACGCGTAGCGCCCGTTGGCGCCCAGCGACTTGGTGTCGCTGAAGGCGGGGCCGGGCAGCGGCTGCGGGCGCGCGTCGACCGCGCCCATGTAATTGCGCTGCAGTGCGGTCAGTCCGGCCGGCAGGTTGACCGAACCGTAGGAGACGAGCGGCACGATTTCCGAGGGAACGGTGCTGATCGGGTTGGCGAGATCGTCGATGTAGGCTTGGGCTTCCTGGGCTTTCGTCGCCACCTCCACGCGGCGGCGACTGGTGCGCGACGTGGCGTCATCATTCGACTCAAAATAACTCCGATTCGGGACGTAGTTCGGCAGCGTGCCGGAGAGTTCGGGCGAGGCATTGACGTCGAACGGTGAGGCCAACCAGCCCAGGAAGAGACGCGAGTCGGCGGGATTGGTGACATCCCAGTCGCGGACGCGCGTGGCGTCCGCACCGCCAGTCGCCCACACCCCGGTGAGGTAGCGCTTCTGGTGTGAAATTTTACCACTTTTCGGAGCGTTATTGTTGGCGCGATCCGTGCGGTCGCGGAGCGGGTCGATAGTGGCGGCGTCATTGTTGCCGACGGCTTTATCATTGTCGGCATACATGTCCGCACGCATGGTCACGCGCTGGTCGGGGCCGGCGAGCTGCTGCAGCTGTCCAATCGCAATACGGGCGGAGGCCAAGGCGTTGAAGCGGGCGCGGAGGTATCCGGCGTGGCTCTGGGCTAGGCGGCTCTCGACCTGGAGGAACGAAGCGAGGACGATTACCATCATGACCATGGCTGCCATGATGGTAAGCGACAGAACGAGGGAGAAACCTGAGCGTTTAAGTCTCATAGTAAATTGGGGGTAAAATCACGGTAAACCACCCTAGGGGAAAGTCAAAGGATTGGTTATTCGCATTTGTTCCAAAAGAGTGAATAAAGTCATTTAAAATCATTTAAACCGCATATGAACTCATAAAACAGGCATTTAAAGAGCGGGCTTGCGACCCTTTGGGGTTTAAGGACGCTCATGGGGTGCAAACCCTACTCCAAGGTGCCGGCATTTTCATCTGGCCGCTCGCAGTCAGCTCCCTTCTCGCGGTCTTCCTGATCGTGGAACGGGCGCTGGCTCTGCGCGTCTCCCGCGTGGCCCCGGACTCCGTTCTCAAGTCGGTCTTGAACGGCGACCTCGATCAGGTCGGTCCAGCCGACGGCGAGTCCGTCGCGGGCCGTCTGGTGCAACGCTGGAAGGATGGCGCTTCCGGCGAAGTGCTCAAGGCGTGGACGCGTAACGAACTGATCCGTCTCCATCGCGGTCTGCACCTGCTCGACAGTATCGTCGCCGCCGCGCCGCTCCTCGGCCTGCTTGGTACCGTGACCGGCCTGGCGACGCTCTTTCCGGAGCAGGGCCTGCCTGATTCCCAGACGCTCACCCGCGGCATCGGCCTAGCGCTGAGCACGACGATGATCGGCCTCTGCATCGCGATTCCCGCGCTCATCGCCGCCAACTGGCTAGGTCGCAGAATGGAGATTCTTTCCTCCCGCCTCGACGTGCTCGTCGAAGCGCTGGAAGCCCGCCGTCGATGAGCCTCGTCGTCGCCCGCCGCCGTCGCGCCGACATCAACGTGGTGCCGCTCATCGACGTGATGGTGGTGCTGGTTTTCTTCCTGCTCATCAGCAGCCGACTCGACCAATCCAGCACGATGGCCATCATTCCGCCGACGGCTTCCGCTGGTTCCGAAGGCACGCCGGCTACGACGCTCATCGTCGGCGTCGACCGCGACGGTAAGCTCTACCTCGAAGGTAAGGAAATCGCTTCCGCCGCGCTCGCCAAGGCCCTCGTCGACCACGCGCTGAAGTCGCCGCGTACGGAAGTCGTGATCGTTGCCGACGAGCGTTCGCTCACCGGCGCCGCGGTCAGCGCACTCGATGCGGTCGCCAAGGCCGGCCTGAAGCCGCGCCTACAGACCCGCCAGCCGCGCTAAACAACGACAGGAATATCAGACGGCCCGAGGGTGAGGCAGTGGATGGTTCGACGTTCGGGGATGCGTTGGGTAGGGCGGTCATTGCCATGACCGCCGTGGGCGGAAAGACGTCATAGGTTCAAAAGATCACGCCCGGTGGTCGGACCTTGCGTGGCGAACGGCGGCGATGGCAATCGCCGCCCTACCTGCGCGACGAAGTCGCAAACATAGTTGACCGGTTGATTAGTGGGCCAGTTGGCAAGGGAGTCAAAGAAACCGAGGGCGGCTGACCAAGGGTGGTCATCCCTACCCAAGGCAGACGGACGCGATGTCATCGCGTCCCTACCCTTAGAAGCGGAAGCTGGAGCTGACTTCGAAGACGGCGGCGACGATCGCGAAGGCGATGAAGGCGACGAACGAGAAAGCGGCGACGAGGACTGAAGCGGAGATCGTCTGCGAGATGGTGCCGAGCCAGCGATCGAGCTCGGCGCGATACGAGCGCGAAATGTCGCGCAAGCCAGGCGCCAGGTTGCCGGTCTGTTCAGCGACCGCGACGCGGTCGAGAAGCAAGCGCGGGAAGTAACCCGTCCGGCCGAGCGCCTTGGAGAGGCTATCGCCTTCGAGAACGCGGTCGGTGGCTTCACGCAACTGCTGGCGGAGCGCGCGGTTCGGGGCGGTCTTCTCCGCGAGGCGGAGGGCCTCCGCGGTCGTGATCCCGTTCTCGAGCAGCACCGCGAGAGTGTGACAGAAGTTGAGGACCGAGACGCGCATCACAAAGGAACCCGCGAGAGGGACCTTGAGTAGCAAGGCGTCGGAAGCGATCTTACCTTCCTCCGTCTTGCGCCAGCGCGCGATCCCGATGGCGGTGAGGATGGCGACGACCACGAAGATTGGCCCGACGACCACGAAGACGTCGGCGAAGGTCATGAGCAACTTCGTGGAGAGCGGCAGCTTGCCATCGAGGGACGAAAGCAACTGCTGCAGGCGCGGTAGCAGGAAGAGCACGAAGAAAATGACGACGCCGACCGCGATGACGCAGATGAAGAGCGGGTAGGCCATCGCGCTGATGAGCTTACGCTTGAACTCCTTCTGTTCGGTGAAGTGCGTGATCAGGCGCTCCAGGACGTCGCGGATATTACCCGTGGCTTCGCCCGCGGCGATGAGGTTGAGCGTCTGGCCGTCGAAGACTTTCGGGTAGCCGCCCATCGCGACGGAAAGACTCTGGCCTTCGCCGAGCTTGGACCAGATCCCGGCGCAGAGGACGCGGAGGCGCGATTTCTGCAGACGGAGGGCGAGGAGGCGGAGCGCTTCGCCCGCGGACATCCCGGAGCGGACGAGGTCAGCCATCGACTCCAGGAAAGGCAGGCACTCGGCTTCGGTCGGCACGAGCTCCTTGTCGGACGGACCGCCTTCGCGGACGGCTTCCTTCGCGCGCACGGCGGCACCGGCTTCCTCGACTTTGAGTGGCTTGAGTCCGCGGGACTGCAGCTTGCGGAGCGCCTCACGGCGCGTCTGCGATTCGAGGGTGCCTTCGGTCACGGCGCCCGAAGCGTCGCGCGCGCTGTAATTGAAGACGGCCATCGCTGGGCTATTCGTTCGAGCTCAGGTTACGGACGAGCTCGTCGATGGTCGTGAGACCCGCGGCGACCTTGAGCCAGCCGGACTTAGCGAGGGGGCGCATGCCCTGCTCGATGGCCTTCTCGGTAAGCTCGCGATTGGAGACGCGGCCGACGATGAGGTCGTGCAGCGGCTTCGGGTGGAAAATTTCGAAGACCCCGACGCGGCCACGGTAACCCGTGTTACGACACTTGCGGCAGCCGCAGGCTTCCTTGAGCGACGGGACGTCTTTCAGGAAAGACTCATCCATGCCGAGGGCCTCCAGCGCAGGCAGGACCTTAACGCGGTCGACCGGGACGGTCTTGGCGCAATCCGGGCAGAGACGGCGGACGAGGCGTTGAGCGATGACGAGTTCAACGGCGGAGCCGACGAGGAAGGGCTCGACGCCCATGTCGACGAGACGCGTGATGGCCCCCGGCGCGTCGTTCGTGTGGAGGGTCGAGAAAACCAGGTGACCCGTGAGCGAGGCGCGGATCGAGATTTCGGCCGTCTCTAAGTCGCGGATTTCACCGACCATGATGACATCTGGGTCCTGGCGTAGCGTGCTACGGAGGGCGCCAGCGAACGTGAGGCCGATCTCGGCGCGCGTCTGCACCTGGTTGGCACCGGGCACTTCGTACTCGATCGGATCTTCGATCGTCACGATGCGGATATCAGGAGAGTTGATCGCCTGCAGGAAGGCATTAAGCGTGGTCGACTTACCAGAACCCGTCGGGCCCGTCACTAGGATGATGCCGTGCGGATAGTCGAGAACCTTGCGGACCGCGGTCTGCTCTTCGGCGTTCATGCCGATGCGGTCCATGTTGTAGGCCTCCTTGCGCTGATTGAGGAGACGCAACGAGACGGACTCCGCGTAAATCGTCGGAATCGTCGAGACGCGGATATCGAGGACGTTCTTGCCGTCGCGGAAGTTGATGCGCCCGTCCTGCGGGAGGCGGCGTTCCGAGATATTGAGGCGCGCCATAATCTTCAGGCGCGAGATGATCGCGTCCTGGAAGCGGGCGAGATTATCGGGCAGCGGGATCGCGATCAGGATGCCGTCGACGCGGTA
>DBCR01000044.1 GCA_002293125.1 Opitutia bacterium UBA953
GACTGTTAATCACTTGGTCGTAGGTTCGATCCCTACCCAGGCAGCCAGAAAGGACTCTTTCCTCACCCCGGCCCACCGGGGAAGGTCCGTAAACCTTCTCCTTGACCATCCGAGGGGTTGCGGGAGGATGCATCCACCATGGGCCAACAGAGCAATAAAGTCATCAAGCGTCGCCGTCGCCGCGCCTACCTCGAGCGCAAGAAGGATCGCGTGAAGGTCGCCCGAGCCGCCGCGAGCAAGAAGAAGGCCAAGAAGTGAGGCGAGCGGTGAGCCAGGCCTCTGCGTGGGCCGCGCTCGCTGCGCTGCTCCTCACGGGTTGCGATACCCCCGTGGCGTCCTCGGATGAGGTGCCAGGCATCGCCTATGTCAATGAACGGCGCCGGAGCGAAGCCGATGTGGCCCGCGCCTCGGAGGCGTTCTACGCCAAGGAGCATCATGGCTCCGACGTGGTCTTCCGCACGGAAGAGGACTCCCGTCCGGGCTACTATTTCTTCGTGAAGCTCGACGTCGTACCGCCGGTCGATGGCCGACTCGTCCTTGAAGTGGTACGTAAGGAAAACACGCCGCCGGAGCGTTATGATTTCGCGGTCAACCTGAAGCCAGGCTTCCCGTTCGGCGAATACGTGATCGGCCTCACTGGTAAGCAGTCTGGCGAAGCCAAGTGGCGCCCGATCGCCTGGCGCGTCTCCGTGGTCGACGCCAAGGGTAAGTTCCTCGCCTCGAAGCATAGCTTCCTGTGGGGCACGCCTTCGGACCTGGACCTCGTTCGTCGCTAAGCCCGATGGCCTCGGCGGAGTGGACATCTTGGCGGCCGTTGCGGCTCGCCGAAGATGTTCCCGCCGGCACGCTCGCCGAGCAGATGGACGGCGGGCAGGCCTTCCGCTGGTCGCTTGCCTCCGATGGCAGCTGGGTCGGCGTCTTCGGCCGCACGCTCGCCGCCGTTCGCTCCGGCCCGCAGGGCTTGGAGTGGCGCGGCCAGAAAGGCGCGACGCATGCCGAGGGCGCCATCCGACATTATCTCGACGCCGAGGGTGCGCAGGCCCGGCTCTCCGCGGCGCTGCCGTGGCGCTCCGATGTCGTGCTCCAGTCCGCTCGCACGGCTTATCCCGGTCTGCGTATCTTGCGCCAGGATCCACATGAGGCGCTGATCGGTTTCCTCTGCAGTTCGAACAAGCGTATCTTGCAGATTCGTGCCATGGTCGCCGCCTTGGCCGCGAAGCTGGGCGAACCTTTGGGCGGCGATTTCCACGCGCTCCCTTCATGGGAGGCAATTGCCCATGCTGATGATGCGGTGCTACGTGCCTGCTCATTGGGCTATCGCGCGGCCTACCTTCGCGGCACTGCGAAGAAGTTACTTGCTCGCCCGCGCTGGGCCGAGGAGTTCGGGGCTTTGCCGACGCCGGCCTTATTGGCGGAACTACGGTCGCTACCTGGCGTGGGCCCGAAGGTGGCCGCCTGCGTCGCGCTTTTCGGCTTCGGCCGCCTGGAAAGTTTCCCGGTCGATACCTGGGTCGTGCAAGCGCTGGCCGATGCCTATGGCCTGCGCGGTTGGAAGCCCGCCCAGCTAGAGCAGTTTGGAAAAGCGCACTTCGGTGAGGCTGCCGGTTTGGCGCAGCAGTATCTTTTCTCCGCGATCCGCAACGGCCGGCTGACGCGTTCTGAAATCAGCGTACCGACGAAGCCGAAGCGCCCCAGGCTCCGGAAATGATTGCGGGAGTCAAGGTCGACGCGGGTTCACCTGCGGCGACGAGGCGACCTTCCGAGAGCACCACGACCCGGTCGCAGCGCCTCGCGAAGGAGAGATCATGTGTTGCGACGACGCAGGCGCCGCCGGCTTGAGCAAACGCGAAGACGGCCTGGGCGACGGCTTCCTGTCGGCTGAGATCGAGGGAGGCCGCGGGCTCATCGAGCAGGAGTGCACCGCCGAAAGGTTCCGCGAGCGCGGCGAACGCCATCGCGAGGTGCGCGCCTTTCTGTTCGCCGCCGGATAACTCCGAGAGTCGGTGGCCGGAAAATTCGCCGAGTCGCAGCTTCGCCAGCCAATCCGCGTAGCCGAGGGGGTCGCCGAGGATATCGCCAAGGTCGCGGACGCGATAATCCCATGCGCTGAGGGGTTTCTGCGCGCAGTAGGCGCGGGTTTGGGCGCAGGTTACCGCATCGATGATCCGCGGATCGTATCCGCCGACATCTAATTCTCCTTCGGAGGGAAGCAGCCCCGCGAGCGCACGCAGCAGCGTCGTCTTGCCGGCGCCATTGGGGCCGACGATCGCCACGGACTCTCCGCGGGCTGCGGACAGGGACACGCCGTCGATGATGCGACGGCCGCCGATCTCGACGCCGAGTCCGAGCGCATGGATCATGGCGTCACTCATGGCGTCCCCTCGCTATCCAGATGAAGAGAGGCGCGCCGAGGATCGCTGTCACCGCCGCGGCGGACAGCGGAGCCTGCGGCCAAAGGCCACGACCAATGGTGTCAGCGCCCAACAGCAGTCCGGCACCGAGTAGGGCTGACAGGGGCAAAACGTACGCATGGCGGGGACCGACCATGGCTCGGGCCAGATGAGGCGCCAGGAGCCCGATGAACGCTACCTGGCCGACGAGGCAGGTGGCGGCCGCGGCGGCCAGGGCCGTCAGGAGCACAGCCTTGCGCCGGGCGCTACCGACCTCACAGCCGAAGCCGCGGGCCGCGTCTTCGCCGAAGGACAGAAGATCCAGTGATCGCGCGAGCGGGAGAAGGAGCAGCGCGGCGAGCAGGCACAGGACTACGGGCAGCCAAGTGAGTTCGAGCGTGGCCATGCCTAGCCAGTCACCGTAAGCGCCATTGGTCAGTAGTTCGCGCGACTCACCACTGCGTGAGGCGATGACGAGCGTGCCGGCGGAAGTGAAGGCGTTCAGACCGAGGCCAGTGAGCAGTAGCCGGGAGGAGGAGCCACCGCTACCAATCAGCGTGAGCAAGGCGGACGTGCCGAGCGCACCACCGAACGCGGCGGCGGGGATGAACCAAGCGCGCTGCCACGCCGCTTCGGGAAAGAGTCCCAGCAGCACGGCGATACCGAAGAGGGCGCCTCCAAAGACGCCGGTCAGCCCTGGGTCGGCGAGGGGATTGCGGAAGACGCCTTGTTGCGCGGCGCCGCCGATGCCAAGGGCGAGTCCGGCCGCAAGCGCCGCGAGTACGCGAGGCGAGCGCAGGAGGAGGAGGGAGCCGCCGTCACCCCAGCCGAAGCCTTGGGTGCCGACGGAAAGGGCAAGCACGACGAGGCCTGCTAGCAGGACGCAGCCCGCCATCCATGCCTTCGTTACCGTCATCAGCGACCGAGCTCCTGGAGTAGATCGCCGAAGGGATTCCGCTTCTTCGGACTAGGCGTCGTCGGCGCGGGGGCAGCCTGGCTGCCAGGGGCGGTCTGGGTGCCCGGAGTAGAAGGCGCTGCGGACTGGCTTGCGCGGACGTTGTCGATCGCCTGTTGGAGTTTTTCGGCGAGGTCGGTTTTCACCTGATTGAGAGATCCGCCGACGCTGACGCCAGGTCCTTCGGTGAAGCCGTCGGCCGGCGACGGACCGGTGCCGAAGCCGAGCGCCTGGAAGTATTGGGCGAATTCTCCGGCGCCGCGCATCTGCGTGGTGAAGGCCATTGGCCAGTCGGCGAAGTCCAGCTTGGGGTCCACGCTGATTCCGCCTTTGGCGGCGAGGTGCAGCACCTCGTTGCGGATATCGGCCACCTCCAGCTTGATCGTACCCGAAGCGAGGCGGGAGGCCTTGATGGTCGCGGAAGTGTATTGGAAGTCGGCGACGGCTTTCTGCAGTTTGCCGGCCGCGCTCATGGCGGCGCCGATCTTGGCGACCTTCTCGCCTTGCTGCTGGTTCTTCGTGAGGGCACCGGCGAGCATCGCGAGGCCGCCCAACGTTTCGCCGATGTCACCGGTCTTGTTTGCCGAGATCGACATGCTGCTGTTCTTGTCGCCGAAGGGGCGGATTCGGCCGCCTTTGGAGGTGAGCTGGGTGTCGACCTGAAGTTTGCCGACGAGTTCACCGGGAGTGCCGCACACGCTCGTGAGCCCCGCGGTCGCATCCGCGCGTCCCTGGAGGAAATCTTTCACCGCGGGGAAGGCTTGGGCGACGCTACCGAAATCGAACTGATTGAGCGACACCGTGGCCGAGAGCGAATAGGGGCCGTTGCTGATCGTCGGCTGGAACGCGAGCTGGCCACGGCCGCTGATGTTGCCGTCGGCGAGCTTGCCGCTGAGCTGTGTGAGGCGGATAGCCTTTTCCTCGGCTTCCGCCCGCAGGACGACCTTCTCGGCGCTGATACCGTAGGCCTTGGCCGTGCCGATCGTCAGCTGGAGCGAGCCGCTTTGGTTGGCCCAGAAGGGAGCACGGTCTGGTCGGGGGGGTGCGCCTTTCTCTGAGAGATCTGCTTCGCTCTTGGGCAGGAGCGAGAGGAAGTCGTCGACATCGACGTTATCGATGGCCACGGCGGCCTGCCAGTCGGTCTTTTCACCGGAGACCTTCTGCGTGAGCGTGAATTTTCCGGAGCTAAGGTTCGTCGCCTGGAGTTTGAACAATCCTTCGGCGCTGAGGCCATTGGCGGCGGGCACATACTTTCCGGCGAGGGATGCCGACTGGATACGTCCTTCGCTCTGCTTGAGGCCGACTTCGCGGACATGGAGGGCCACATTGATTTCGCCGCTTTGGGTGCGGTCAGCGGTCGCACGGTATTGTCCGCCGGTGACGATGTTCAGCGGCCCAGCGAACGGTTGCTCGGCGAGCGCACCGAGATCACCTTCGAGTTTCAGCGTGGTGCCGGCGTCGCCCAGTCCGAGCTTGATGTCGCCCGAAGCCAGGGTGCGGCCACGATTCTTCAGTTCGGCTTGGTTGAAGCCGATGAGGGTGGATTTCTCGCCGACCAGGAGGTCGAGGCTCGCAGCTAGGTCGCAATCCTTGACCCACAGTTTACCGGTCCAGGTGACGCTGGTGCGGGTGAAGGAGAGCGGCGCGCCCTCCGTGCGCAGGAAGAGCCCCTCGCGGCTGAAACCGGCGACAAGGTCGGCGCGCTTGAGGTCGCCGGTCAGCTTGAGGCCGGGGACGACCGCGGAGAGGGATTCGAGCGGCAGGTCGCGGGCTGCGGCCTCCACGAGCACGCCGGTGGGCTTGGAGCCGTCGAGCGCGAGCGGCTGGCGAAGCTTGAGGGAGAGCAGGTTCAGCCCTTGGCGGAAGATGCGTGCCTCCGCGGAGCTGACGACGGGCGCCTTGCCGGCGGCGCGATCCACGGTGGTCTGGGCGCTCACGCGGATACCCTTGAGTTTGTCGACCGGCAGGTCTCCCCAATTGGGTTGAGAGGCGAGCTCGACGATGCCGACGTTGACGTTGGCGACGGCGGACCAAGCGCCATCGGCCCCGGGACGAAGCGTGAGCGAGCCAGTGGCGATATTGCCGGCGGCGCACCCGACGCTGAACGGAGCGAGGGAGATCGCGCCCTCTTCGGATTTGATGGGCAGCTCGGCGTCAATCTCATGCATCAGGGCCTTGCCGCCGCGTTCGAGCGTGACGTCGCGCAGGCTGTGCGAACGGATGCTCGTGACGGCCGGCTTCCCGTCCTTGAAGGAGATGGAGGCTTCGCCGGTCCAGAGTCCGGCCGTTGCGATGATGTCCGCGGTGGCGAGGAAAGGGTTGAGCGCCTTGAGGTCGGCGTCGTTGGCGGCGATGGTCACCGTCGCGTCATTGGCGTTTTCAGGGAGCAGGCCGCCTTTCCACGTCAGCGTCTGCGGGATGGCGATCGTCACGCCATTGCCCGTGATCGCGAGGCTGTTGACCGCGAAGCCGCTCTCGGTGCTTTGCGCATTCGCGGCGAGCTTCCATTCGGAACGGCTATTCTTCGCGAGTGACTTCGAGAACTTGCTTAGGTCCGCCCAGAGCGCCTTGAGGTCGGCGCTGGCCTGCCACCGAGAGCCTTCGATTTCCCCGTTGGCGTTGCCTGAGAGGCGGACTTCGGGCAGCTGCTGGCTGAGGATGCCGAAGCGGGTCGGGTCGACGTCCAGCTGCGCATTGATGGTCGTACGGCCGGCGAGGTTGTTGCCGGAGAGCTTCACGGCAGGACGGTTGGCGGAGTCGCTGAGCGTACCGGTGAAATGGACGCCCGGCTTGCCGGCAGTGCTGGTCGCATCCAGGACGAAGCCGACGGAGCCAGCGGTGATGGGGCTCGCATCTTTGGCCGCGAGTTCGAGTCGCAGGCTGCCGATATCGGCGATCAGGTCGTCGAGGCGGATGCCATCGGCGCCGAGTGGGCGTTGGAAAATAGCCTTCAGCGTGACCTCGCCGCGAGGGTCAGTCATCTGCTTGCCCACGGCGAAGCCTGGCCAGGCGATACCGGCACGGAAGTCGGCCTTGCCACGGGTGTCGAACTCATCGCCACGGACGCTGAAGCGGAGCAACGTGCCATCCGCCAGTTTGACGCGTCCGGAGACGGCGTAGGGCCCGAGCACGACGGGCGGCAAGGTCGTCTTAATCGCGGCGACGGAGCCGGCGGCCGGAGTCTTCGCCTCTGGCTTACGTTCGCTCAGGTCGACGTCGAGGGTCTTGATCTCGAGGCTGCTGAGGGAGTAGGTACCCTTGATGATCGAGATGATCTGCGCTTCGCCCTTGATGGCGGCGGCGGAGATCTTCGTACCATCGGGTAGGGTGAGGTCGATGCCTTCGGCGGAGAATTTTCCGTCGAGAGAGGCTTCGACGCGGGCGATGCCGCCTTTGATCTTGGCGTCGGCGAGCAGGCCTTTGACGCGAGCGCCCAGCGGTTCGGGGCGGAGTTGGGATTCAACCCAGAAAAGTGTGGCTCCGAGGACGACGGCAAGGAGGCCGACGCTCCAGAGGGTAAAGCGGAGAACGCGGGACATAGGAACGAGCACTCATCTTGGCTCGTGACTTTGACCGGGCAACAAAAAGCCCGGTGGAATTGCTTCCACCGGGCGAAATCAGCCGTTTGGACCGCTTAGGCCTGCGGGGCCTGGCCGCCCGCCGTGCCGCCCTGCGGGGGCTTGGGCTTACGGGCCACGCCCGAGGCGACCTTCTTTTGGAGGTAGATCTCCTTCATGTCTTCCGATGCCGCGCAGAATTGCGTGTCGAAGTCGCGCATCATCGCGGCTTTCGACTGACGGAGCATGCGGGTGCGGCCGTAGCGCATCTCCTTGATCGCCATGATGGCGTCTTCGTCGAGCAGCTGCTTCAGGTACTCGACCTTCTGCTTGGCCCAGTCCGAAAGGTCGCTCCGTTTGAGCAGCTCTTCGAATTCCTTCTTCGCTTCGACGAGTTTGCCTTGGCGTGCGAGGGCTTCGATGAACTCGATCTTTTCCGAGACGATTGCCTCGCCTACCGCCGCTGCCACGGAAGGGTCGACGGGAAGGACGGAGAATACCGCGAGGTCGGTTTCCGGCAGGGCGATCAGCTCGGGGCCGAACTTGACGGTCTCGCCATCCTTGGTGAGCGCCTCGAAGTTGAGCGCCGCGAGCTGATCGCCCTTGGCGCCGGCGCCGATCTTCAGTTCGACGACCGCCACGAGCGAGGCGTTCCAGGGCAGGGTGCCGAGCTTACGGCTGCGGGCGATGCCTTCTTCCAGGATTTCGCCGACCAGACGGGCCTGGACGTCGCTGCCGCCCTGCACGCTGACTTTCACCTGGCGCAGGAAGGAGTTGGAGATGATGGCAAACTGCTCTTCGAAGGCTTCGTCGAGGTCGTCGGCCGTCTGGCCGAAGTTCGCGACGCCTTCACCGGCGTTGGCCATGCCCGTCATCAGCGATTCGTTGAAGCCGTGGCCGAGGCCGACGGTGGAGGTCGTGATACCGGCGCCAGCGGCCTTCGTGACGTGGGCGAAGATCTCCTGCTCGTTGACGAGGCCTTGGTTGGCCTGGCCGTCGCTGAGGAGGATGACGCGGGCGATGCGATCCTTGCGGGTGAAGGGCGCGAGCTGCTTCACGCCTTCTTCCCAGCCGCCGAAGAGGTTCGTCGAACCGCGGGCATCGATGGCGTTGATACGCAGGGCGAGGGCTTCGCGATCGGTGACTGCGATCAGCGACTGCACGACCTCGATGTGATCATCGAACGCGACGATGGTGACGCGGTCATCGTCGCGGAGGCCGCGGACGATACGCACGGCGCTTTCGAGGGCGGCAGCGATCGGGAGGCCGGACATCGAGCTCGAGCGGTCAATGACCAGGGCGAGGTCGAGGGGCGAGCGAGGGGTCTCCGTGACGTCCGCCGGTTTGGCCGGGGCGACGAGACGGACGAGGACATGCGTCGCATCAGCGGCGGCGCGGAGGAAGCCCTTCTTCAGGGGCAGGATTTCGATCTTGGGTGGGTTCATGGGAGGAATCATCGCCTCCACTCTGTACCACCCCTCTTATAATGTCAACACCAGCAGAGATACTTTTTTGTCATTAGCACACAAAAGTTACTGTCATAATTATAAGTACTTATTCATCAAGGCCTTGCTAAAATTGTCCACGATTCCTTGCAGTTCTTCCTTTGTGGGCGTGATCCGACTGTCGATATTGAAGTGGGCCTCGCACCAATGGGCCAGGCGGAGTTTGGTCCACCTTTCCGTCTTGGGTTCATCTCCGCGGGTGGTCGGGTTGAAGGCCAGGAGTTGTTCGAAGAGATTGCGGGCGGCCGGGGAGAGGTCATCGCGCGCCATCTCTTTTTTTATCATCAGGCGGAGGGCTTCGGCGGGACTTTCTTCGCTGTCGGCGATCTGTCTGAGCTGTTGGACGGTCGCATAACTGGTTTTACGGCGGAACTTGGGCGCCGACGAATCCGGCATATCGCTGTCGCGGGATGAGAAGATGACGGGTGAGAGGCTGCGGTCCGGCTTGTAAGAGCGGAGAGGGGAGGGCTCGGAAAGCGTGTCGACATCGCTGCCGCGCGTCCGGAAGAAGAGCTTTTCCGCCTCGGTGGGCGTGGCTAATTCGTCGATTAGCTTGTTCAGCTGGGCGATGATGCGGTTCTCGTGGAGTAGCGTGCGGATACGGTCGAGATCCCAGCCGCGTTCGCCGAGGAGGCGCGCCAGGAGCAGCTGCCGGACCTGTAGGGGGCCGAAGTTGGCCTTACGGCGGTCGTCCGGGGCGCGCTCGGGCTTGGAGAGCAGGCCTTCATAAGCGTAGAAGCGCACCAGTCGCTCCGTCGAGCGGTGGCGATCGCCGAACCCCAGGGAGGCGAGTTTATCTGAGACAAAGGCGGCCAGGTCCTCGGCGGTACCGAGGAATTCCTCGTCGTTCAGTTGGGCGGAGATCTTTAGCATGGGCTTTGAATAGAGACATTCTGCTGTCAGCATCTCGGAAAGGGCAATAATATAGTGAAAACGGCGCTGTCAGAATACCCCCAAAAGAAGCAGGCCGTCCGAAATCGGACGGCCTGCGAGCCGGCTCCCTCTGAGGGCGCTTAGGAGTTGTGGCTGTAACCTTCTTCGCCGTGGTCCGAGATGTCGAGGCCGCGGGCTTCTTCTTCTTCGGTCGGGCGGAGACCGATCACGGCCTTGATGAGGTAGGCGAGGATCGCGGTGGCGACCAGGGAGATGACCAGGGTGATGCCGATGGCCTTGAACTGCTCGGTCAGCAGGGTCTTGCCGACGATGTCCTTGAGGTTCGTGTTCAGGTTGCCGTTGACGTCAGCCGTGGCGTAGATGCCGGTCAGGATGGCACCGAGGGTGCCACCGACCGCGTGGACGCCGAAGGTGTCGAGGGCGTCGTCATAGCCGAGCTTGGACTTCATGTAGACCACCGCCACGAAGGGCACCACGCCGGCGAGGACGCCGATCAGGACCGCGGAGCTGGCAGTCACGAAGCCCGCTGCCGGGGTGATCACGACAAGACCAGCGACCGCGCCCGAGCAGAGACCGAGGATACTGGCGTGCTTGCGGAGGATCCATTCGAGGGCGCCCCAGGTGAAGGCGGCGACACCGGCGGCGAGAGTGGTGGTCATGAAGGCCTGGGCGGCGACGCCGTCAGCGGAGAGGGCCGAGCCGGCGTTGAAGCCGTACCAGCCGACCCAGAGCATGCCGGTACCGACGGCACAGAGTACCATGCTATGAGGCGTCATGGCCTTCTTGCCGAAACCAATGCGGGGTCCGAGGATGATGCAGAGCAGGAGCGCGGACCAGCCGGAGGTCATATGGACCACGGTGCCGCCGGCGAAGTCGATCGCCTTGATCGAAGCCAAGGCATTCCAGACGCCGTTCATTTCGCCGGTGATACCCCAGATGTGGTGGGCCATCGGGAAGTAGACGAGGAACATCCAGCCGAGCATGAAGAGCATGACAGCCGAGAACTTCATGCGTTCGGCGATGGCGCCGACGATGAGGGCCGGGGTGATGATCGCGAACATCATCTGGAACATCGAGAAGACGTTCTGCGAGATCCAGTAGGCGTAGTCTCCGTTCGGCGCGGCGCCGACGCCGTTCAGGAAGAAGAATTCACTGCCACCGAAGATTTTGCCGAGGAAGGTGCCGTCGAAGCTCTTACCGAAGACCAGGGAGTAACCCACGGCCCACCAGAGGATCGCGACCATCCCCGCCAAGCCGAAGCACTGGGCAGCGACGGAGAGGATGTTCTTCGAGCGGACCAAGCCGCCGTAGAAGAGGAAGAGGCCGGGCAACGTCATGAAGAGTACCAAGGCGGCACAGATCATGATGAAGGCGTTATGACCAGGGCCAGCGGAAGCGGCGATGGGACCGGCTTTGACCTTGTCGTCGCCAGCCTTGGGGCCGGTGTTATTGACGTAGGCTTCGAGGTCGGCCACGCGTTGGTCAAGCGCGGGAGCAGCGGGTGCCGCTTTCGCCGCTTCGGCTTTGGCGGGTTCAGCCGCTGGGGCGGGTGCGTTCTGCGCGGACGACAGGTAAGGCACTGCCGCCAGAGCGAGGATGGTGAGAGTTCGTAGCAGGGAGTTCATGGCGAATGCTCTTACGCAACCCCCGTGCCAACCGCCTCCATTCGAGTCGATGACTCGAATGTGTTCAAAAAACAACTTAAGCCGCCCGCAGTCCTGCTTGAAAAAAAGCAGACGGGCGGGTGCTGGCCCCGAAAACGGGCTTAATTATGGTTATATCCTTCTTCGCCGTGGTCCGAGATATCGAGGCCCTGTGCCTCACCTTCTTCCGAAGCACGCAGGCCAATGGTCGCCGCGATGATCTTTGCGATGATCCAGGTCATGACGAGCGAAACCACGATGCAAAGCAGCATGGCGGTCAGCTGTCCTTTGAGCAGGCCTTTTGAAATCAGCGCGCCGCCGGTCGGATTCACCTGCGCGTTCATGAGGAGAGCGGTCGCCAGCGCACCAATGGTGCCGCCTACGCCATGCACGCCGAACGTATCCAGCGCATCATCGTAGCCGAACTTCGGCTTGAGCACCGAGCAGGCCCAATAAGAGATCGTTCCGGCGAGTAGGCCGATGAGCACGGCGGAGCTACCAGAGACGAAGCCGGCCGCGTTAGTGACGGTGGCGAGGCCGGCGATGGCGCCGGAGCAGAGCCCGAGCACGGAGATCTTACCGCGATGCAGTTTTTCGACGACCGCCCAAGCGAGGGTGGCCGTGGCGGCGCCGAGCGTGGTCGTCATGAAGGCTTGGAGGGCGATGCCGTCGGCCGCTAGGGCCGAACCCGCGTTGAAGCCATACCAGCCGGCCCAGAGCAGGCCCGTGCCGATGACACAAAGCACCATGCTGTGCGGAGGCATCGGGCGCTTGCCGAAACCCGCGCGCGGTCCCACGAGGATGCAGAGGAGCAGGGCGGACCAGCCCGAGGTCATGTGGACCACGATGCCGCCGGCGAAGTCCGCGGCCTTGAAGGCAGCTTCGGCGTTGGCGATGCCCGAGAAGTGTCCGGTGGCGCCCCAGACGGCATGTGCGATGGGGTAATAGACGAGAATCGTCCAAAGGAAGGAGAAGAGCATGACCGCGGAGAACTTCATGCGCTCGGCGACGGCGCCGATGATGAGGGCTGGCGTGATGGCCGCGAACATGGCCTGGAAGAGGGCGAACGTACCCGACGAGATACCCGGTGCGTAGGCCGCGTCGGGCGTGAAACCGAGCCCGGCGAAACCAAAATGTTCGCCGCCACCGAAGATGTGTCCGATTAGGCTGCCGGCGTAGCTCTTGCCGAAGACGAGGCTGTAGCCGAAGCCCCACCACATCAGGACCCCCATCGCGGTCAGGGCCAGACATTGGGCGGCGATCGAGAGTACGTTCTTACTGCGGACCAAGCCTCCGTAGAAGAGGAAGAGGCCTGGGATGCACATCATGAGAACGAGCGCCGTGCTCACGAGAACCCAGACATTATCACCAGTGGAAGGAGCAGGGGTGGCAGAAATAAGCATAATGCGTTTTAATAAGCAAAATGCGTGCCACATAATCATCACGGCGGGCAACTCGCTTGCCTTCGTCGGATTTCAGGGTAGATTTGTTTTTACCCATGAAATGCCTGCTTAAAGTTAAGCACAGTGTCTTATTTTGTGCATTATTTTCCGCACAACTATCGGCAACAGAACCATCCCCGTCCAAGAACTGGGTGGTCGCCGCAGATTATCAGTATCGCGGCGCTGATGCCGTGAGCCATTCCGGTGGCGTGTCGGGTGAGTTCGGCCGTTCCCGAACGGGCGCCGAGTTGATTTATCAGACTCCCGATCGTGCGATCGATTTCGAGTGGTATCGGTATACCCACCGTTTCAGTGGCGCGATCGCCGGGACTGATCGTTCTTATGGTGATACGACCGACGTCATGGTGACGGGTTTCCGTCAGTGGGATTGGAATCAGAAATACGGAGTCCAGCTGATCTATGCCTTGGAGTTCGCATCCGAAGAGGGCGTGAGCTTGGGGAGCTCGCATCGCTGGGGACTGGGCGTCGCCACCCGCTGGCGCCCCGATGCCGAGACCGATATCGCGCTCGGCGTCCTCTTGGAGGATCGCTTCGAGGCCTCCATCCTGCCCATCCCTTATATCAAGGCGACCTGGCGGCCGTGCCAATACGCCGAGGTCGAGTTACGCGCCACCGGTCTGCAGAACGGCATCATCGTCCGTGGGTTCCTGACGGAAGACCGCGCGACCACGGTCGACCTTACGGTCGCCTACGAGACGCTGAGCTTCGCGCTCACCGATGGTAGTTACGGTTCGCGGGCGGTCGCCATCGGTGAAGTCCCGGTTCGCATCGGCCTGACGCAGTTCCTGGAAAAGTCAGGCACTTGGTTCGTGCGCGGATCTGCCGAGTGGGTCGCCTATGCGCGGCACAGCTTCAAGCATGCCGGCGAGACGCAGGGAGCATTCCAGCCTGGCGCCCAGTGGGGCCTGGCCGCGCGCGTCGGCGCCCGCTTCTGATCAGGCCGCCGCCGTCTGCAGCCATTCGTCGCGCCGGCTGATGGCCAGCTCGAGGTCGTGCGTGCGGAGCGAGCGGCGGACGCGGCGCTTGGTGAAGTCCGCGAGGTGCTCGGTGTAGTGCAACCACCAGGTCCCGTTGTTGTTCCAGAGGTGGTGGAGGCGGTTATCCCCGCTGACACGGATGGACAGCTTGGAGGCGGGCGGGCGGGCGGTGGTATCGTTGGTGTTGATCATGGTGGGCGGCGGTGAAAGAAGCGCGCATCACGATCAATCCACGAGGGATCGGAGTTTTAGCCTTTAGGCTCTCATCTCGGCGCCTTTCGGCTCCGATAACCACCGCGGCCCTGTTGGGCTCGGTTGGTGCAGGTTCGGCTTTCGCCCGTCCTGCTCGTAATGCGTCTGATAATGAACTGGAGTTACTCTGGTCGGCCGGCCCGGAGATTGCAAGTCCGCCGTCGTGGTTAGAGTGTCATAAGAAACCCCGCTTCCGGTCGGGTCGGCCGGGGCTTGCGGCGGGCGGGGTACCCCCCTAACGTTTCGCCGATGGGTTTCTTCCGTTTCCGTAAATCAATCCCGCTCGGGAAATTCTTCCGGATCAATCTCTCGAAGACCGGGACCTCGTTGTCGGCCGGTCGTCCTGGCGCGACGGTCAACGTGCGCAAAGATCGTGTCGACGGAACGGTCGGGATTCCTGGCAGCGGACTTTCGTACAAGGAGCGTCTGGCGAATCGCGGTTGCGCATCGGTGCTCGTCTTCGCGTTGATGCTGTCATCCGCGCTCGCCGGCGTTGTCGTCTGGGCGCGCTGAACGCGGTTTCGCCGGAAGCGTTGGCGCCTCCGACGATCGTCGCCGCAAGTGCCCGGGAAAGGACTCGAACCTTCATGCCTTTAGAGGGCGGCGGATTTTGAGTCCGCTGCGGCTGCCATTTCGCCACCCGGGCGGATTGCGGACATGCATTCATTCCGCGAGCGTCGGCGCGTGCAAGAAAAACCGTGCCTGTCGGCGCGGCGCGCATCATGCGAAAACGCGGCCAACAAAAAAGGCGCCCCTTACGGAGCGCCTTTTGGCGGGAATCTCGGGAGAGATTACTTGGCGCCGAGGATCGCGTCCTTGGCGGCCTTAGCCACGCGGAACTTCACGACCTTCTTGGCCTTGATCTGGATGGTTTCGCCGGTGGCAGGGTTGCGACCGAGGCGAGCCTTGCGTTGGACGAGGACGAGCTTACCGAGGCCGGGGAGCGTGAAGGAGTTCTTCGCGTTCTTGTAGGCGAGGCCAGCGATGATCTCGAGGATCGCGACGGCCTGCTTCTTGCTGATTTCAGCTTTTTCGGCGATGGCGCTGGCGATTTGGGACTTGGTGAGGGCTTTGGACATGTTGGTTATGGGTTGGTTGTGCAGTGATGCGGGTGTATTAAGTATCGAAGCGGACGCTGAAAACCAGCGAAAAATAAGGGCAGGGTGCAGGTTTCTTCAGGCCCCCGTTTCCCGCAAAAATCTTTTGCATGCGTCCGCCTTTCAATTTAGGTGTCTTGAACTCCCCCATACCATGAGACTCCGTCCGTCCGCCGCCCTCGCCCTGTCCGCCTTCTTCGGCATAGCCTCCGCCATGGCTGATGAGACAATCGTCACCCTGGAGCCTGCCTTCCCCGAGATGAAGTTCAGCCTCCCGGTAGCGATTTCCCCGCTCCCCGGAAGCAAGGATGTCGTCTTCGTCATCGAGAAGGGCGACCCCGCCCCTTCCGCCGCCGCCAAGTCCACCGATAAGAAGAAGAAGGGTGGCGATTTTCTCGGCGGCAAGGTTCAGATGATCAGCGGGCTCTCCACCTCCAATCCCGTCAAGCGCGAGGTCTTCCAGTTGAGCCCCAAGGACGGAAAGTTTGATGCCCAAGGGGAGAGCGGCTTCCTCGGTTTCGCCGTTCATCCTAAGTACACTGAAAACAAGCAAGTCTTTGTCTATTATAGTCTTAGGATTGAGGGTAAGCTCCATCAGCGTATCTCCCGGTTCTTGCTTTCGAGCGTGGAGCCTTTCACGGTCGACCCCCAATCCGAACAGGCCCTCATTTCCCAGCTCGACCCAGCGGGCAATCATAATGGCGGCGACCTCCACTTCGGACCTGATGGTTACCTTTACATTAGCTGCGGCGACGGTGGCGGCGGTGGCGACCCTTTCGACACCGGAGGCTTCATCAACAAGGACTTCCACGCCGCGGTCTTCCGTATCGACGTGGACAAGAAGCCAGGCAACCCCGCCCCCAACCCCCATCCCTCGGTCATCACCGACTCTAAGGGGGTAGCGTTCTACTCCGTCCCGGCTGACAACCCCTTCCTTAAGGCTACCTCCCACCGCGGGCGCTCCCTGGAGGCTGGCACCGTCCGGACCGAGACCTGGGCCACCGGTCTTCGTAACGCCTGGCGCTTCTCCTTCGACCCCAAGACGGGCACCTGCTTCACCGGGGACGTCGGCCAGAACCTCTACGAGGAGATCGATATCCTGGTCTCCGGCGGCGACTACGGCTGGCACGACGTCGAGGCTAATCACGTCTTCGTCCAGAAGGACGCCGCCGGCAAGAAGGGCATGCCGGCTCGTGCTCCGGCTTCGGCTTACAAGGCCCCGATTCACGAATACGGTCGTCAGCTCGGAGCGTCCGTGACCGGTGGCGTCGTCTGCCGTGGCGAGCGCGTCCCCGCCATCGCCGGAGCTTATGTCTTCGCCGACTTCGCCTCAGGCCGCATCTTCTCCCTGCATGACCGCGGCGGCAAGTGGGAGTCTCGCGAAATCGCCCGCGACTCGGCGGTCTCCGGCTTTGGCCACGACCCCAGCAACGGCGACGTGCTCGTCGCTTCGCTTGCCGGTCACGTCAAGCGTATCGTCAAGAAGTAAGCGGATGCTTTCCCGCCGCGCGATGCTGGGTCTTTCCGGTTCGTTGATGGCGGGAGCAATGCTCCGGCCGGTGCTCGCGGCCACCCCGTCGCTGAAAGCCCCTGAATTCAGCCTCTTCACGAAGCACCTCGTCGGCCTCCCTTACGACCAACTCGCCGAGACCGTCGCTGAGTTAGGCTTCAAGGGCGTCGAAGCACCGGTCCGCAAAGGCGGGCATGTCGAGCCGGCGCGCGTCGAGGAAGACCTGCCTAAACTCGTCGAAGCGTTCAAGAAGTGCGACGTGAAGATCACGCTGATGACGACCGACATCAACGCGGTCAACGCGGCTGATCGGTCAGAGAAGGTCCTGCGCACCGCGGGTGCGCTCGGCATTCCGAGCTATCGCATGAAGTGGTATGGCTATGTGGCTGGTAAGTCGCACTGGGATCAGCTTGATGCGATCAAGCCGCAACTCCGTGACCTCGTCTCGCTCAGCCGCGAGGTCCGTGTCCTGCCGGGCTACCAGAACCACTCGGGGCCTAAGTATGTCGGCGCCGGCATCTGGGATATGGCGATGCTGATGAAGGACTACCGGGCCGATGAACTGTCCTGGAACTTCGACTTCTTCCATGCGACGGTCGAAGGCGGCCTGTCTTGGCCGAACGAACTGGCCTTGGCTCGTGACCATATCTCGATGGTCTATTTCAAGAACTTCAACTGGCAGGGTAAGCTGGCCGAAGGTTGCCCGCTGGCCGAAGGCAGGGTGGGGAAGGACTCCGTGGTGCAGCTGCGAAAAACTGGCTACACGGGTCCGGTCTGCCTCCATGTCGAATACCTGAAGGGTAAGGTCACCGACCAAGGCGCCCTCAAGGCCGCCATGGAGGCCACCCGCAAGGACTTCGCCACGCTTAAGGAGTGGTGGGCTTGAAGCGGCAGGGAGGGGGATTCTCAAAAGATAGGCTGGAACTTGCGGTCTTTCGGGATGTAGAAACACTCTCCCCGTCATGCCCCGCTCCGTCTTCTTCCTGTTTGCCGCGGCCTCCCTGGTTGCTGCGCCCAAGTCCGCCCCGACCGACAAGGCTCCGCCGGAACCCTACAAGCCTTCCGCGGGCGGCGCACTCCCGGCGTCCCTCTTCCAGCTTCCCGAAGGCCTCGAGGTGACCCTCTGGGCTCGTTCGCCGATGCTCGCCAATCCGACGAACATCGACTTCGACGCCCAAGGCCGACTCTGGGTCAATGAAGGCGTCAACTACCGTATCTACAATAAAGGCGGCAAGCGTCGCCCGGAAGGCGATCGCGTGATCGTGCTGAGCGACACCCAAGGCAAGGGCTTCGCCGATTCCGTCCAGACCTTCGTCCAGAACCCCGAGTGGACCTCTCCCCTCGGCATCGCCGTCATCGACAACGTCGTCTACGTGTCGCACGCCCCGACGATCATGAAGTACACCGACGTGAATCGTGACGGCAAGTTCGACCCCGCCGTCGACAAGCAGGAGACTTTCCTCACCGGCTTCGGCGGCCAGGACCATGACCACGCCCTCCACGCGGTCGTCGCGGGCCCCGACGGCAAACTCTACATCAACGCCGGTAACTGCGGCGCGGTTGTCACCGACAAGTCCGGCAAGACCTTCCGCGTCACCAGCGGCTACGTTGACGAACGTGGTGGCAAGTGGCCCTTCGACGCCAAGGCCAACATCGGCACCAAGAGCGACGATGGCTTCGTTTGGTCTTCTGGCTTTTCGGGCCGCCTGAACGCCGACGGTACCGGCCTCGAAATCATCGGCAACGGCTACCGTAATAGCTACGAGAGCGTGCCTTCCTCCCTCGGCGACCTCTTCCAGGGCGACAACGACGACCAGCAGAGCTGCCGCACCTCTTTCGTGCTCGAATACGGCACGTCTGGATTCACCACTCCAGCCGGCGCTGGCTATCGTTCCGTCATGCGCCTCGGCCAGTCGATGCCACGGGCTCACTGGCGTCAGGACGATCCCGATACGATGGATGTCGGTGACGTCTACGGCGGCGGTTCCCCTACGGGCGTCGCGGTCTACGAAAACGGTGCTCTCGGCGCCGCTTGGGAGGGCACGCTCCTGAACTGCGAACCATCCCGCAACACGGTCCTCGCTTATAAACTCGTCGCGCAGAAGGGCTCCTACGCGCTCAATCAATCTACGCGACGGAATCTGATTACTTCCAATCCTGCCGAGGAATTCGCCGGTACCGACTTCAAGCGGATCTCTGTCGAGGAGGCCTCCAAGCCGAACGAGCGCATCCTCTTCCGTCCGTCCGATGTCGCCGTCGGTCCCGATGGCGCCCTCTATGTCGCGGACTGGTATGATCCTCGGGTCGGCGGTCACCAGACCCTCGACGACACCTGCACGGGCGCGATCTACCGCATCGCTCCGAAAGGCTTCAAGTCCGTCATCCCGAAGATCGATGTCTCCACGCCCGAAGGCGCCGCCGCCGTGCTGCGTAATCCTGCCGTCAACGTCCGTCACCTCGGCTTCAACGCGCTGAAGGGTTTCGGCGCCAAGTCCCTCCCGGTGGTCTCCGAGATTCTCCGCGAAGCGAATCCTTATGTCGCCGCCCGCGGCGTCTGGCTCCTGCCTCACCTCGGCGAAGAAGGCGTCACGCGCACCAAGGCGCTCCTCAAGGACCCGAATCCGTCGCTCCGCCGCCTGGCCTTCCAGTCGCTGCGTCGCGCTGGCCACGACACGATTGGCATCGCCGCCGAACTCGCCAAGGACGCCGATATCGCTGTCCGTCGCGACGTCGCGACTTCGCTGCACGCCGCACCGGCCGACAAGGCCGTGCCGATTCTCATCGAACTAGCCCGCCGACTCGACGTCTCCGACAAGAACTCCATCGCCGCCTTCGGCATCGGTTCCGCCAATAAGCAGGACGCCGTCTGGTCCGCCGTGAAGTCCGAACTCGCCAAGGACGGCGCCGAAGCCTGGTCCCCTGAAGTCGAACGCATCGCTTGGTTGCTCCACCCCGCTTCCGCGGTGCAGGAGTTCCTCGACCGCGCCGCTTCCACCAAGGTCTCGCAGGCCTCCCGCTCGCTCGCGGTCGAGTCTCTCTCGTTCGTCGAGACCAAGGAGGCGGCCCTCGCGATGATCAAGTTGAGCGTCGCTGGTTCGCCTTCCGCTTCCGAAGCCAAGGGCTGGGCGTTGATGCGTATGACCGGTTCTTGGGCCGCCTTCGATATCCGCAAGGAGCTGAAGAATGCCGGCGTCTACGATGCCGACAAAGTGGTCGTCACCCCCGTCGAAGTGCCGCTGGCACCTGCGCCGACCTATACGGAGCAAGACGTGCTCGCCAAGACCGGTGACGTCGCCAAGGGCGCCGCCCTGGCCCAGAGCTGCATCATGTGCCACCAACTGAACGGCAACGGGCCGGCCTATGGCCCCGAGCTCAAGGGCTGGGCTTCCCGCCAAAGCCGCGAAGCCCTGGTTCGCGCCATCGTCAATCCTTCGGCCGACATCGCCCTGGGCTACGAAGGGACTACGGTTAAGCTCAAGGGCTCCGGGTCCATCGATGGGAGGCTCCTGTCCAACGGCGACCCGCTGGTGATCACCTCCACCGGGGGGCTTACCCAGCTGGTCCCGAAGTCTCAAGTCACCGGCCGTCAGGTTAAGATGGATCGCTCCCTCATGCTTTCGAGCCAGCAGCTCGGTCTTAGCGCCCAGGATGTTGCCGATATCGCCGCCTACCTCGCCACCTACAAGTAAGCCCGAAGGCCTAAAGCAGTGTTTCGAGGGGGTTTTCCACCAGGAAGACCCCCTTTTAATTTACCGCTTGCTTCTGGGGCTGGGTTTATCAGGTTCGACCCTCCTTTCCCTAGGCAAGGCACGGCCGCACAACGCGGGCCCGCGACTTACTAGGCACCAAAAGACCTTATACCAACATGAAGCAGCTCACCCTTAAAGTCACCAGCCGCGCGCTCCATGGCCGCGGCCCAGCCCGCCGCCTCCGCGCTGATGGCTCCATCCCCGCCATCATTTACGGCAAGTCCGGCAACCAGAGCGTGTCCGTCGCCCAGGAAGCTTTCCGCGACCTCATGCGTGCCAAGGGCAACGCCGCCTCGCTCATCGACCTCGACGTCGACGGCAAGAAGTTCCTTTCCCTGATCAAGGAGTTCCAGCGTCACCCGATCACCCAGAAGTTCCTCCATATCGACATCATGGAGATCGACCCGAACTCCCCGATGACCGCCGCCATCCCGGTGCGCGCCATCGGCGAAGCCCATGGCGTCAAGACCGACGGCGGCACGCTCGCCATCGTCTCCCAGACCATCAACGTTCGCTGTCTCCCGAAGGATCTTCCCGAGTTCATCGAAATCGACGTCACTGAACTCAAGGTCAACGAGTCCATCCACGTCGGCGAAGTCAAGGCCCCCAAGGGCATCACTTTCCCGGGCGACCCCAAGCGCGTCGTCATTGTCTGCTCCGAGATGGCCGAAGAAGAAGCCGCGGCCGAAGCGACCCCCGTCGCCGGTGTCGCCGCCGCTCCTGGCGCCGAAGGTGCCGCCGCTCCTGCGGCTGGTGCTGCTCCCGCCGCTGGCGCCGCTCCGGCGGCCGCCGCTGCTCCGGCTGCCAAGAAGTAATTTCCGCGCCGGGCGTCCCCGGTACCTGTTCTTTGAAGTCAAATGTCATTCTCGGTCATCGCCGCCCTCGGCAACCCGGGCCGAGAATATTCCGCCACGCGCCACAACGCGGGGTGGATCGTCATCGACGCGCTCGCCTCTCAGGCTGGCGCGGTCTGGAAGGAAGAGAGCCGTTTTTCGGCCTCGGTCGCGAAGGTCACGCTCGGAGGCTCCTCCGTCCACCTGATCAAGCCACTGACCTTCATGAACGACAGCGGGTCGCCCCTAGCGGCCTTCCTCCGGTTCCACCGGATCGAGCTCCCCGAGCTCGTCGTTCTCCATGATGACATCGCGTTCGAGCCCGGTCAGCTCCGCCTCTCTCTGGGAGGTTCCGCCGCCGGCCACAACGGCGTCGCCAGCTGCATCCGCCACCTCGGCGAACAATTCGTTCGCGCCCGTCTCGGCATCGGAGCGAAGCAGCACCCCGGCCAAGACCTCGCCGACCACGTCCTCGGACGTTTCCCCGAAGCCGACCTCACGAACCTGACCCAGCGCATCCCCGACTTCATCAAGAACCTCGAAATCCTCCTTTCCCAAGGCCTCCCGGCCGCCCAAAACCTCACCAACAGAAAATCACCATCACCATGACCACCGCCACGATCCGCCGCGACTATCGCGCCAGCCTCATCCTCGACCTCCGCGGCTCGACGGATGCGCCTGAGACCGTCATCGAGAAGCTCAAGGAAGTCCTCAAGTCCATCGACTGCAAGGTCAACGAGGTCGAAAACCTCGGCCAGAAGGAGTTCTCCCGCGTCGTCGACCGCAAGTTCCCGTCCGGCCTCTACGTCCAGTTCCACTTCGAAGGTCCGGTCACCGCGCCCACCGCTTTCCGCGAGAAGCTGCGCCTCGACCGTACCATCAACCGCCTGCTCGTGCAGGTGACCAAGTAATCTCCGCCCCCGCCTCGCCGTGGCCTCTTCCTATAATCGCGTAGTTCTCGTGGGCAATATGACCCGCGACCCCGAGGCCCGCGCCCTCCCGTCCGGCCAGGCCCTCACGAAGTTCTCCCTCGCCGTCAACCGCTCCTACTCCACCAAGGAAGGCGAGAAGCGCGAAGAAGTCACCTACGTCGACATCGAGAGCTACGGCAAGCAGGCCGAGATCATCGCCAAGTATTGCGGCAAGGGCTCCGGCATCCTCGTCGAAGGCCGCCTCAAGCTCGATCAGTGGGAAGACAAGAAGACCGGCGAGAAGCGTTCGCGCCTCGGCGTCGTCCTCGAAAATTTCACCTTCATCGGCGGCAAAGCCCAGGGTGGCGAAGAGGGCGGTTCCGCTCCTCGTTCCCGCGGCGGCAACGACACCCCGGCTCCTTCTGGCGACCAGGGCGGCGACGACGTTCCGTTCTAATCATTTCCTCACCAACCTTATAACCCAAGCAAGACCATGGCATTCACCGAAGTTCTCCTCATCAAGCCCGTCGACGGCCTAGGCGCCGAAGGCGAGCAGGTCCGCGTCCGCGCGGGCTTCGCGCGTAATTACCTGCTTCCGCAGGGCATCGCGCTCCCCGTCAATCGTTCGAACACGAAGTACGTCGAGGCCCTGAAGAAGGCCCGCGAAGTCCGTGAATCGCGCGACCTCGAAGCCGCCAACGTGACCGCCACCAAGCTGGCCGCCATCAAACTCGTCTTCGCCGTCAAGACCGGTGAAGGAGGCAAGATGTTCGGCGCGATCAGCACCGCTGAAATCTCCGCCAAGCTCGCCGAGCATGGCATCGAAATCGAGCGCAAGCGTATCCATCTCGGCCAGGGCCCCGTCAAGCTTCTCGGCAAGCACACCACGAGCATCCGCCTCCATGGCTCCGTCATGGTCGAGCAGGAGTTCGAAGTCGTCTCCGAGAACCCGATCGAAGTCGCCGCCGAAGAGGCCCCCGAGCCCGAAGAGCGCGTGTTCCGCGACGACAAGAAGGCCCGCAAGCCCCGCAAGGAAAAGGAAGCGAAGTAACCCCTTACTGCTTACCAAACAAAAGCCCGCCAAACGGCGGGCTTTTTTGCGCCTTGGAATTCAGGCAATCAGCGGGCCTTGATCCAGTCCGGGCTCACGATGGCGAATTCGAGATGGCCTTTGTAGAAGCTGAGCCGCCCGACCCATTTGACGGCCTCGCCCTTCTTGATCGCCTTCACGGCCTGCAGGAGCTTGGGGTCTGGCACGTAGACCGGATAGCGCGTCTCCCCGATCGTGATCGAAGGCTTCGTACCGCCGTTGCAGATGCCTTCGAGCAGAAACAGCTCGCCGATGCCCTTGGCAATCTGTTCCGGACTCGACGTCGGCAGGGTCTTGGCGTCGTGCAGCTTGCTCCGGTCCAATTCCGCGGGGAACGCCGGTAGGCCAAGCGCCGGAGCGATTTCAGGGCGGGTTAGTGGCGAGGCGCCGCTTTCGGTGCGCAGGACGAATGCAGCTTTGACGGGGAAGTGATCGCTCACGCCAGCTCCGGGGCCGTAGTTGCTCAGGCGCCAGGGTACGACCGGGTAGGCGTGCGCGTTCAGGCCGGGGAGGATTATGGCGCCGAAACTGCCGCCGACGTAGTCGACACCGTTGCCGTCCGCCAGCCCGCGCGAGATGACGAGATGCATGAGGGTCCCCCACTCGCCTTGGTATTCGTCCGACTTCCGCTCGGCGGGTTCGACGTCGAACCAGAGGTTGTAAAGGTCGGCGGCCCCGCTCGCTAACTTGCCAGCATCGCCCTGCGAACCGAGCACATCTTGGATACCGGTCTTGGGCATGTACGGGTAGCGCTGCTTATGGTTGTAATGGGAATTGAGGTCGCCGCCGAAAATAATGTTGGCCTTAGGGTCGGCCTTGAGGATCTCATCGAGGCGGGTGCGGGCCACGCCGGCATTCTGGATGCGGATGGGTTCGGTCTGGGCGCTGCCGGCACCGCTCTTCCAGTGGTTCGCAAAGACGAAAAGCGACTCACCGCCGAATTCCAATTCGGCTTCGACCATCGTACGGGCTTCCTCCACATGATGCTGCCGGGTGCTCTTGATGGGTAGGCGGGTGAGGATGGCGCAACGGATGGCCTCCTTGGAGAGGTCGAGCACATCGCCGAGGACGACCTTGTAGCCCGTCAGGCCTTCGTCTTCCAGTGCCTTCATGAGCCAGGCCTCGATCGGGGCGCCGCTCTGCTCATGGGTAAGCTCACCTTTAAGGATGTCGCGGTAGTTCCGGTCGCGGTGCGCAGCCACGAAGGCCTCGGGCGTGATGGTGGTGGCTGGGGTGTGGTCGGCTTCGAGCTCATCGAGAATCAGGACATCGGGGCCACGGCCATTCTCCGAGGCCTTCAGTACGGCCGCGAGGCGGCTAAGTTTAGCGGCCAACTTCTCCGGGGTCCAGCGCTCGGCCCCGGTTCCGGTGACCGGGAAGTTGTCGTACAGCGAGACCGCATCGAGGTCGAAGAGGTTCTCCACGTTGAACGCCATCACGGTGCAGCGTTTCGCTGTCGTCGCCTTCTCTTCGGCGCGGGTGGCGTGCGACGCGAGCAGCGCGGCGACGAGGGCGAGTCCGGGCAGAATTTTTTTAAGAAACATATGACCCACGACGATGGGCAGGCATCCCCTAAACCCCATCGCGAACTGGGTGAATTCCGCGTGACGGAAAGATGGCTTTTCACCCCGCCGTCACTTTGGCGTAGCCGTAAACCCATGACATGAATCCGCCATCTTTCCGACGAAAACAAGTCACTTTCCGCGACATATTAATAATAGATAAACTGACTCGGGCGGAGAGTATGCCGGTGTGCACCCGACCTCCCCCCGCTGCCCTCGCCGAGAAGTTTTCCCCTTCGCCGCCTTGCTCGCGCTCGGCGCCGCAGGCGCGTCCGCCGCCCCGATCCAGTTCGACGGTACGACGACTTACACGCAGGACTTCCAGTCGATGACGACGGGGACGAACACGGTCGCCTTGGCTGGTTCGACGATGACGGAGGTATCGGCATTGACCGGCGGCGGTGGCGTGCAGGGATGGTATGTCTACGGGCAGAATTGGACGACGGCTGCGACCTCGAAATGGGTGGCGGGCGACACTGGGAGCGGAACCGGCGGCGGCTTCAGAGAGCTCATCGACACCCAGCCGACCGTGGGACGGGCGCTCGGTTCGCTGGCTTCCGGTTCGGCTGGCGGCTTTTTCGGATTGGTCCTGCAGAACAGCTCCGGCCAGACCATCAATAACCTGAGCATCGCTTATGACGCGGTCATGAACCGCAATCCCAACGGAACTACGGGTGTCGTCAATACTTTCGCCCTTGGTTACGCGGTGAGTTCTACGGCAGTGGTGAGCGCGACGCAGGCGTCGCCGGGTGCAGCGGGTACCTTTGGCGCCTCGTTGAATTCGACCACGTTAGGCTTCTCGACGCCTTCATCTGGTACAGGCGCGCCTAGCGCGACGGCAGCTACATATAATCCACTTTTAAAGATCGGGAACACCATAACCGGCACACTTTCGTCCTTAGGCTGGGGCGCCGGCCAATACCTCTACATCGCCTGGAGTGACCTTAACGAAGCCGGCAACGACGCATCCGCCGGCGTGGACAACTTTTCGCTCAGCGTCCCCGTCGGCGTCCTGAGCCTCACTTGGGGGTTGGTCGTCGACGGCATCTGGGACTCAGCCACAGCAAATTTCACGGCTGGTGGATCGGCTACCGCTTTCGCGGCCGCCAACGAGGTCACCTTTGATAACGCCGCCGGTGGCATTATCACTTTGTCCGGCTCGCTGGCTCCCACCTCCGTCACGGTCTCCGCGGCGTCGGGCACTTATACCTTCAACGGCCCCACCGCTGCGGATAAAATTACCGGCGGCACGAGTATCGCGAAGTCCGGGGCCGGCACTTTGGTGCTGACTTCCGCCAATGACTTCACGGGTGGCGTCGCCATCACCGGCGGGACGGTGCAAATTGACGGCGCTGGAAGATTGGGCACCGGCCCGATCAGCCTCAACGGCAGCGGTGCCACCCTCGTCAGCACCTCGTCCTCCGTCTTGTCGATGTCGGCCAATGCTCTTTCGGTCGGTGCCAATGGCGGCACGATCAATACGGGTGTAAACGACCTAACCCTTGGTGCCCTGACCGCTTCCGGGATGCTGACGAAGACGGGCACGGGCAGTCTTACGGTCGGCACGGTGACCTCTAACGCCGGCACTGGTCTCACGGTCAGTGCTGGTGACCTCGTGCTCAGCCAAGCCTCCGGTACGGTCAGAATTTCCGCCAATACTTCTTTGACGGGCAACCTTGTGCTCGCTAGCGGAATCCGCTTCGACGTCAATGATGGCAAAGAGATTTCCGGTACCGGAAAGATCGAGGTCGCCGCCACCGGGGCGCTGATCTCCAACACATCCGGAAACCTTGGCGGTACGATTTCAACGGAGATCGCCTTGAACAGTAACGCCATCGCGTTCACCAAAGGAACCTGGGCCGGATCGGCATACACGCCCTCGACCAGTTTCCTTACCACCGTCGGCGGCACCACTGGCGGCGCGTTGAGCATCTTTTTCCTTTCGGGTGATTCCGACATCGACCTATCCAATAATTCCACGGGCGGCGGCGGTGCGGGTACGTTGACCCTGACCGGCGCGAGCACCTACACGGGCAACACATCTATCAGTGCCAATTCGCCAGCCAGTCCTGCCGTCAGCAGCGTCATCCTCGGCGTCGATAATGCCTTGCCCATCGGCACGGGACTCATCGTCGGCACGAAGACTGGCCTCGGCGTACCGGTGTTGGATCTGAACGGCAAGAATCAGCAGCTGGCCTATATCGCCGATGGCGCGAACGTCACGGCGGCGAAGTACCTCAAGGTCGTCAATAACAACGCCTCCTCCCCCTCAGTCCTGACGCTCGGCGGCTCGGTCAGTCCCGGGAAGGCTTTCTCGGGCTATATCTCGGACGGCGCCGGCACCATCGCCCTCGTGAAGACAGGCACGAATACGCAAACTTTGTCAGGCTCTGGCGCTTATTCCGGAGGAGTCACGGTCAACGCCGGTGCGCTCCAGGTGACGGGCGCTTCGCCCTCCACCGTCAGTACTGCGCTGGGTGCGGCTACAGGTTCGGTCGTCGTCAATAATAGCGGACAGTTATTCGTCAGCGCTTCCATCGCCAACGCCGTCACGGTCAACTCTGGCGGACGTGTTTCCGGCAACGGCCAGCTCGACCTGATTATCGTCAACTCCGGTGGCGTCCTCGCCGCCAATACCTCGCTCACCCAGCTGAACGTCGCGACGTTGACCACCAATAATATGGCAACTTTGGCGGGCGGTTCCATCATCGAGTGGAAGTTGAACGACGCCTCGGCTGCCGCCGGTATCGGTTACGATACCTTCAACTTCACGACGGGGCTCGACCTCAGTGGTGCTTCCGTCGCGGATAAGATCGTGGTGCGGATCGTCTCCTTCACCACGCCAGGCGAGGCTACCGCCGGCAACCCCCTGGCGATGGATAAGGGATCTCCCCACACGTTCGCCTTCGCGTTCGCCTCCTCGGTGACGAAGCCCACGTTTGGGACCAATATCGCTGACTTGTTCACGTATGACGTCTCGCAGTTCCGCTATACGGACGGCAGTTCGTCCGATGCGGGCCTTTGGGCGATGTCCTTTGATCAAAGCACGCAGACGATGACCCTCACGGCCGTCCCCGAGCCTTCGACCTACGGTTTGGGTCTCGGAGCACTCCTCCTGGCCGCAGCGGCGATTCGTCGGCGTAGGCCCAAGGCCTAAGTCGACCCCGGCTTATTCCCCGGACAAGCCGCCGCGCTTGCCGCTGAGCAACGAGGCGCCGATGAGCGCAGCCGAGAGAAACGCCATGGACCAGACGCCGAGGGCTGCGGCCAGTTGCGGTCCGTCACCGAGCGCGCTCATGAGGGAGAAGGTCGCCTTGGTGATCGGGAAATGCTCCGCGCGCTGGGCGAGGATCAGGCTGTCGCTGACCTCGAGCATCGAGAAGGCGAACGCCAGCACGCCGCCGGCGGCGAGGTGCGCCCCGAGTAAGGGCAGGGAGATCCGGCGCAGGGTGGACCAGCCCGAGGCTCCCATGGAACGCGCGGCCTGTTCGAGCACGGGGTCGCACTGTTGGAGACCAGCGATCGCCGCTCGCGTCACGTAAGGTAGACGTCGGACGGCGTAAGCGAGCGCGAGGAGCAGGAGCGGGCTGCCGCCGGCGCCAACGAGCATGGCGAAGGGTTTGCCTTCCTGAGACAGCGACAGATAGCCGAAAGCCAACACGAGACCCGGCACGGCGAGCGGCAACATCGTGAGGGTGTCGAGCAGATGGCGGATACGCAGGTCGGATCGGGCGATGACCCACGCGGCGGCGACACCCGTGACCACCGCGATGGCGGTGGCTAACCCAGCATAGGATAGGCTGTTCTGGATCGAAGGCACGACCAAGGCGCTGCCGAGCGCTTCCTGCCAGTGCGCCAGCGTCAGTTCGGCCGGCAGCACGGAGTTGTGCCAATGGCCGGAGACCGACATCAGGATCACGCCAAGGTGCGGTAGGCAGGCCAGTGCCGCGACGCCGGCGAAGAGCCCGCTGCACGCCCACCCGCGCCAGCCGAGCAGCGGCTGAGGGGTCGAGCGCAGACTCGGGCGGGGAGCCGTGCCGTGCCGGCCGCTGCCAAACAGGAGCTTGGAGGCCAGGAAGACGCCACTGGCCACGACCAGCACGATGGTGGTAAGCGCGTAGGGCAGCGGATTACGGTCGAGGTTCTTGATGCCGTCCAGGATCTGCACCGGCGCCACGCGTGGGAAATCGAAGACGAGTGGCACGCCGAGCTCCGTGAAGGCCCAGATGAAGACGAGCGCTCCGCCCGCGAACAGTCCCGGGGTGATGATGGGTAGGGTCACCCGCGTGAGCCGGCGCCAAGGCGAACAGCCGAGGTTGGCCGCGGCCTGCTCCATGGCCGGATCCATCTGCGCCAGCGCAGCGGCGAGGTTGAGGTAGAGAATCGGATAAAGGTGGAGCGCGTTCATCACGACGATTCCGAGCAGACGGTTCTCGGCCATCCAGTCGCGCGGGTGCAGCGGATCCATCCAGCCCAGTCCGGCCAGCACAGCGTTAAACGAACCCTCCGTTCCGAGGATGCACTTGATGCCGATGGCGCCCACGAAAGGCGGCAAGATCATCGGTACGAGCAGCGCGAGCGCGAGGAAGCCCCGGCCAGGGAAGCTATAGCGGTGATTGAGCAGCGCGAGGGGCAGGGCGAGTAGACCCGCCACGACCGTGCTGGCCAATCCGAGAAGCAAGGCGTTGGAGAGGCCGTCGCGGTAAAGCGGGTCGCGCAGCACGGCGAGGACGTAGCCGAACGTGAAGCCGCCGTCGACCGGGTCGACGAACGCCTCACGCAAGACGCAGAAGGCGGGGTAGAGGAAGCCGCCGGCTAGCAGGAGCCCGACGGCGGCGCAGAGGATCCAAGCGGTACGGCGGTCCATATCAGCGCTTCTCTTGGTGTTGGCGGGCGAGTTCCGCCGCGCGGCGGTAGTTCTCGCGGAAGATGGCGCCGAGTTCCGTCATGCGTCGCGCCGAGACAAGGGCGTCGCGGCTTTCGAGTCCGGGATCGCCTTCGCCGCCGGCGCGATAAGGCAGGGCGCTGACGTCGCCCATGACGGCCAAAGCGTCTGCTGGCATGCCGGCCTTGATGATCTCGGCCCAGGCATCTTTGAGTTCCTCGTGCGTGTCGATGCACATCACGCGCACCGCACGGCGGATCGTCCCAAACGAAGCGGCGGTGAGCTCGGGGCGGTATTGGAGATGGTCGGTGCCGACGTAGGGCGATAGGGCGGCGCGTTCCGGCGGCAGGGTCGCGTAGGTGTCGCGGCGGACGGGCGGACGGAAGAGCTCGCGATCGCGCGGGCCGTGTGGGGCACCGACAGGCGAACTCCAGAGCGACTGGCCTGCGGGGCTCAGCACGAATTCGACGAATGCCTGGGCGAGTTCTTGTTCGGGCGCGCCGCGCAGGACGCCGATGGGGTCGCCGCTCACGGTCGTGCCGCCAGCGGGAGCGGTCCAGATGAGACGCACGTCATTAGGCCGGTTGACCTGATGGGCGAAGGCGGCCCCGTAATAATCCACGCACATGCCAGCGACCGCGTTGCCGTCGGCGACGTCGAGCGGGATTTTGGTGGAGCTGTCAGAGAAGTAGCGAGCGTTGGCCGACATCCGTTGCACCAGGCGGAAGCCGTCCGTCCAGCCCAGCGCGAGGCGTTCTTTTTCCGGGAGCGCCGCCCGTTCGGGTGCCTGCAGGCTGCGCTGAATCTCGGCCTGAATGATGAGTTCGAAGGCGCGCGCCACGGAGCCGCTCTTGGTGGGGTCAGCCAGTGCCAGCTGTCCACGGAGACGGGGGTCGGCGAGGTCCGCCCAGCGGACGGGGTCCGGCAGGCCGTTGGCGCGCCAGCGCGTCGGCGCCCAGCAGATGCCGAAGCGTGAAAGGCAGGAGGAGCTCCAAGTCTTATCCTTGGCCCACAGGCGCTCGCCGGTAAAGAATTCCGGAATCGGTCCGCCCGTCGCGAACCACTCCGGGTGTCGCGTGAACGCGCGGAGCGGCAAGAGCCGCCCCTTCTTGGCTTGGCTGGCGAAGTCTGGTTCGCCGCCGCCGAAGAAGACATCGACGCCGATGCCCGCCCGCTTTTCTTCATCCGCCGCCTTATAACCGGCGTCCAGCATCAGGCGGATTTCGGAGGTTCCGCCGGGACTGCGCCAATCGATGTACACATCCTCGCCGTGCGCCGCGCGCCAGTGGCGGGAGAAGGCTTCCGAGAATTCTCGTCGGATCGTTTCGCTGTGCGGCGTGAAGACGACGAGACGCCGCGTACCGGGTGCCGGGCGCTGGGTCGTGTCCTTGCGCAGCAGCATGGGTAAGGCGATCAGGAGGGCCAGTACGCCCAAAGTAATCCACCATGCACGGGTCGACTTCATTTCCGCGGAAGCACCACGACGTCCGAGGTGGCGACGGCGACGGTGAGTTCATGGCCGGTCGTCAGGTCGCCCGGCGGATTGATGATGACGGTGCGCAGCAGGCCCAGTTCGGTCCGCAAGGTGAGCTGCGCCCGCTGTCCGAGGTAGATCTTTTCGACGACGATACCAGTCACCGCATTGGCCTCTCCGATGTTCGCCGGCCGCCAGGCTTCGGGGCGGATAGAAAGTTCCGCGAGCTGTCCGGCCGAGGCTTTCTGGTGCGGGTCGCCGAGGATGCCGGTGAGGATCCCGGCAGTGGAACGTACAGAGACCGTGGCCCCGTCCTGTCCGATGATCTCGACGGCAAGTAGGTTGGTCTCGCCGATGAAGCGGGCTACTTCCGATGTCACGGGTCGACGATAGACTTCCTCGGGGGTACCGACCTGGGCGACGCGGCCGCGGCTCAGGATCGCCATGCGGTCCGCCATGGCGAGGGCTTCTTCTTGGTCATGCGTAACGTACACGGCGGTGAGGCCATTCTCTTTCACGATGCGTCGAATCTCTTGGCGCATCTCGACGCGTAGCTGGGCGTCGAGGTTCGAGAGCGGTTCGTCCAACAGCAGGCAGCGAGGGCGGACGACCAAGGCGCGGGCGAGGGCGACGCGTTGTTGCTGGCCTCCCGAAAGCTGGTCGATGGAGCGATCGCCCAGCCCATCGAGGCGGACGGAGGCCAAAGCTTCGAGTACGCGGCGGTCGCGTTCGGGGGCCGGGACCTTGCGTTCCACGAGCCCGAAGGCGATGTTCTCCGACACGCTCAGGTGCGGCCACAGGGCGTAGCTCTGGAAGACCATGGCGGTTTCGCGAAGATGGGGTGCGAGGTCCGTCACATCGCGATCGCCGAAGAAGATTGCGCCGGAGGTTGGGAAGTCCAGGCCGGCCAGGCAGCGCAGTAGCGTCGTCTTGCCGCAGCCGGAGGGGCCGAGCAGGAAGAAAAACTCCCCGGGCGCAATCGTCAGGTTGACGTCATCGAGGACGGTCAACGGTCCCTTCGGGGTGGGGAAGGTCTTACGGATAGACCGGAGGCTGAGCGTTTCCATGGGGTGGTCAGATTTCAGAGGGCGAGAGCCAGCGGAAGGAGAGGATGATGTACCGACGTCCCAGCAGCACGTTGACCGGTAGGCGGCCGGCATCGCGGAGGCGGTCGTGAGGCGCGGTCGCAGGGTCGATGTAGTTCGGGGAGCGCTGCACGACCAGTTCGAGTATCGCCCCTTGGCCCGGCCCCATGGCTTCGTCGGCTTCGCCGTAGGCGCGAATCTTGAACGTGTCGGAGCGCGTCGCCAGTGCCGGACCAAGCGCCTGCAGGAGGTCGCCTTGGAAGAGGCAGCCATTGGCGCCAAAGCCAGAGTGGGTCCGGTTGACATTATCGGTGTCGAGGATCTCCACGTTACGGAAATAGAGCCCCGGAGGCATCCCGGTGCGGCCGCCAGCGACGCCGCCATTGGTCCAGTTGTGCGAGACGGATGGGTCGATCATTTTCGCGCTGGATCCGCTGGGCATCTTCGCAAGGGTTTCGGAGCCGAGGGCCTTATCGGCCCGCGCGATAGCCGATTCCAAGGTGCCTGACCGGAACATCCAGCGGGAGTTTTGCGCCGTGACGGGCAGCGTGGTGTCTACGGCGGTGTTTTCGATTTGGTAATAGGAGGTGTTGACCGATGCGGTAGTCCCGACGAGGGCCCCGGCTTTCTTGGTCGGCCCGAGGAAGCGGTTCACAAACTCACAGAGACCGAGGAAAGGTGTCCCCGGACTCTGGGCGGCGGGGAAGCCGAGGAAACGGCGGGCGGTGGGCGGGTATTCCTGATCACGCTCCGTGCGCTGGAGGAATTTCGCCCGGGCCTTCACTTCGGCGACCGTCGCGACCGCAAGCGCCCGAATCTGCGTATCCGAAAGGTTGGCATAGCCGTTCCAATAGGCGGCGTCGGCGATGTTCCGAGTAGCGGGCGCCTGCGTAGAGTCGCCGATGATGCGGGGCACGCGGGCATTGTTCGTCGCCGCCGGCGAATTCGCAGCCTGCGACCCAAGGGCCAAGCCCTTCAGCGAGCCATAGAGTCCCGTCCAGGCTTCGACCGAGGTGGAGTTTACGTTGAAGGCGCCGACGTTGAGGAGGTAGCTGGAAAAACGACGGTAACCATCCGGCGCAGCTCCCGTGCTATCCGTGAGGAAGCCATTAGCGAGGAGGGCGTTGGCGGAGACACTGTCGTTCGGGAAAAGTGTCATGCGTGGGTTGGCCAGCTTACCCGTGCCTCCGGCGAAATCGGTCATCACTTGAGTGAGGGTTTTCGCGCGGACGTCGTTGTAGTTACCGTTACGTGAGCCGGCGCTGAGTACTGGTGCGGCGCCCGAGAAGAAAAAGCTGTCCCAGAGGGCGTTGTTCATGAGGTAACTCATGTCGCCGAAGGTGTGTCCGCTGATGTAGCTCGCGTTGGTGTGCGGCGTCCCATGCGTCCAGCTCTTGTCGAGGGGCACGACCATCGAGGGGAAGGAATTACCCACGGAGCGATAGGGCATCCAGTCCCACGGCGTGAGATTCGCGTGCATGAACTGACCGAGCGAGACGGGCGCGGCCAGGGGGACTTCGACTGCCATCGTGGTGCTCAGTCCGCCCACGCCGTGCGAAGGGCCGCCGAGGCCGTTGGCACCGTTGGCTTTTGCGGCGTCGATTTGTAACAGGTTGCTCCAGGAGGTGGTCGAGCCGTTGAGGGCCAGTTCGTCACCCCCAAAGAGCTGGGTGCGCAGGCTCGCCATGCCGATGCCGGGTAAGCCGTTGAGGGCCGGGTTGGAAGACGTCTGGGGCAGGGGGTTACTGAAGAGCCACGCGGGATGGGCGGCCGGCACCGGATTGGCCTGCGCTGAGAAGTAGGAGAGCGCGTCGCGATTGTAGCTGGTGGTGCGGGCTGTGTCCGCGACGCGGGCGCGCGTGTCGAATGCCGCGACCACCGGCCCTGGCGCGGTTTCGATGATGGTGCGGATCGAGGATACCGGGCCGATGGTGACTGGGTTCGTCGCGCTGCCGGCGTCGCCAAGGTGCGTGGCGGTGAACCCGCTACCGCCGACGTTGATGTAGTGTGCGTAGCTGGCGAGCGAGTTGTTGCGGCTCGTCCCGAGCACTTCACCTGCACCGAGGTCTTGGCCATCGGCGCTTACGGTGTCGTCCTTCAGGCTCTTCTTCCAGCCCGAGTTAAGGTAGATCCAGTGGTGCCAGTACATCGAACTCGTCAGGTCGATGCAGCACTTGACCTGGTCCGCCGCCTTGAACAGGTAAGGGTTAGTCGTACTGGAGGGGCGGACATCGGTGTGGAAGCCGCCGGTGAAATAGAACCCGCGCTGCATGTTCAGGATCGGGATGTTCGCGGCGTCGATGGATCTGCCTAGCGTCGATGCGTCCACTAGGTCCTTCGTGGTGAAGACGGCGAACTCACCGGGCTCCAGGGTCGTCGCCGGTACGACGGCGACGAGGTTCTCGGCGTTGGCGCCGGTCGAGGCATCGGAAGCCGCCTTGAAATTGAACAAGGTATCGAAGAGTCTGGAGTCTGGGGTCGTCTTGAACGGCTGCGCCGGATCATTACCGATATGGGTGTATACCCGCAGACGCATCTGGTCGAACTGAGAGAATGAGATCTTCAGCCCGCCCTTAATGCGCGGGTCCGGCTCGCCTGTGGTCGGCTCCTTCAGCTTCAGCTGGACGTTGTAGGGATTGTGGATGACTAGGATTGGGGTGCAGACCAACTTGAGCGTGAAGTTGGCGCCCGACTGCACGGTACGCAGGGAGAACACCATCGAGAAGCGGTGGACGGCGGGCATGTAAGCCCCGCGCACCGGGCGGGGGATGAAGCGTCCGCCTCCCGCCGCCCCGCTGGTCACATAGCCGCCCTTGAGGCCGTTCAACCAGCCGAGCGGATCGGGGGTGGCGTTGAAGTTGTCGGTATAAGGGGAGGTGCTCCTGCCGCCGCCCGACCAGAGGGCGTTGTCCAGATCGTAACGCGCGTACTTGTCGATCCGGTAGCCGCCTTTGTCGAACTGGTAGGTGTTGGGGAAGAAGGCGCGGGCGCCGAGCGCGGGCTTGCCGGCGTCCCAGTCGACTTCCTTGTAGAGCCGGTAGTAATCCCGGACCAAGTGCCAGAGCGGGCCGACCAGACGACGCGGCTGTCGGTCCCATGCCGTATTCGTCGTCACGGTCGGCATGGCCTTGCTCGTGTCCACCAGCGGCTGAAGCATCTCATCCTCGCGGATGAAGACCGGACTCCAAGGGAGATATTTGGTGCCATTTGTACCGAGGTTGCGGCCGGGGTTATCGATATTGTTTTCATACATCGGCACCCAGACGCGCGGACGCGGATCCGAAGAAGTGATGGTGCCGGGGTTCGTCTTGGCCGTGCCGTAGCCCGGGAACCACGAGCGACGCTGGCCGAGAAGCGGGTCCGCGGTGTAGGCTTCGATCACGGTCTCATGCCCGTTTCCGGAACCGAAGTCCGATTTATCGAACAAGGAGTCCTCCATCTCGAACGCCAGCGAAAGGTCGCGACGGAGGCCGCCGCGGTAACTATCGGCGAGCACGCCGGCCGACCAGAGGGTGTGGTGATGGAAGGTGAGTTTGGCTGGAGGCAGGCCGGCTGCGGCCGGGTCGCTGAGGTCGTAGCCGGGCAACATCGGCAGCATCGACGTGGAGAAGACGGCCGGGAACTTTGGCTCCTTGATGTTGACGCTTTTCAGTCCGAGTAACATCTCGGTGCCGCGCCGCCCGGGCGACCGGAGAGCGTTGACCGTATCGAGGGCCGCTGGTGCGGCTTTGGTCACGTCCCGAGGGTCGGTGAGACCAATGGTGGCCTTCACGCCTTCGTCGCCGATCCAGTAGGCGAAGTTGCCCGTGGTGCTATTGGTCCATGGGCCTGGCAGCGGGATCTTGGGAAGCGCGACGCGGCCGTCGATATCATCGGCGGTGCCTTGGAGCCCGTCCAGGCCGGGGTCGAGCGTGGCGCTACCGTTGCCGACCAGGGTCGCGTAACTTTCCTTATTTCCTGCGGCGAAGGGGATGGGGTAGTCGCGTTGCCAAGGCGCCCAGTAGGATTTATCCGCGCTGTAATCCGTGGTACCCGAAAGGCTCACCGACTGCGCCAGGTAGGAGGAGGCGTTGGTAAGCGCCTTGCCGCCCTTGCCGCTGATCAACCACTGGGGCGGCTCGTCCGGCTTGTCGGTCCGCCAAGCGCCGGTCCAATAACGCTGCCCTTGTCCCGGTCGCTGGGTCCAATGCATCCCCGGATCGAAGGGGCTGATCGGCGCCGGCGTGCAGGCCAGCTCGCCGGTCGCAGTGCTGCGGGTGTCCGGTCCGGTTGCTTGTTGAAGATGGGCTAATGCGAGTCGCGCGGACATCAGGGCGTTGAGGCGCGACCGGGTTGACAGAATCGACCATTTCGATGCGCGGGATTCGATGGTCAAAAAGGTCATCAGTACGAGCAGCAGCATGACGATCATCGTCATCATCGTAAGGGAGAGGATGATGGAGAAGCCCGCCCGCCCACCCGGTTTCGCTGAGGTCCCCGCTTTCACCCTACTGGAGCGTCCGGAGACCCGTCCTGCGTTTTTCACCAACACCGGAAGGTGTCACGGGATTTGCCGGTGACTTCTTGGCATCTGCGGTCACGCGTTCCTCTACGCCGCGCACCTTGATGATGCCTTCCTCGCCAGGCGCAGGCACGAGAAAGAGGAGCGAGCGGATATCGTCGAGCTGAAGCCAGCGCAGGCCGCCCGCGAGGCGCCAATCGCCGTCCTCTCCTGGCAGGAAGAACTGGGCCTGCCCGTATTGCTGCGCCTTTACCTGAGGGCGCACGGTGAATTCCTGACCGGAAGGCAGTACGCGTTTGACCCCCGGTGCGCTGAGCCCGACCGGTTGGGGGCACAGGTTGAAGAACCTGATGGTGCCTGCGGCGGCGGCTCCGCCGCCATCGGCGATGAGGTTCAGACGGGAGGCTTCACCGGCTCCGGAAAGGATCGCGATATATTTCCCATTCGCCGGCGGAGCGGGCAGGGAGGCTAGTGGCACGAGCGGCTCCTTCGGGTCTGCAGTTTTCGGCTTCCGGAAGAAGGTCAGTTTGCCTTCCTTGGTCTGGCAGACGATCGGTTCGCTCAGCGCGTGGGAATAGAGTGTGACAGGTGCGGGCCGTCCGGCGGGGTCAAGGATCACGACTTCCGCCTCGGGCAGGTCGAAACTCATCGCCTTGAGGGTGATTTGCGTCGACTCAGATTCCGGCGTGAGTGCGCCGAGCATGAGAAGGTATGCAATCATGCCGCTCATTGAGTCCGCCCGTCCCTCACCGTCTAACCAAATGCCCCCCGGTTTTATATTTTCACTTATTAGCGTTCGCCCTGCCTCACGGTCGTAACGCAGGCGGCGTCAGGGTGTCGATTTAGCGGCGATTGTGACAATTGCTTGCATCCTTGTTCACAGCCTCTTGGGTATAATCTGCGTCTAATTCTGGCTATCCAGGGCAGACGGCCGAGCGCAGAGTACCGCCTTCCACATGACCGATTCCCCTTCCGGCCGCCGCCCCCGTTCACGCCAGGCCGCCGCTCCCAATTACGGCGACCGCGTGCCGCCGCACAACCTCGACGCCGAACGCGGCCTGATCGCCAGCATCGTGATCGACGGTGGCGACACGCTCCAGCGCTGCCTCGAGCAACGCGTCACGGCCGACTACTTCTTCGATCCCAAGCACCAGGATATCTACGCCGTCGCCGTGCGGTTGAATCAGGCGAGCACGGGTATCGACGAGATCACGCTCACGGAGCAGCTCCGGCGCGAGGGCAAGCTGGAGTCCGCCGGTGGCGCGACCTACATCAACGAGCTGACGGGGCTTATCTCTTCCAGCGCGCACGCGCCCCATTGGCTCGCGATCATCCGCGAGAAACATTTCCTCCGACAGCTCATCTCGACCGCCGTCACGACGGTCGAGAAGGCGCACACGCACGCGGAAGGCATCGAGCGCCTCCTTGAGGAGGTCGAACAATCCTTCTTCCGCATCAGCGAAGATCGCATCTCCGAATCCGCGCAGACGATTGACGGGCCCATCGCCGAGGCGATGGAGCTCGTCCAGCGCATCATCCGCGACCGTAACTCGGTGCAAGGCGTGCCCACGGGCTTCCCCGATCTCGATGCGATGACCTTCGGCTTCCAGCCCGGCCAGATGGTGGTCGTCGCCGCCCGCCCTGGCATGGGCAAGACTTCCATCGCGCTCAACTTCATCGAGGCCGCGCTCTTCCCCAAGCCCAACGAGGCCCGTAAGCCGTCCAACGTCCTGCTTTTCTCCCTCGAAATGCCGGCCCGCGAACTGGCCCTGCGTCTGCTCTGCTCGCGCGCCCGCGTGAACATGCAGAAGCTTCGCACCGCGCACCCGGATGAACGCATGCAGGTCGACCTCGTCCAGGCCGCCAACGAGTACAAAGGACTCCCCCTCGTGGTCGACGATAACGGCGGCCAGAACATCCTGGAGATCCGGGCCAAGTGCCGCCGCGTCCATGCCCGCACCCCCCTTGACATGGTGGTCATCGACTACATCCAGCTAATCAACGGCTTGGATTCCGGCCTGCCCCGCGAACAGCAGATCGCCGAGGTCTCCCGTAGCATCAAGGCCATGGCCAAGGAGTTCAAGATCCCCATCATCGCCCTGGCCCAGCTGAACCGTAAGTCCGAGGACGAGGCTCGCCAGCCCCGCATGTCTGACCTTCGTGAGTCCGGATCTATCGAGCAGGATGCCGATATCGTCATGCTTATCTCCAAACCCCCCATCAGCCAGGGTAAGGCTGCCGAGGCCGAGGCCGAGCAGGCAGGGCAGGATGGCTGCTATTCCCGCCAGCTCATCGTGGCCAAGAACCGTAACGGACCCACCTCCGACATCAACTTGCTCTTTAATCCGGGGCTGACACGCTTCGAGAATCCGGCCAAAGATTACCGAAATAATGAATAACCCCTCCTTCCGCCGCAGCTGGCTTCGCGCCGCCTGCTTCGCCCTCGCCCTCTCGCCGCTCGTCGGCGCGGCCCAGACCGCCCCGGCGCCGAAGGATGCGCTCGTGCGCTCCATCAAGGTCAAGAAGGAGGGAACGGCCGTCTCCGAACAATTCGTCCTGGGCTTTGTCGCCCTGCGCGAAGGCCAGCCCTACTCCAAGGACGCCGTCGCCAATACGGTCCGCTCGCTTTACGCCACCGGTCGCTTCAATCAGGCCTCCGTCGAGCCCACTATCGACCCGACCACCGGCGCGGTGGACATTGTTGTCACGGTCGTAGCTCGTCCGATTCTTAAGGCCATTGAATACATCGGCGGCGATGGACTCGTCGGCAAGGCCGGTTGGTTCGGCGGGGCCGAGATCGAGGACATGAAGATCGGTGAACCTCTCGACATGGCCCAGCTGCGCCGCTCCGAGATCAAGCTTCAGAACGAACTCCGCAAGAAGCGCCCGTTCGCCCGCGTCACTTCCCAGCCCCGCGCCGCCGACGATGGCAGCGGCCAGATCGTCGCGGTCATCATCGACGAAGGCATCGAGCTGAAAGTCGATAACTTCCGCTTCGAGGGCGCCACGGCCTTTGAGCGTTACGATCTCTGGTCTGCGGCGGATCTCAAAACTAGCGAATACCGCTGGTATAAGTGGTCTTGGCTCGTCGGCGGCGGCCGTCTCGACCCCGAGCAGTATCGCGCCGACTGCAAGAAGCTCCGCGAATATTACCGCTCGAAGGGCTATCTCGACGTCGAAGTCGAGGACGCCGATCCCGAGAAGGTCTGCGAGGTCAAGGACGTGAAGGATGCCGCCGGCTGGGTTGATGTCGTCTTTAAGATCAAAGAAGGGCGTAAGTACACCATCGGCGCGATCGCCTTCGACGGCAACCGCCTCGGCTCCACCGATCCGCTCTACGCGACCGCCGCCCTGCAGAAGGTCGTCGCCGAACCCTCCCTCCGTCGCGGCGCCCACCCTGCCGAGTTCGACAAAATCGCCACGGGCGAAGCCTTCGCCGTTCCGGCCATTGAGGCCGCTTCCGAAAAGCTCCGTGAATACTACGGTCAGATGGGCTACATCAACAGCTCCGTCCAAGTCTTCCGTAAGCCCAATCTCACGACCGGCGCCATCGATGTGAAGTTCCAGATCGAAGAAGGCCAGCGCCACACGGTCCGCGCGGTCGAGATCCAAGGGAACACCAAGACCCGCTCCACCGTCATCGCCCGCGAACTCGCGCTCGGGCCTGGCGAGGTCTTCGACCTTGCCCGCACTCGCGTCTCCGAGGCGCGCCTCCGCAACACGCAGTTCTTCGAGGAAGTCCGCGTGACGGCCGTCCCGACCTCGATCCCAGGCCAGAGCGACCTGCGCGTCACGGTCAAGGAAGGTCCCACCGGGCAGGTCAGCTTCGGTGCCGGCTACAGCACCGTCGAAGGCCTCGTCGGCTTCGTCGAGTACGCCGAATCCAATTTCGACTTCTCGAACTCGGAAGGTTGGTATCGTGGCGACGGCCAGAAGTTCCGCGTCCGGCTTTCCGTCGGCAGTCTGACCAACTCTTTCGAGCATTCCTTCGAGGAGCCGGCTCTCTGGGAGCGCGACCTCGCCGTGGGCTACTCCATCGAGCGTCGCTACGCCGGTTATGCTTCGGCCAACTACTCGGTGCTTTCCGAAGGCATCAGCGTCTACGCCCGCCGCCGTATCTTCAGCAACATCGAGGGCCGTATCGGTTACAACCTGCGTCGCATGTCCGTCGACAACGTCACGGTTGACGCTCCGGCCGACGTGGTGACCGAAGGCAATGCTGGCGCCCGCGTGATCTCCTCGATCTCGGCTTCGCTGACGTACGATACCCGCGACGAATACAACTTCCCGACCAAGGGCTCCCGCATCTCGCTCACCGAGGAACTCGCCGGCAACGGCCTCGGCGGCGACATCAAGTACCTGAAGTCCGAACTCCGCACGGGCCGCTGGTTCCTCGTCTCGCCCACCGCCGAACAGACGATCGGCGTCATTGGCCGCGTCGGCCTGCTCACCGGTTCGGGCGGCTACCTGCCGTTCTACGAGCGCTTCTACCTCGGCGGCGCCTATGATATGCGCGGCTTCGGTTACAATGACGTCGGCGCCTACAACACCTACGATACCGCCAATGGAAACCAGCCGATGGGTGGCATGACCTACGGTTTCTTCAGTGCCGAGTACACCATCAAGGCCGCCGACAATCTCCGCTTCGCCGCCTTCTACGACTACGGTATCGTCAATCGCTCCGAGACCGATTTCAGCGTTTCCGAGGCGAACTCCGACTACGGCCTAGGCCTGCGTATCCTCCTTGGCGGAGCGGTCATGCGCCTCGACTTCGGCTTCCCGCTCCAAACGACCAAGGCTCCGGGCGGCGCCGACATCAACGACGGTGGCATGAAGTTCAACTTCAGCTTCGGTACGGTCTTTTGATTGCCATTCGCCCGTCTAACCTCTTCTTAAACCAGAATACGCCCATGAAGTCCTTCTTCGCCCTCCTCCTCGCTTCCGCTTCCGTCTTCGCCGCCACCCCCAACGTGGGTATCGTCGACGACCAGGAAATCTTCAAGAAATACGCCAAGGCCACCGACCTTCAGGCTGAGATTCGCAAGTCCGAGGAATCCGCGCAAGCTTCCGTCAACGAGCGCATCAAGGCCGTCGAGCAGCTCCAGACCGAGCTCCAAGGCATCGATAAGCGCGGTCAGGATCCGATGCTCAGCGAGAACGGCAAGAAGGCCGTCGCCGCCGAGTTCCAGCAGAAGAACGCCACCTTCCAGCAGCGTCGTGCCGAACTCCAGACCTTCGTCAACGAAGCCCGTAACGCCATCCAGCAGCGCGTAGGCGAGATGAACAAGCAGATCGTCGCCGACGCCCGCGTCCAGGCCGAGAAGGTCGCCAAGGCCAAGGGGCTCAACCTCATCATCGGTAAGGCCCCCGTGCTTTTCTCCGATGCTTCCCTCGATGTCACCGAAGACGTGATCAAGGAGCTCAATGCGGCCTACAAGGCTTCCGCCCCGGTCGCCGTCCCGACCATCACCACCGCTCCCGCGGCCCCCGTTCCCGCCGCCGGCGACAAGCCGGCCGCCAAGTAAGACTCTGCCGCGCCCCTGCCAGTCAGGGGCGCTTCATTTAGGACCATGTCGCTCGCCTTCACTATCGCCGAACTCACCTCCCTCACCGGAGCCAAGTCCGTCGAGGGTGTCTGCGCCGGTCCGATCACAGGCATCGCCGCTCTGGCCGAAGCGACTTCCCTCGATCTCTCTTTCCTCGGCAACGCAAAGTACGCCGAGGCCGTCGCCGCCTCTAAGGCCGGCGCAATCCTCGTGCCGGTGGCCTTCGTAGGCAAACCCGCCGCTGGCCAGGCTTTCCTGCGCGTCGACAATCCTTCCTATGCGCTGGCGCTCCTCTGTTCGGTGCTCGAAGCGCGGCTCTGGCCACGTCCCGCCGCAGGCATCCACGCCTCCGCCGTCGTCGCCTCCTCCGCCCAGGTCGCTCCCTCCGCCCATGTCGGTCCGCTCTGCGTGATCGGCGAAGGCGCCACGGTCTCTTCCGGCGCGGTGCTCGAAGCCCGTTGCCACGTCGGCGCCCACGCCTCGGTCGGCGCCGAATGCTGGCTCAAGCCTGGCGTCGTCGTCGGCGATTATTGCGTCCTAGGTGCCCGCTGTCGCATCCAGTCCGGCGCGGTCATCGGTTCCGACGGCTTCGGCTACGAGCCGGTCAACGGCGAGATCCAGCGCATCCCGCAGGTCGGCAACGTGGTCTTGGAAGATGATGTCGAGGTCGGCGCCAACTCCACCCTCGACCGTGCCCGCTTCAGCAAGACGGTGGTCGGCCGGGGCACCAAGATCGATAACCTCGTCCAGATCGCCCATAATGTGCGTATCGGTCGCCAGTGTCTCATCACCGCGCAGGTCGGCATCGCCGGCAGCACGACCCTCGGCGACCATTGCGTCCTCGGCGGGCAGGCCGGCGTGGCCGGACACCTCACTCTCGGCGACCGTGTCAAGCTGGGCGCCCAGACAGGCCTTTTCGAGGATGTGCCCGCTGACGGTTTCATGAACGGCACGCCAGCCGCGCCCTTCGGGCTGGAGCGACGTCTGGTGGTCCTTTCGCGTCGTCTGCCTGAATTGTTCAAAAAGGTTGATTCGCTGGCCGCCTCCTTGGACTCTGCTAAAAGCTAAACAACATGAGCCTACCTGAGATGAAGATTTTCACCGGCAACGCCAATCCGGCGCTGGCCAAGGAAATCTGCGAACATCTCGGTGTTCCGCTCGGTACCGCGACCGTCAACCGTTTCCCCGACGGCGAGACGTTCGTGCAGATCAATGAGAATATCCGTGGCTGCGACGTCTACGTGATCCAGCCGACCTGTGCGCCGGCCAACGATCGCATCATGGAGCTGCTGATCATGATCGACGCGCTCCGCCGTGCTTCCGCCGCGCGCATCACGGCCGTGATCCCGTTCTTCGGTTACGCCCGTCAGGATCGCAAGGACAAGCCCCGCGTGCCGATCACGGCCAAGCTCGTCGCCAACCTGCTCACCGCCGCCGGCGCCAACCGCGTCCTGACGGTCGACTTGCACGCCCAGCAGATCCAGGGCTTCTTCGACATCCCGGTCGACCACCTCTACGCTTCGCCGGTCTTCTATGCGCACATCAAGAACAAGCCTTGGCTCAAGGACGCCACGGTCTTCTCGCCTGACGTGGGCGGACTGAAGTACGCCTCGGCCGTGGCCGACATGCTCAACCTTCCTTACGGCTTCGTGGCCAAGCGCCGCACGAGCGCGACCACGGTCCAGGCGACGAGCCTCGTCGGTGAGGTCGAAGGCCGCGACATCATCCTGGTCGACGACATGACGGAGACCGCGGGCACGCTCGTGGCCGCCGCCGAACTGCTCAAGAAGAACGGCGCCCGCTCGGTGCGCGCCGTGGTCTCCCACTGCATGATCCAAGAGATCGCCTTCGAGCGCCTCCGCAAGGGGCTCATCGACGAGGTCATCACGACGAACTCCGTCCCGGCCGACTGGCCGAAGGATCTGCCGATCACGGTGCTTTCGATCGCGCCTTTGCTTTCTGATGCAATCCGTCGCATCCACGGCAACAACAGCGTGACCGACCTCTTCCCGATCAAGGGCCACTGAGGTCCTCCGCCATCGCACGAAAAAGGCCGCCTCGATCGAGGCGGCCTTTCTGTTGGGCAAGGCCCGAAGGGCTTACTTCTTCGCGGAGGCGAGGAAGTCGAGGATCACCTTCGCCTGGTCGCCGGTGTGACCCTTGTGGTCGGCGTACACGCACTTGCCGTCCTTGAAGAGGAAGGCGCTGCGACCGGCCATGCCGATGAGGTTCTTCACGCCGAAAGCTTCGGTGACGGCCTTCTTCTCCTTGTCGGCGAGGAGGCGGAAAGGGAATTTCTGCTCTTCTTTGAATTCCTTCTGGAGCTTCTCGTCGTCCGTGCTCACGCCGAGGACGCTGACGCCGGCCTTCTGGAGGTCGGCCCAGCCGTCGCGCAGCGAACAGCCCTGCTTGGTGCAGCCCCCGGTCTTAGCCTTGGGGTAGAAGTAGACGAGCAGGTAACCCTTGGCGCCTTCTTTGGCGAGGGAGACAGGCTTGCCGTCTTGGTCGTTGCAGGTGACGTCCGGGATGGAGGCGCCGACGGCGAGCTTTTCAGCCGCGTCACCGAAGATGGGGAGGAGGGACATGAGGAGGGTGGCGTAGAGTGTCTTCATGCGTCCTAGGTTGGGAGTCGGCCGGTAAAAGGCAAATACGACCGACGATGTTTTCGTGTCGCTTGTCGGTCTCTCCGGAGACAAAAATGTGACCATGTTGCAGGCTGTTCTCGACACCATCCCTCATCGCCCGCCGTTCCTCTTTCTGGACCGGATCGACGAAGTCCGGGCCGATGGTGCCACCTGTAGTCGCACCTTCCGTGCCGACGAGCCTTTCTACTCCGGCCACTACCCGGGTAACCCGATCACGCCTGGGGTGCTGCTCTGTGAATCGGTCTTCCAGACCGGGGCGATTTTCCTGACGAAGAAGCTCCAATCCGAAGGCGGCGTTCCCTCGGGTAAGACCCCGGTGCTTTGCCGCATCGAGGAGGCGAAATTCAAAGGGATGGTGATGCCTGGCGATACCGTCTCGATTGACGTGAAACTCGTCGAGACGCTCCAGCAGTTCCATTTCATGACCGGCACGGTGCGTCGCGACGGCAAGGCCGTCCTGACCATTCGCTTCGCCCTCGCCCTCGTCGACCAACCTGCCTGACCTATGTCCTTCCTCGGCCTTACTGGTAAGACCTACCTCGTCCTCGGCGTCGCGAACAAGAAGTCCGTCGCCTGGCATGTTGCCAAGACCCTTGAGGTCGAAGGCGCCAAGGTCGTCTACTCCGTACGCTCGCAGGCCCGCCTCGACTCGCTGAAGGGCCTGCTCGACGGCAAGCCGGTGTATCTCTGCGACCTCGAGCACGAAGCCCAGACGCAGAAGCTCGCCGCGGATGTCGGTCGCGAGCATGGCCCGCTGGATGGCGTGCTGCACAGCGTCGCGTTCGCCAACTTCTCCAAAGGAATGCAGCCGTTCCATGAAACAGTGCGCGCTGATTTCCTGCAGGCCACCGCGATCTCCGCATTCTCACTCGTCGAGCTTTCCCGCGCGCTCAAGCCGCACCTGAAGTCCGACGCCTCGGTCGTCTCGATCGGCATCTCCTCCCAGGTGACGGCCTCGAACTACGGCTACATGTCGCCGATCAAGGCGGCGCTCGAATCCGCTAGCCGCTTCCTTGCGAAATCCTTCTCGGCTGATTCGCGCGTGCGTTTCAATTCCGTGAACGCCGGTCCGCTCAAGACGAGCGCGAGCGCCGGTATCCCGGGTTATCTCCACAACTACCTGCACGCGGAGAAGATGACCTTCCGCAAGGAGGCCCTGAAGACGCAGGAGGTCGCCGACACGGCGGTCTGGCTGCTCTCGCCTCGTGCGAGCGGCATCAACGGCCAAGGCATCGTGGTCGACGCCGGCATGGGCTGGAATTTCTTCGACGAAGAACTCGTGGCCGCTTCTTCCCGCCTTCCCGGAGCGTGATCTTCAAGCGCACAGTCCTGTCCGGCCTCGTCGCCGAACTGCCTCCCGAGGTCTGGACCTCCGATGAGGTCGAACGCCGTCTGGCGCCCCTTTACGGCCGCCTGAAGCTGCCTGAGGGCCGTCTGGAGCTGATGACGGGCATCCGTGAGCGCCGCTTCTGGCCGCAACCGATCCGCCCGTCCGCCGCTTCCGCATTGGCGGGCCGTCGTGCGATGCAGGCCGCCGGAGTCGGTCCCGCCGACATCGACCTGCTGATTCATTCGTCAGTGTGTCGCGATCGCCTCGAGCCTTCGACCGCCGCCTACGTACACGGTCTGCTCGGTCTCGGCCCGCAGGCGCAGATCCTCGACGTCTCCAACGCCTGCCTGGGCTTCCTCAACGCCGTGGTGCTCGCAGCGGGGATGGTGGAGTCGGGTCAGATCCGTCGCGCCCTGGTCTGCTCGGGTGAAGATGGTCGTCCCCTCGTCGAGCGCACGATTCGCATGCTGAACGAAGATCTCTCGCTCACGCGTGAGACGATCAAGCCGTACTTCGCGAACCTGACCATCGGTGCGGGCGGCGCCGCCGCGGTCATCTGTCGCGATGACCTTGCCGGCCCTGGCTCGATCCGTCTCTTGGGCGGCGCCGCCGAAACGGATTCTTCCGCCAACGGACTTTGCGAAGGCGATACGTCATCTGCCGAACTCGACATGCGTACGGACTCCGAAGCGTTGCTCGCCGCGGGCGTGGCGCTCGCCCAGCGCTGCTGGGGTCGTTTCAAAGGCGTGACGGGATGGGACGAAACCACGCCGCAGCGCGTGGTGACGCATCAGGTTGGCCGCCGTCATTCGTCCCTGCTTTTCGAGAAACTCGGCCTCGACCCTGCGAAGGACTACCAAAGCTTCGATCGTCTGGGTAATGTGGGCTCGGTCTCCGTGCCTGCCACGCTGGCGCTCGGGCTCGCTGAAGGCCGCATCAAAGCCGGCGACCGCGTCGCCCTCCTCGGTATCGGCAGCGGTCTCGCCAGCATGATGCTTGCCGTCGAATGTCAATGAGCACCGTCTCGCTTTCTCCTGCAGTGCAGTCGCTCTATCCTTTCGCGCCGAAGGATTTCGCCGCGCTCTCGGGTCGGATGAGCTATGTCGATCACGGCCCGCGCGACGGTCGCCCGGTGCTTCTGCTGCATGGCAATCCTTCTTGGTCGTTCCTTTGGCGTGACCTGATCTTGAAACTCGCCGCCCAAGGCCGCCGCGTGATCGCACCCGACCATGTGGGCATGGGCCTGTCCGCGCGCCCCGATCGCTTTCTCCGTCTCGCCGATCGCATCGCCGACGTCGAAGCCCTCATCGCGCATCTAGGAATCAAGGAGTTCGACTTGGGCGTCCACGATTGGGGTGGCGCCATCGGTTTCGGTGTCGCCGGCCGCCGACCCGAGAGGGTGGGGAAGGTCCTCGTTACGAATACGGGGGCCTTCCTCTCCAATCGCATTCCGGCTCGTATCGCCCTATGCCGAGCCCCCGTGGTCGGCCGCTTCATCGTCCAAGGCCTGAACGGCTTCGCTTGGCCGGCGACCTGGATGTCCGTCGAGAAGCCCCTCAGCCCCGCCGCCAAGGCCGGTTTCCTTGCCCCTTACGGGTCCGCCTCGGTCCGCCGGGCGGTGGCCGACTTCGTGGCCGACATCCCGATGGAGGCCGCACACCCCACCCGGTCGGTCTTGGCCTCCGTGGAGGCCTCTTTGGAGGGCTTAAAGGGCAAGCCTATGCTCCTTTGCTGGGGAATGCGCGACTTCTGCTTCGACCGATCCTTTCTTGAGGGTTTCGTGGCCCGTTTCCCCTCCGCCGGGCAGCTGCTATTTGCCGGCGCCGGGCACTATGTCCTCGAAGACGCCGGCGAGGCTGCGCTCGGTCCGATCGCCGCCTTTTTGGGGCCGGCTTGAGGGCCCGGTATTAGGCCCGCCTCCGAGGGGCGGAATAGGGCTGTGGATAACGTGTGAACAACGGTTTCTAACACCCCCTATAAGTTTCCGTAAGGAGTTGATTGGTAGTCATTTCTGGCCGCCTAAAAACATTCACGAACGGGGTGTTTCCTGTTGCAGATACCCCTGTGAAAAACAGCATGAAAAGACCCCTCCTTCAGGCGGGGAAATATCATTTTTTACACACCTAAACATGAGCGAAAATTCCGAGAAAACCCCGAACCGCGGCAAGCACGCCGGCAACGAAAGCTACGGCGCGGCCGACATCAAACGCCTCAAGGGCCTCAAGGCCGTGCGCGAACGACCCGGTATGTATATCGGCGATACGAACGAGACGGGCCTTCACCACTGCGTGTATGAGATCGTCGACAACTCGATCGACGAAGCGCTCGCCGGTTATTGCAAGAGCATCAAGGTCGAGATCCATGCGGACGGATCGTTGTCCGTCGAGGACGACGGCCGCGGTATTCCCGTCGCGATGCACCCGGAAGAGAAGGTGCCGACGCTCGAGCTCGTGCTCACCAACTTGCACGCCGGTGGTAAGTTCGACAAGGGTGCCTACCAGGTCTCCGGTGGCCTTAATGGCGTCGGCGCGAAGTGCGTCAACGCCCTCTCGGACAGCTTTATCGCGGAAGTGAGCCGCGAAGGGGAGGTCCACCAGATGAAGTTCTGCCGCGGTGAGGTCACGCAGTCGATCAAGGTCATCGGCAAGACGAAGCGTACCGGCACGAAGATCACCTTCCACCCGGACCCGGAAATCTTCGTCGCCACCCAGGAGTTCAAGTACGACACGATCGTGCGCCGCATGCGCGAACTGGCCTTCCTCGTCCCGGGCATCACGGTCGACATGAAGGACCATCGCTCCAACCGCTCCGACAAGTTCGAGTTCAAGGACGGCATCGCCGAGTACGTCTCCTTCCTCAACGCCAACGAGGAGCGCCTCTTCGATAAGCCGATCCTCATCGCGGCGGAAGTCGACTTCACCGATCTCGCCAACCCGCGCGTGATGGCCGACGGCGAGAAGCCCACGCCAGGCATGCGCCGCATGACCCTCGACGTCGCCCTGCAGTACAACGACCGCTACGACGAGATGGTCTTCTGCTACGCCAACCTCATCAACCAGCCCGAAGGCGGTACGCACCTCTCCGGCTTCCGTTCCGCGCTCACCCGCGTGATCAATCACTACGCGAAGTCCAATAATCTCGTCAAAGACAAGGACACCAAGCTGAACGGCGACGACATGCGCGAAGGCCTCGTGGCCGTCATCTCCGTCAAGCACCCCGACCCGAAGTTCCAGTCGCAGAACAAGACGCGCCTCACTAACCCCGAGGTCGAAGGCATCGTTACCTCGGTCGTCGGCGAGCAGCTCAAGTACTACCTCGAGCGCGACCCGAAGACCGGCCGTCGTATCGTCGACAAGTGCCTCAACGCCGCCCGCGCCCGCGAAGCCGCCCGTAAGGCCCGCGAGACGGTCCGTAAGTCCGCGATGTCCTCTGGCGGCCTCCCCGGCAAGCTGGCGGACTGCTCCGAGAGCGATCCGTCCGTCTGCGAACTCTACATCGTTGAAGGTGACTCCGCCGGTGGTTCCGCCAAGCAGGGCCGCGACCGTCGCTACCAGGCGATCCTGCCGATCAAGGGTAAGATCCTCAACGTCGAGAAGGCCCGTATCGACAAGATCCTCTCCAACGAGGAAATCCGCACGATCATCACCGCCTGCGGTACTGGTATCGGTAAGCACGAGGGCGATGGCGCCTTCGACGTCACGAAATGCCGTTACCACAAGCTCGTCATCATGACGGACGCCGACGTCGACGGTTCGCACATCCGTACGCTGCTCCTGACGTTCCTTTACCGCCAGATGCCCGGACTCATCGAGGCTGGCTACGTCTACATCGCCCAGCCGCCCCTCTACCGCATCAAGCGCAAGAAACGTGAGCAGTACGTCGACAACGACCCGGAGTTGAACCGCATCCTGCTCGAGCTTGGCTCCGAGGACGTGAATCTCCTCCGCCTCCGCGACAAGCACGTCTTCCCCGGACAGAAGCTCGACAAGATCGTCGAATCCCTCGCGCGCCTGGAAACCCTGGGGGCCGTCATCGGCCGCACGGGCTGCCAGCTCGGTGCTTACCTTGACCAGCAGGACCATAAGAACCACGCGCTCCCGCGCTTCATCGTGCGCACCCGCACCGGCAACGAGGAGACCTATGAGTTCCTCGTCGATACCGACGCCAAGCAGGCTTACCTGCGCAAGGCCGGCGTCGAGGACTTCCTCGCCGATAAGATCGACCGCGAGAAGAAGCTCAAGGACGGCACGGTCGTCCAAGAGCGCGTCAACGTCATCGAGATCTTCGAGAACGACGCCATCTCGAAGGTGCTCAAGGAACTTGAGACCCAGGGCATGGACGTGAAGCAGTTCACGACCGGCGAAGAGCCGCGCTACCACCTGATCGACGGTTCGACCGCCGAGGAGGCCCCCGCCGCCGTGGAAGGTGAAGATGAGCCTAAGGGCGAAGACAAGCCGGCTAAGAAGGTCGTCAAGAAGGCCGACCCCATCCCGCTCGGCTCGATCCTCGAGCTCATCGGCCAGATTCGCCAGTTCGGCCGCAAAGGCCTGACGATTCAGCGATACAAGGGCCTGGGTGAAATGAATCCGAAGCAGCTCTTCGAGACCACGATGGACCCGGCCAAGCGCCGCTTCCTCAAGGTCGACATCGCCGACGCCGCCGAAGCCAACCGCGTCTTCGCGATGCTCATGGGCGAAGATGTGCCCTCCCGCCGCGCCTTCATCGAAGACAACGCGCTCAACACCTCGAACCTCGACGTCTGATCGACCGGACCAACCTAACCCAAGACCTCTTCGAACATGTACTCTGACAAGGAAAAGCTCACGACCGCCAACATCACGGACATCATGCAGACGGCCTACATCGATTACTCGATGTCCGTCATCGTCTCCCGCGCCCTCCCGGACGCGCGTGACGGCCTGAAGCCCGTCCAGCGCCGCATCCTCTACGCGATGATGCGGGAAGGCCTCGTCCACAACCGCCCGTTCGACAAGTGCGCCGGCGTCGTCGGCGAAGTGCTGAAGAACTACCACCCGCACGGCGACAGCTCCGTGTACGACACGCTTGTCCGCCTCGCCCAGAACTGGGTGATGCGCTACCAGCTGATCGAGCCACAAGGCAACTTCGGCTCCGTCGACGGCGATCCACCCGCGGCCTACCGTTACACCGAGTGCCGCCTCTCCGAGGTCTCGTCCGAGCTCCTCGCCGACATCGACGAGGACACGGTGGACTTCATCCCGAACTATAAGGAGTCGACCACCGAGCCGACCGTGCTCCCGTGCGCTTTGCCTCACCTGCTGATGAACGGTTCGACCGGTATCGCGGTCGGCATGACGACCAACATCCCGCCCCATAACCTGAACGAGCTCGTCGAGGCTACCTGCCTCATCATCGACAAGCCCGGCGCCACGGTCGAGGACCTGGAGAAGATCATCATCGGTCCGGACTTCCCGACCGGCGGCGTCATCAATGGCAAGGAAGGCATCAAGCAGTACCTGCGCACTGGCCGTGGCATCATCCGCGTCCGCGGCGTCGCCCACACCGAGGAGATGAAGAACGGCAAGGAGCAGATCGTCCTCACGGAGCTGCCCTACAACGTCAACCGCTCCTCCCTGGTGAAGCACATCGCCCAACTGTGCACCGATAAGGTGTTGGATGAAGTCTCCGACCTCCGCGATGAGTCCGACGAGAACACGCGCGTGGTCATCGAGCTTAAGCGTAACGAGAATCCGAAGGTCGTCATCAACAAGCTCTACAAGCACACGAACTTCGAAAACTCGTTCGGCGTCATCCTGCTCGCCCTCGACAAGCGTCGCCCGAAGCAGATGAACATCCGCGAGCTGCTCGAGTGCTTCGTCGAGCACCGCCGCGACGTCGTCACCCGCCGTACCCGCTTCCGTCTCCGTAAGGCCGAAGACCGTGCCCACATCCTCGAGGGCTTCAAGATCGCCCTACGTAACCTGGACGACTTCGTGAAGATCATCCGCGCCGCGACCAACCGCGACGAGGCCCGCGTGAAGCTCATGGCCAAATACGGCCTCAGCGAACGCCAGGCCGTGGCCATCCTCGACCTGCGCCTCTACCAGCTCACCGGACTGGAGCGCGACAAGATCGAGGCTGAGTACCGCGAACTGATGGCACTCGTCGAAGAACTCCGCAGCATCCTCTCGAGCGAGCTGAAGCTGCTCACCCTGATCAAGAAGGAGCTGCGTGATGCCGCCAAGAAGCACATCGGTCCTCGCAAGACGAAGGTCTCGGCCCAGGAAGGCGACCTCTCGATGGAGGACATCGTCGCCAACGAAGGCTGCGTGGTCACCGTCTCGCATGCGGGCTTCATCAAGCGCACGCCGGTCGCCCAGTATCGCCTCCAGAAGCGCGGCGGCAAGGGCACCAAGGGCGCCGAGCTCTCCAAGGCCGCGTCCGACGACGACAGCGACTTCATCGAACACCTCTTCACGGCCAATACCCACGACCATATCCTGTTCTTCATGAACAACGGCCGCGTATACGTGGAGAAGGTCTACGAGATCGAAGAAGCCAACCGCGCTTCCCGCGGCAAGTCGATCGCACGCCTCCTGGAGCTCAAGGATGACGAGAAGCTGGCCGCCATGGTCTGCGTCTCGAACTTCGAGGAAGGCAAGTTCCTCATGATGTGCACCGCCAACGGCACCATCAAGAAGACCGAGATCTCGAAGTACGCCAATTACCGCAAGGGTGGCATCATCGGCATCAACATCGAACACGGCGATCGCCTGATCTCCACCAAGCTGACCAACGGCGACAACGAGGTCGTGATGATCTCGCAGTCCGGCATGTCGATCCGCTTCCACGAATCCGATGTCCGCTCCATGGGTCGCGATACCACGGGCGTCGCTGGTATGAGGCTCGACACGGGCGACCAGGTGAAGGCGATGGAAGTCGTCGATCCGGCCTGCACGCTCCTCGTCGTCGGCATCGACGGTATCGGTAAACGCACGCCGTTCGACGACCCCGAGACCAAGGAGCCGGTCTATCGTAAGCAGACCCGCGGCGGCAAGGGCGTCATCGCTATCGCCACCGAAGTCGGCGTCGCCGGTGCCCTCAGCGTCCAGGAAGAAGACGAGGTCATGCTCCTTACCAAGGGCGGCCAGTCCATCCGCACCAAGGTGTCTGACATCCGCTGCACGGCGGGTCGCAACACCAAGGGCGTCCGCGTCATGCGCCTCAAGGAAGGCGAGTCGCTCCTCGGTATCTCCAAGGTCGAGCGTTCGGACGAAGAGGAAGAGAACGCCGCCAAGCCGCAGGCCTGAGCCGGCTGATCGGCCAAGCAGAAGGGGCGCCTTGCGGCGCCCCTTTTTTGTGCCCTGACGGACTGCTTAGGCCCTTTCTAGCGCCGCGATGCACTCGACGTGCCTGGTCTGCGGGAAGAGATCGAATGGTCGCACCGAGATGACCTTCCAGCCCTTGGCGCAGAGATACTTCACGTCGCGCGCCTGCGTGTCGGGGGCGCAGCTTACGTACACGATACGGCGCGGGCCGAACGCGTGCAACTGGTCGAGGAAGGCTTCGTCGCAACCCTTGCGGGGCGGGTCGACGATCACAGCGGATTCATGGCCTTCGACGGGAATCTTCTTGAAGATTGATTCCGCGGAGCCGGCGATGAAGCGGCAGTTGAGGAAGTGGTTAAGCGTGGCGTTCTCGGCGGCCTTGCGGGCGGCCTCGGCGCTGACCTCGATGCCATTGACGGAATCGAAGAGGCGGGCGCCGGAAAGCGCGAAGAGTCCCGAGCCGCAATAGGTGTCGACGAGGTGCTTGGCGCCGGATTCGCGGGCAAGCTTGATGGCGTGGCCCACGAACTGCTCGAGCACCGAGGGATTGTTCTGGAAGAACTCACCGGCGAGGAACTTCAGCTGCACTGCGCCGACCTTCTCGGTGACGACCTGGCGCGAGTCGGTGACCACGCCTTCCTCGCAATCGCGGAAGAGCAGGGTAGCGCCACGTTCGAAGCGGCCAGGGTTGGACTTGATGTCTTTGCGGGAACGGGCGAGGGCGGAGTTGATGGCGTCCGTCGCGATCGGGCACTTCGGTACGTCGACGACGCGGCGGGAGGTGCCGGCGGCGAGGAAGCCGATCGGGAAGTCCGCGCGGCGCGGGGTCATGAAGTGCGGGGTGATCTTGGAGCGGTAGCCGTACTGCTTCGGCGAAGGGTGGCAGGCGTCGACCTTGGTCTTGATGCCGCCGAGGCGCTCGAAGGCCTCCGCGACCTGCTTCTGCTTCCATTCCAGCTGCTGCGGGTAGGCGAGGTTCTGATACTGGCAGCCGCCACATTCACCGAAGAGGTCGCAGCGAGGCTGGATGCGGTGGGGAGAGGGTACGACGACGCGGACGAGGTCGCCACGCGAGAAGTTGGCGGCGTTGTGCCAGATGCGGGCCACGACCTTCTCGCCGGCGAGGGCGCCGGCGATGAAGACGACCCAGCCGTCGACGCGGGCCACGCCTTCGCCGAGGTTCGTCAGGCTGGCGATCTCGACCTCGATCTCCTGATGGTAGGTGAACTTGCCCTCCCGGAACTTGGAGGAGTCGGGTTTGCGGGACTGAGTCGGCTCGAATTCGGACATGGCGATAAAGTCCGCCTCCGGGCGGAGAGGTCGAGACTTATCCCCGCCGAAGGCCTATCCTTGCCCTCGGGCGTCCCTTGGTGCTGACTTCGCCCGTGTCCGACGAGGTCATCCAGAGCCGACAGAACCCCCGCGTGCAGGCGTTGGCCCGCCTGCGCGACCGCGCCGAGCGCGAAGCCCGCGGCCTGTTCATCGCCGAAGGCCTCCGGGAACTCTCCCGGGCCATCGAGCGCAAGGTCGAGGTGCTCGAAATCTATTTCTGCCCGTCGATGTTCCGCGGCTCCGAGGCCGCCGAACTCGTCACCAACGCCCGGGCCGCCGGCATCGACTGCTGTGAACTCGGCGAATCCGCGTTTGCGAAGGTCAGCGGCCGCGAAGGGCCGGACGGCCTGCTCGGTGTCGCCAAGACCTGGAACTGCTCGCTCGATCAGCTCAAGCCCTCGGCCAACCCTCTCCTGCTCGTCGCCGAATCAGTCGAGAAGCCTGGCAACCTTGGTGCTTTACTGCGCACGGCGGACTCCGCCGGATGCGACGCGCTCATCGTCTGCGATCCCATCACCGACGTCTTCAACCCCAACGTCGTCCGTTCCTCACAGGGTGCGCTCTTCTCCGTGCCCGTTGCCGTCTGTACTTCGCAGGAGGCTGCGGCCTGGATGAAGTCGAAGGGTGTCCGTTCCTTGGCGACCTCGCCTGCGGCCACCAAGGCTTATTGGGACGTCGATTGCCGTGGCCCGGTGGCGCTGCTGCTCGGCTCTGAGAAAGATGGACTGACGGATTTCTGGCTCAAGGGCGCCGACGAGAAGATCTCGATCCCGCAGGCCGGCTTGTCGGATTCGCTTAATGTTTCCAATGCCGCGGCGATCTGCCTTTTCGAGGCCGTCCGCCAGCGTCGGAAATAGGCGCCGATGCGAAGTACGATCTGCCACTGGGCCTCGATGGCGTCATTTGGCGCCGGCTCTCTCTGTTTCTGGCTTCATCGCCAAATCGGCAGCTATCTGGATGCGGAAGGGTTCCTTCATGAGCCTTTCTGGCTCCTGCCCATGGGCTGGTTCTTCGCATTTAGCGGATTATCCTTCCTCGTCGCCTCCCTTTTCCGCCGCAAATAAGAAGACCGGGCTTGGGGCCCGGCCTTGCTTGAAGGACTGACGATTCGCTTAGCCGATGGCCTTGGCGACCAGGTCGTCGAGCTTCTTGCCGTCGACGGCGAAGGCGCGGATACCTTCGGCGGTCTTCTCCGTGGCCATGGCGTCTTCGTTGTGGTGCCAGCGGAAATCCTTTTCACCCCAGACCTTGGCGGCTTCGCCTTCGGACTTGGCGGTAGCTTCGTCGAGCGCCTTGGGCACGGCGGCGGAGTCCTTGGAGAGTTCCTCGAGGAGGTTCGGAGCGATGGTCAGGAGGTCGCAACCGCAGAGGGCCTTGATCTGGCCGCAGTTACGGAAGGAGGCGCCCATGACTTCGGTCTTGATGCCGTTGCGCTTGTAGTAGGCGTAGATGCGGCGGACGGACTGCACGCCCGGGTCGTTGGCGCCCGAGGAGGCGGCTTCGTTCCAGTTGGCGCCCTGGGCCTTCTTGTGCCAATCGTAGATGCGGCCGACGAACGGCGAGATCAGCTGGACCTTGGCATCGGCGCAGGCGACGGCCTGGGCGAACGAGAAGAGCAGGGTGAGATTACAGCGGATACCTTCCTTTTCGAGCTCGGCGGCAGCCTGGATGCCTTCCCAGGTGGAGGCCATCTTCACGAGGATGCGTTCCTTGGGGATACCGGCGGCCTTATAGAGAGCGATGAGTTCGCGGGCCTTGGCGACGGTGGCGGTCTTGTCGAAGGAAAGGCGGGCGTCGACTTCGGTGGAGACGCGACCTGGGACGATCTGGAGTATCTCGGTGCCGAAGGAGATGAGGAGCGCGTCGACGGCGGCTTGGACGCCCTTGCTCTTGTTGTCCTGGGCAGCCTTTTGGAGGAGGGCCTGGTACTCAGGCATCTGGACGGCCTTGAGGATGAGGCTCGGGTTGGTCGTGGCGTCCAGAGGCTTGAAGGCCTTCATGGCGGCGAAGTCGCCGGTGTCGGCGACGACCTTGGTGTGTTGGCGAAGCTGTTCGAGTGCGTTCATGTGTGAAGGGTTCGGAGCGTGTTAAAGGGGGCGGGCTTGTCCAGCCCGACCCGAAAAAACGGGCGTCCGCCTGCCGTCTAGGCATCTCTCGCTTGTTTCGGAGGGCAGGGTGGTGCAAATTGCCCCATGCGAATCAAGGTCAAGCAGGCGCTCGCCGCCGAGCAGCCGCTCAAGGGTGTCACGGTTTCCGGCTGGGTCCGTACCCGTCGCGACGCGAAGGACTTCTCCTTCGTCGAGATCAACGACGGCTCCTGCTTCAAGAACCTCCAGGTGGTGGTGGACGCCACTGCTCCGGGCGCGGAACACCTTAAGGAAGCGCTGACGGGCTCTTCGGTCAGCGTGGATGGCGAACTCGTGCCGTCCCCGGCCAAGGGCCAGAAGTGGGAGCTCAAGGCCACGGCCTTCCGATTGCTGGGGCGGGCGGATGAGACTTTCCCGCTGCAGAAGAAGGGGCACACGGTCGAGTTCCTGCGCACCATCCCGCACCTGCGCGCCCGGACGAATCGCCTTGGCTCGATGATGCGCGTCCGCAGTCGCATGGCCATCGCCGTGCATGAGTTCTTCCAGCAGCGAGGCTTCGCCTATGTCCACACCCCCATCGTGACCGCCAGTGATTGCGAGGGTGCCGGCGAGCTTTTCCGCGTCACGACCTTCGACCCGGTCGCGCCACCGAAGACCCCCGAGGGTAAGGTCGACTGGGCCGCCGATTTCTTCGCGAAGCAGTCTTATCTGACGGTGTCGGGCCAGCTCGAGGGCGAGACTCTCGCTTGCGCCTTGGGTGATGTCTATACCTTCGGACCGACTTTCCGGGCGGAGAATTCGCACACCAGTCGCCACGCCAGCGAGTTCTGGATGATCGAGCCCGAGATGGCTTTCTGCGATCTCGAGGGTGATATGCGCTGCGCCGAGGAACTCGTGAAATACCTAGTAAAGACGGCCCTGGAACAGTGTTCGGATGAGCTCGAATTCTTTGATGCCTACGTCGACAAAGGTCTGCTCGAGCGCCTGCGATTCGTCGCCGAAAGACCCTTCGCGCGCGTCACGTATACCGAGGCCGTGGAGCTCTTGCTGAAGTCTGGTCGTAAATTCGAGTATCCCGTCGTCTGGGGCGAGAACCTCCAGTCCGAGCACGAACGCTACCTCGCCGAGGAGCATTTCAAGTGTCCCGTGACCGTCTACGATTACCCGAAGGCCGCGAAGCCCTTCTACATGCGCCAGAACGACGACGGGAAGACCGTTGCCGCCATGGATGTCCTCGTGCCGGGCGTCGGCGAGATCGTGGGCGGTAGTCAGCGCGAAGAGCGTCTCGATCGCCTCGTGGCCGCGATGCAGGCGCATGGCCTGGATCTGGCCGGCTATGGCTGGTATATCGATACGCGCCGCTTTGGTTCCGTGCCGCATGCCGGCTTCGGGCTTGGTTTCGAGCGCCTGCTGATGTTCGTCACCGGTGAAGGCAACATCCGTGACGTGATCGCATATCCGCGCACGCCCGGGCACGCCTGAAGTGTTTTACTGGGGGCGGATGAGGTCGAGCAACGCTCGGGCCGTGGCGCAGTTGTGCCGGACCATTTGTTGGCTGGGCGTCGTCGGCTTCGCGTCCTTGGCCGCCGCGTGCGGCGAGGGCGTCGCGGTGAAGACCGGCGAAGTCGAAGCCACCATGCCGACGGCATTGCCATAGGGGTCGATGATGGGGCCGCCGCTGGAGCCGCGCGCGTAGTCGGCCGTGATCTGCATGAAGACCGAGCCATTGCGCTCTGGTTCGTTCATCTTGAAGTAGCGCGTGATGATGCCCTCCGAGATGCAACCAAAGGAGTTGGCCGGGTGGCTATAGCAACGGACTGACGAGCCGGCGGGTGCGTCGTCGCGCAACGGAAGGAAGGCCAAGTCCTTGGCGTTGATGCGGAGCAGGGCGACATCGTGGGCCTTGTTGGCGGCGAGTACTTCGACGACGGGGAAGAATCGTCCGTCGAAGGTGAGCACGCCCATCGCTTCGCCGGTCGCGCCTGCGGCCACATGGTGATTGGTGGCGATGACGCCGTCATCGGTGATGGCGAAGCCGCTCGCCAAAGTATTATGCCATTTGGGGCATTTATCGCATTTGTAGGCGGAGCCGATGAGTACGGACGCCTGGGCGCTGCGCCGATAGATGTCCGCACCTTCGAGCGGCGTACCCGAGCGCGGCTTAGCGGTAAGACGAACGGCATCGGTACGCGTGCGTTTGCATTGTTCGAGCCGGTCCTCGCGCCGGAGAGGGCCGGCACCTTTTTCCGCCAAGGCTGAGGTCGCTGCTTCGAGCTTCTGGAACATCAGACGATCGTCGGCGGGACTATCGACGTCCGCGCCTGGGATGACCGAGGCTCCAGCGATAAAAGCAGCGAGCAGCGTGGGGAGAAGCATGCGAGCATTGAAGCGAACGGCTGAAGCGTGACGAGCCTATCGGTGCGTATCCGCAGAGAACATACGCGGGGGCTGCGACGACGGACCGGCCTGGGCGATGGTGGGCTGAACCGATCGGGCGTCGAGAAGGGGGAGGGCGTGCGCGCCAGTCGTAAGGGGGCTGGCTGGATTTGGGCTCCATTAGGTGCAAAAAAGACACAGGGCGGACGCAACCGATAGTCAAAAAAATGTAAAAATATGACAAACTCACCATAAGCCGTTGATATTCAACATACTAATGGATGTGTGCCTCGTGTGAAAAAATGCAAAAATCGTCTTGAATCAGGCCGCCGGATTCTCCAATCTGGAACTTCCCTTCTGTTGCAGAAGGCTGTTCCTTGGATGTTTCGGTGATCGAGCTAGTTCGGCGCTTCAAAACGCGGAAACTCGAAAAAAGACGTTGACCAATACCTCGACGCCTTCACCGTCCGCCCTCCCTCCCCTCAACAGGAGGCCCCTTTCGGTTCTTTGAGAGTTCATTTTTTTGTGCGACAATACGGCCTATCGTATTAGTCAAACCTTACACCTGGTGAACCCGGCGATAACTGATCGCGGGTTCTACCAAAATTAGAAAACGCGAATATTTATCACCGGCGTATTCACTAGGAACTGAGATAATATAAATAGTTCGGATCCCAGGATCCGAACCTTCAAACGCCTGCTTCGGCAGGATTTTTGGAGAGTTTGATCCTGGCTCAGAGTGAACGCTGGCGGCGTGGTTAAGACATGCAAGTCGAGCGATCTTTGTAGCAATACAAAGAGAGCGGCAAACGGGTGCGTAACACGTGAGCAATCTGCCCTTAAGACCGGAATAGCCCAGGGAAACTTGGATTAATACCGGATGTGGAGGAGTCAGGCATCTGACTTCTTCCAAAGCTTGTAATGGCGCTTAAGGAGGAGCTCGCGGCCTATCAGCTAGTTGG
>DBCR01000052.1 GCA_002293125.1 Opitutia bacterium UBA953
TGCTTCGGATAACGGGCGCGCAGGGATTCCAGCGTCAGGTCGAGGGCCGTCGGATGGTGGCCGAAATCTTCGATGACCGTCAGGTCAGCGCGATCGACGAGCACCTGCTGGCGACGCTGCACGCCTTGGAAGGAGTTAAGCGCCTCGAGCTTCAGCTTGGTCGGATCCTTAGCGTCGATCAGCAAGCCGGCGGAGACCGCGGCCATCGCCGCGTTACGGGCGTTGAAGAGGCCCGGCAGGGCCCACTTCACCCTGCCCCACTCCTTGCCCTTCCAGAGCAACGTGAAGGACGAGCCCGTCGATGATTCCTGGAAGTCAGCGATGACGGCATCATTGCCAGCGCCCGTGCCCACGCGGACGACCGGAGCCCACGCGACGTTCTTCACCAGACCGAGGACATTGGCGTCGTCGCCATTCGCGACGATTACGCCATCGCGCGGGACGATGCGAATGACATGCGCGAAGGTGCGGAGCACGTCGTCGAGGTCGCGGAAGATATCGGCGTGGTCGAACTCGCAGTTATTGATCGCAAGCACGTGCGGCAGGTACTGGATGAATTTGCTGCGCTTGTCGAAGAAGGCCGTGTCGTATTCGTCGCCCTCGATGACGAACGGGCCGCCCCGCTTGCCGGGGTACGAAGAATCCGGCAAGTCGCGCGGGACGCCGCCGACGAGCCAGCCCGGCTCAGTTCCGTTGGCCTTGAGAAGGACCGCAGCCATGCAGGTCGTGGTGGTCTTACCATGAGTGCCAGCGACGACGACGTTGCGGCGTTCGTTCAGCAGGCGGGTGCGAAGCAGTTCCGGGAGCGAAACGTAAGGCTGCGTGCGGGCTTCGAGCAGCCACTCCACTTCGGGATGGCCGCGGGAGGCGATGTTGCCGACCACGACCAGATCCGGCTTAACCTGAGCGAGACGTTCGGCAGACCAGCCTTCGAGGATATCGACGCCCGCGTCACGGAGGTGGTCGGACATCGGCGGGTAGATCCCCGTGTCGGACCCCATGACCTCATGACCTAAGGCGCGCATCAGCAAGGCGGCGTTACCCATCGCCGTGCCGCAGATGCCCATGAAATAAATGCGCATGGGGCTGATAAAAGCCCTCGGGGGGCCAAGGGCGAGAAACTTAGGCGGGGCGACCTCCCCAAACAGGAGGACCCCGGTCACCTTGCGGCGGCCGGGGTCCTGTACCTGACTTTGACTGTGCTAGCTTAGTTTTCGTTGTCGGTTACCTGACTGACCGTCTGTTACCTTCGTTGTCTGACTGGCTTTCCGTCTGTTTTCACGGACTTCCGGCCATACCGACTTCGACTTTCACCGACTGGGCCGTCCTTACTGACAACCGGCCGGCACCGCACCGTCCTTACGCCGCGCGTCCCAGGTCGCCTAGGTCTGTCGGATGCGGATGATTCCTTTTTTCCTTATCTAGACGATGGCGGCGGCGAAGCTGGCGGTCGACTTTATCGACCAAAATATCGATGGACTTGTAGAGGTCGTCCGACTCCTCCCGGACGACGATGTCCGGCCCCGGCAGTTCGAGCCGGATCTGGGCCCCGAATTCGCGACTATGGTCGCTGCAGCGGGTGTAGACGAGTTCGACGAGCACGCGGATGATCCGCGGGTTGTGGCACAGCAGTCTTTCGACCTTGGCGCACACCGTTTCCTTCAGGGCGGCGGTAAGGTCCATATGGACCCCCGTCACGACGATCGGAGCACTTGTCATGTGTGTTGTGTTTTTTGGGGTGACGTGAGACTCTGCGCCCATGTCAAAGAACAAGACCGTCGATGAATTCTTCAGGAGTTTTTCCGTGGTCATCATATCAGGGGCTTCTTCCGGGATCGGACGCGCGATACTTTCGCGTGTCAGTCATTCTGAGACCAAAGCCGCGGTGTTCAACCTTTCCAGGACGATACCTGAGGGGGTCCCGAATTACCTGAACTTCACTCACCTTACCTGCGATCTCTCGCAACCCGCTGACATCGCGTCGGTTGTCTGCGAATTACGGAAACTAATGCCCCGAGAAGGCAGGATGCTACTGATTAATAACAGCGGCTTCGGTGCCTACGGAGAGTTTCCGGCGCCCGGCGTCGACCACACCTTGAAGATGATCGACGTCAATGTGCGCGCGCCGGTCGAACTCACGGGCCGTCTGTGGGACGAATTGAAAGCGCGCGGAGGCATGGTCGCCACCGTCGCATCGCTCGCCGGCTTCCAGCCCACGCCGTTGATGACGACGTATGCCGCGACAAAATCCTTCATGCTCGACTGGAGTGTCGCGCTCGATGCCGAAGCGAAGCGACACGGTATCCGCTGCGTGGCGATCTGCCCTGGCCCGGTCTCGACGAATTTCTCCAAAGCCGCCGGCTTCGCGAGCCCGACCGGCCTAGGTGGGCAGACCTCGGAAGAATGCGCCGATGAAGCTGTACGCGGCATGGCGGCTCATCGCCCGGTGGTCGTCACGGGCTGGAAGCATAAGATCCTGGCCGTCTTCTCGGCACGTCTACCTAAGCCTTGGGCGGCCGCCATCGGCCTACGCATGATCCAACGCCTCCGTCTGGACCGCTTCGTGAAGAAGGCCTGAGCCTACTTCGCGCCGTCGAGCAGTTCGCGGGCGTGGGAGAGCGCGACCTTGCTGGCACGGTCGCCGAGCATACGGGCGAGCTCAGACTCGCGGTCCTTGCGCTTACCATGGACCGGGGCGATTTCGACCGTCGTCGACTTATCATCCTGCGTCTTCGTCACGACGAGATGGGCATGGCCGAGCGCGGCGACCTGCGGGAGGTGCGTCACGCAGAAGACCTGGTGTCCCTTACCGAGGGCGGCGAGTTCACGGCCGACCTGCGCGCCGATCTCGCCACCGACATTGGCATCCACCTCGTCGAAGACCAAGACCGGGGTGCGGTCGACGGCGGCGAGCACCGTCTTCAAGGCGAGCATTACGCGAGCGGCTTCGCCACTGGACGCGATCTGGTCGAGCGGTAGGAGATCCTGACCAGCGTTCGGGCAGAAGAGGAAGCGGACCGCATCGGCGCCTTGGGGCCCAAGTTCGGCGACCGCGACCTCGATGCGCAGGTCGGCCTTCTTGAAGCCGAGCGAGCCCAGCATCTTGCGGGCGGCGGTGGCGAGTTTATCGGCGGCCTTCGTGCGGGCGGCACGGAGGGCCTCGGCCTGCTTGCGGAGATCCTTCTCCACCTTGGCGGCCTCGGCCTTGAGCTTAGCCACGCGGGCTTCGACGTCACCCTGCGAAGCCAAGCGACGGCGGAGCGCCTCGCGCTTCTCGCGGACCGCTTCGGCGCCTGGTCCATACTTGCGGCGGAATTCCAGCCAAAGGTTCATCTTGCCGTCGAGCTCGGCGGCGGATTCGTCGTCGGCGGAAAGTCCGCGACCCAGGCGAGCGAAGTCGGCGCGGATATCTTCCGCTTCGGCCGCGAGCGAATTAAGACGGTCGCGAAGCGCTTCGGCCTCGGCGTCGATGCGGGCGATATCATCGCCGGCCTTGAGAAGTTTTGGCATCACCTCGCCGAGGCCATCGGAGCCTAGGCCAGACTCCAGCTGGCCGAGCAATGCCGCGAGCTCCTGGGCCCGGGAAGAGCGGGCGTGGTCGCGTTCCAACTTCGTGATGGCCTCTTCAGAAAGGTCGAGCGAATCGAGCTTATCGAGCTGGGAGCGAAGGAAAGCTGCTTCGTCTTCGGAAAGACGTTCGGCCGTAGCGGCTTCGGCGGCTTCGCGGAGCAGATCATTTCGCAGACGCCAGCCAGTGCGGTAGGTCGCCAGCGCGGAGGCCAAGCCCGCGTGTAGATCGAGCATCTCCAGCTGGGTCTCGGCGCGCATCAGCTTCTGTGGTTCGCCTGGGCCGTGGAAATCGATCCAGAGTTCGCCGAGCTGCTGAAGTTGTGTGAGCGTGGCCGAGCCGCCGTTGATTGAGATTCGTCCCGCCTTGGTCGCATGGACCGAACGCTTCAGGATGAGCAGGCCATCGTCGCAAACCGGCAGGTCGAGGGATTTGAGGACCTCGTCGAAACGCTTGTCACCGTCGGTTTCGAGCTCGGCTTCGACCGAGCATTCCTCGGCGCCCTTACGGACGATCGTCTTTGCGGCGCGGTTGCCCGCGAGGAGCGAAAGCGCGCCGAGCAAGACGGACTTGCCCGCGCCAGTCTCACCCGTGACCACCGTGAAGCCCGAACCCAGTTCGAGCTCGGTGCGATCCATCAGGGCGAGGTCGCGGATTTGAAGGCGGCGGATCATGCGGAGGGACGACTGCCGAACAAAGCGGAGCCGACACGGACGCAAGTAGAACCTGCGGCGACGGCGGATTCAAGGTCTCCGCTCATCCCCATCGATAATTCCGGGAGCGCCACGCCGAAGCGGGCGGCGAGAGAGTCACGGCAAAGACGAAGTTCGGCGAAAGTGCGGTCGGCGACCGCGGGGTCTTCGGAGAGTGGTGCGATGGCCATCAGCCCCTTCACGACCAAGGCCGGCTGGGCCAGAGCGGCCTCGAGCAGGCCGGGCGCATCAGCCAAGTCGCACCCGAACTTGGCGGGGTCGTCGCCGGAATTGACTTGGATCAGCACCTCCCGGCGCAACCCCATCTCGCCGGCCAGCCGGCCGAGGCGGGTGGCCAGTTCGGCTGAATCCACGCTTTGGATGACATCGAAAGCCTGCAGGGCATGCTTGGCCTTATTGGACTGGAGGTGGCCGATGAGTTCCCAGCGGAGGTCGGACGGGGCCAAGGGGCGCTTCTGGGCGGCCTCTTGGACGCGGTTCTCGCCCACCGCCCGTAATCCAAAGGCATAGGCAAGCAAAGCGGCCTCAATTGGGTGGGTCTTGGTGACGGGCAGGAGGCGGACGGAGGCGGGGTCGCGGCCGACGCGGGCGCAGGCGGCTTGGATGCGGGCCAGCACCCCCTCGCAATGGGCCTTAAACTGGTCGGAGGTGACCATTTGAACCAGAGGGAGGGAGAACGGGCGGGGAGTCAACCAGTCGGGCTCCCCAGGGCAGCCGAGGGGCCAAGGCCTAGGATTAGCATTTCTACACTTGAAGCCCTAACCCATTAGATTAATTAATCATGCAGTCTTTCATTCCCATGCATATCGAGAACCTGAAGATCTTCCGCGACCTGGTGGACAACGAAAGTTTCTCCAAGGCCGCCAAGCTCAACGCCATCACCCAGTCGGC
>DBCR01000082.1:0-2707 GCA_002293125.1 Opitutia bacterium UBA953
TGGTGAACGCCGAGGCAGCGGCGGCGGCGTGAGCGGCGATGGAGGAAGCAGCGGCGAGGAAGGCTACGGCGAGTTTGGTTTGAGTCTTCATGGTGGTGTTGGTTTTTGATGGTGCTTAGGTGCGACACACACTCAGCACCGTCCGTGCCAAACCGTTGCCTGGGACGGCGCAGAGGAAAATCTGTCTCGAATTGGTCACGCGTGTCGAAATTCGGCAGAGCGCTCCCTTTTTACCGCTGGCTAAAAAGACCTGTGGTCGCTTGATTACACTTATGTATCAAGCTGACCCCGCTCGCTACGCCCACCCGTCGTTCCAGGCTCGTTGCGGCAAGTCTGGCCTGCACCTCCCCAAGATCTCGCTCGGCCTCTGGCACAACTTCGGGAGCGTCGACGACTATGCCAATGCCCGCTCGATCGCCCTGCGGGCTTTTGACCTCGGCGTGACACATTTCGACCTCGCGAACAACTACGGACCAATCCCAGGCTCCGCGGAGGAAACCTTCGGTCGGATCCTGCGCGAAGACCTCGGCGCCTATCGTGACGAGCTGATCATCTCGACTAAGGCTGGCTACACCATGTGGCCGGGCCCGCATGGCGACTTTGGCTCGCGCAAATACCTGCTCGCCTCCCTGGACCAGTCGTTGAAGCGGATGAGGCTCCCGTACGTCGATATCTTCTACAGTCACCGGCGCGACCCGAACACCCCGATGGAAGAAACCATGGGCGCGCTCGCCCAGGCGGTCCGCTCGGGCAAGGCCCTCTATGCGGCCATCTCTAATTATAATCCCGCCGACACAGCCCGGGCTTGCGCCATCCTCCGCGACCTCGGCACGCCCTGTGTCGTGCATCAGCCCAAGTACAGCATGTTCGAACGCACACCAGAAGCTGGCCTCCTCGACACCGTCGAGAAGGAAGGCATCGGCTGCGCGGTCTTCTCCCCCCTGGCTCAAGGCATGCTGACCGACCGTTACCTTAAAGGGATCCCGGCGGACGCGCGGGCCGGAAAGGTTCATGGCTTCCTGCGCCCCGAACAAGTCGACGCCGTCCGCATGGAAAAAGTCCGCCGACTCGCCAAGGTCGCCGAAGAGCGCGGACAGCCCCTCGCTTCGATGGCCTTGGCCTGGGTCCTCCGCGACAAGCGCGTGACCACCGCGATCATCGGCGCCAGCAAGGTGGCCCAACTCGAGCAGTGCGTGGCCGCGGCCTATTCTGCCCCGTTCGCCTCTGATGAACTGAAGCGGGTCGACGCCATCCTGGCCGTCTAAAGAGCACTCCGGGGTTGTGCCATCGAAGCCTGCCCGCAAGGTTGTGCCTATGTCCGCCGGTGCTCCCCTTCCCTTCAAGATCAGCGTCCTCGTCTTCATGCATGACGAGGCCGGCCGGCTCCTGCTCATCCAGCGCACCAAGGCCCCCAACATCGGCTGCTGGAGCCCCATCGGCGGAAAACTCGAGATGGCCACGGGCGAATCCCCTTTTGAATGCGCCGTTCGCGAGACCGAGGAAGAAACCGGCGCGAGGGTGACGACCGACGACCTTCATCTCTTTGGGATGATCTCCGAGAAGGGCTACGAAGGTCAGGCGCACTGGCTGATGTTCCTCTTCGACTGCCGCAAGCCGCTGACGGGGCTCCCGCAGACGATCGACGAAGGGAAATTTGGTTTCTTCACGCGCGAGGAATTGGCCCGCACCGCCATCCCGGAGACCGATCGCACGTTACTCTGGCCCGTCTACGATGACCATCGCCGCGGCTTCATGGCCTATCGCGCCGAATGCCACCCGGGCCAGCCGCTCCAGATGATCGTCGAAGAGACCCGCGACCGGCCCAACCTCGACTGACGATGGACGCCACCGGATCCGAAGCTGAATTCAAGCGGACGAACCGCAAGCCGGCCTATCCGATCGGCGCCGAGCTCCGTGCCTACCTCTCCCGCGAAGGGCGCGAAGTCCCCTTGCCCGTCACGTACTCGGAGCTGCGCGACTTCACCGCCGCGATGCCTTTGCTCGAACGAGGCAAAGACACGCTCTGGGAAACCGTCGCTTATCCGCCCGAAGTCATGAGCCACCTTTCCCAAGGTTTGCTGGAGACGTACGCTCTTCTCCGCGGGGAAGGCGGCATGAAGGTCTTCAGCCACGTCTACGTCGACCGCATCGACTTCTGCTCTTTCGGTAACTCGCAGCCGTTCCGCGTGCGCATCGTCAACGCCTATAACGAGAACCAAGATTACTTCTACGTAAAGGTCGGGGACGCCTCCCGCGTCTGCGGCCTTGAGCTCGAGCACCTGCTCTCCCCGAACCGCATGCTCTACCTCACCTGGGAAGCGACCCTGGTCGAGGAGCATGTCACGGGTATTCCCGGCGATATTTTCGCCGAAAAGTGGCTCGCCGCCGACGGGCACCACCCGGTGCGACTCGCCAAGGAGCTCATCAAGTTCGAGGAACGCTGCCTCGTGCGCCTCCTCGGCGACATGCGCGCCTATAACTTCGTTATCGCCGTGACCCCGGACTTCGACTCGACCGCCATCCGGGTGCGTGCTATGGACTTCGACCAGCAGAGCTACGACGGACGCCTCCGCTTCTACCTCCCGGGCTCCTTTAAGGAAAACCGCCCCTTCGCCCAGCTCTGCGCCAAGCACATCAACGCCGCTTCCTCCATCCAGTACCGCCGCGAAGAACAGTCGCTGATCCACCGCCGCCACCTCGCCGCACC
>DBCR01000082.1:2914-7285 GCA_002293125.1 Opitutia bacterium UBA953
GACGCGCGCCGAGTGGGCAAACTCGGAGGCCTGCGATGAGCGACTCTTTAAGGCACGAATGCGGCATTGCCCTTGTCCGGCTGACCAAGGACCTGAAGTGGTATCAGGAGAAGTACGGCACTCCGCTCCACGGCTTCAACCAGCTCTTCCTCCTGATGGAGAAGCAGCATAACCGCGGCCAAGACGGCGCGGGTATCGGTTGCGTCAAGATCGGCGCCGAAAACGGCGAGGCCTTCCTCTTCCGCGACCGCGAGATCGGCGCCCAGGGCCTGACCCAGATCTTCACCCGTCAGATCAAGACCTACTCCGACAAGATGCGTGAAGGGGTCATCGTCCCCGAATTCCCGGAAACAGTTAAGCGACATTTCGACTTCGGCGGCGAACTCCTCCTCGGCCACCTCCGCTACGGCACCTCGGGCAACTTCGACTCGGTCTCCTGCCACCCTTACGCCCGCAAGTCCATCTGGCCGACCCGCAACCTGCTCGTCGCGGGTAATTTCAACCTGACCAACACCAGCGAGCTCAACTCTTCGCTCACGGAGCGCGGCGCGCACGTCATCTACTCGACCGACACGCAGTCGATCCTTGAGGAGATCGGCTTCTGGCTCGACGAAGAACACGATCGCCTCTTCAAGGCCTTCAAGGACCAGGGACTCGAAGGCGCCGCGGTGCAGTCAGAAATCTCCAAGCACATGGACATCGGCAATGTCCTGCGCAAGGCCGCCAAGAACTGGGACGGCGGCTACGCCATCGCGGGTCTCATCGGCAACGGCGATAGCTTCGTCATCCGCGACCCGAACGGCATCCGCCCTTGCTGGTACGCCCGCACCGAAGACCTCATCGCCGTCGCCTCTGAACGTGTCGCGCTGATGACCATCGTCGGAGTGAATCAGGAAGACGTGCATGAGCTGCCTCCGGGTTCGGCATTGATCATGAAGGCCGACGGGCGCCATTCGATCGAGCCCTTCCATGCCCCCGGCGAGACCCGCTCCTGCTCCTTCGAGCGCATCTACTTCTCGCGCGGCAACGACCCGGAAATCTACGCCGAACGCAAGGCCCTGGGCGCCGCCCTCGCCGACGATGTCATCGCGCAGATCCGCGACGACCACGACAACGCGGTCTTCTCCTATATCCCGAACACGGCGGAAATCGCTTGGTACGGCCTGATGGAAGAGCTCCGAAAGCGCCGCCGCTCGCAGGTCCGCGACAAACTCGTCGACGCCCAGCGCGCCGGCAAGCTCGACGAAGCCCTCATCGAAAAACTCGTGCTCGGCGGCTGGCCGCGCGGCGAGAAGGTCGCCCACAAAGACGTCAAGCTGCGCACGTTCATCTCCCAGGAGAAGAACCGCATGCAGATGGCTTCGCACGTCTACGACATCTCCTACGGTACCGTCCGCGACGGCGACACGCTCGTCTGCGTCGACGACTCGATCGTCCGCGGCACGACCCTCCGCCAGTCGATCCTGCGCATCCTCGCCCGCCCGAACCCGAAGCGAATCGTCATCGCTTCGACGGCCCCCCAGATCCGCTACCCGGACTGCTACGGCATCGATATGTCGGAAATGGGCAAGTTCCTCGCCTTCCAAGCCACCGTCGCGCTCTGCAAAGAACGCGGCAAGACGGACCTGCTCCGCGAAGTCTACGAGGACTGCATCGCACAGTCAAAGAAGCCGACGAAGGAGATGCAGAACCACGTGAAGCGGATTTATGGCGCCTTCACGGAGATCGAGGTCGCCGCCAAGGCGGCCGAGCTCGTCTACCCGTCGAAGAGCGCCTGGAAGGGCGAACTGATCCTGGTCTTTCAAAAGATCGAGTCGTTGCACAAGGCGTGTCCGAAGAGCCGCGGCGACTGGTATTTCACCGGCGACTACCCGACCCCGGGTGGTCTCGGCGTGCTCAACCAGGCCTACATCAACTACTGGGAGAAGCGCGAAGGTCGCTCCTACTGATCAAGCGTAGAGGCGGAACGGAGCGGTGCGCGCGCGGAAGGCCGCGGCGTCGCCGTCCCAGCGCTTCATCCAGCGGGCGAGGTCGATCCGCGCTCCCTGCGTACGCAATTCGTCGAAGAACGCCTCGCTACCGAGGTGCTTGATGAAGAGCTCACGCTTGCCGGCGCTTAGGCCGCCGAACGGGTTCGGCGCCCAGACGCACGCCTGACGGAGCATGAACAGCGAGATCGCGGTGGGGCGCAACTTCGGCCAATCGCCCACGGCGAGGTAGACGCCCTGCGTGCCGTCGGCCTGTTGCTGAGGCTGCAGCGTGAGCCCGGGTACGGCGTTGCCGAAGGCGGCCATGAGATCGGCGGCTTTGCGGCGCGGGTAAGTGAGGAAACGGAAGTTTTGATCAGCGGTGGAACTGTGGCTGAATCCGGAATCCATGCACCCGAGGCCACTCATCGCATAACCGAGAGCGGCCTTAGAGCTGTTGATCATCGGCGAGGTCGGCGTCCAGTTCAAGCCGGTGAGATTCCAGGTCATCGAGCGACGCCAGCCGCGCAAGGTGACCACGTCGAGCGTGCCACGGCGGCGCGTCGCTTCATCAAGTTCGAGGACTCCAGGCGTGGCCACGGCCCAGCGCGCGATTTCACCGATGGTGAGGCCGTGGACATACGAGGTCTCGTACGCACCCACGTAGCTGCGCCACTTGCGATCGAGGAACGGGCCATCGACCTTCTCGCCGCCGAGCGGGTTCGGTCGGTCGAGGACGACCACGCGCACGGGACGAGGAAGCGAGAAGCACGCTTCGATCACGTACCGCATGCAGCTGATGTAGGTGTAGGAGCGGACGCCGATGTCTTGGAAATCGATCAAGATCACATCGAGCCCGGAGAGCATCTCCGGCGTCGGGCGACGCGTCGCACCGTAGAGCGAATAGACGGGCAGGCCGGTGCGCGCGTCCTTTGCATGACCAACGGCGACATCAGCCTTGGCCACGCCGTCGATACCGTGTTCCGGACCGAAAAGTTTCACGAGCTTTACGCCTGGGGCGCGAGCGAGGACGTCGGCCGTCCGCTGGCCGAGGCCGTTGACGCCTGCACGGTGCGTCACCAGGCCGCAGCGCAGGCCCTTGAGGCGCGCGAAACCTTCGGCCGCGAGGACATCGATACCCAGCATGACCTTGCCGGAGAGTGGCGCGACCGGAGCCGGCGCGATGGGCATGGGGCCGGTGTAGCCACCGCCACCACCGCCGCCCGCACAGCCAGAGAGAGCAACGGCACCCAGCGAACCTAGGGCGGTGAGGTTAAGAAACTCGCGGCGGTCCATGGGGTGCAGTGACGCCCAGCATCGGCGGTTTGCCGAAGGGTTCAAAGTCTGAAATCGAAAATCCGTTTGCAGGCGAGGGGCGGCGACGACACCTTGCCGTCATGCGCGTCGCCCTCCTTGGTTCCGGTCGCGGCTCCAATGCCGACGCGGTCCTCCGCGCCCAAGCCGAAGGCCGCCTCGGCCAAGCCAAGGTGGTTGGCATTTGGTGCGATGTCCCGACCTGCAAGATGCTTGAGCTGGGCCCGAAGCATGGCGTGCCGGCCCGCTTCCTCGACACCGGCCCCTTCAAGACGAAGTTCTCCCCCGAGCGCGAGCTGGCCTGGGCGGAGGACCTCAAGGCCGCGAAAGTCGACCTCGTCGTGCTCGCCGGCTTCATGCGCGTGATCAAGGCCCCCCTCCTCGACGCTTTTGCGGGCCGCATCATCAACCTCCACCCAAGCCTCCTCCCCGCGTTCCCCGGCCTCGATGGCATCGGCCAAGCGTGGAACGCCGGCGTCCCGGAGGCCGGCTGCACCGTCCACTGGGTCAACGCCGAGATCGACGGCGGCGCCCACCTCGGCCAGACCCGCGTCCCCCGCGAGGCCGCCGATACCCTGGAATCCTTCGCTAATAAGATCCACGCCGCCGAGCACGCCCTGCTGCCAACCGTCATCGCCCGACTGAGCGAGACCCTTTCCTGATGATCGAACTGAAGTGCCCCATCCATGAAGACATGGTCCAGCCATTAGAGGACCATTTCTGTGAACTCACCCGCTCTTCGTGGATGCTCTTCCATGAAGGTCCCGGGAGGCCTCATTTCGTGATGGGTTACTTCGACACGAAGCCCGAGGCCGACGAAGCCTGGGCGGGCCTGCGCAAAGCCTTCAAGAAACTCCCCGAGGCCTATGAAGAAACCGTCATGGCCGACAAGGACTGGAAGGAAGCCTATAAGGAGCACCTCAAGCCCTGGGATCATGGCCGACTGCACTGGGTCCCCGCCTGGATGCGCGGCAAGCACGCCGTGCCCGCCGACGCCGCGGTGATCTGGTTCGACGCCGGCCTGGCCTTCGGCACCGGCGACCACCCGACGACCCGGCTCTGCGCCATCCGGATGATGGATTTCCTGGAG
>DBCR01000009.1 GCA_002293125.1 Opitutia bacterium UBA953
CATGAAGCCGTCGTCTGCCGCCACGACGAGCACGGCGACGTCCGTGACGGAGGCTCCGCGCTCGCGCATCTTGGCGAAGGCGGCGTGGCCAGGAGTGTCGAGGAACGTGACGGTCTTACCCTTATACTCAGGCTTCTCGCCTTGATAAGAAACGGAGTAGGCGCCGATGTGCTGGGTGATGCCGCCCGCTTCGCCTGAGACGACGTTGGTCTTGCGGAAGAAGTCGAGGAGGGTGGTCTTGCCGTGGTCGACGTGGCCGAGCACGCAGACGACGGGCGGGCGCGAGGTCATGAGCGCCGGATCATCTTCGGAAGGCTTTTCGACCTTCTTGACGGGCTGGGCGCCTTCGCCGCGGTGGCGGATTTCCAAGGTGTAGCCGTGGCGTTCGGCGACCTTGCGGGCGTCGGCTTCCTCGATGACGGAGGAAACGCTGACGACCTTGTTCAATTCCATCAGGTTACCGATGACCTGGAAGGGCTTCAGGTTGAGGGCGATCGCGAAGTCGCGCACCACGATAGGCGGACGGACGGTGATGGCACCCCTGCTGCCGGGCGCGGCCTGGTTGCCGGTGGCGGCCGGACGATTGACGACGGGCGCGATGGGCGGGCGGACGACCGGCGGGACGTTGGTCGGGCGCGAGGGGATGGGCGGAGGGGTGCTGACGACGACGGGCGGCAGGTCGGCTTTGGCCGGAGTCGGGGCGATCGACGGACGAGGGACGATCGGCGCGACGGGGGGGCGGGCAGCCGGAAGCGGCGTCGGTGCGATGGTCGGGCGCGGAGGCATGCTCACCGGAGGCGGCGTACCGGGCTTGGCGACAGGCACGACGGGCTTGGCCGGCTCCGGAGCCTTGGGGGCTTCGACGACCAGTTCAGGCACAGGTTCGGCCTTCTTCGGGAGCATGTCGGCGGCGAAGGTCAGGAAGTCTTCGCGGTAGATCTTACCGAAGTTGCTCGAAGCAGCAGGCTTCTTGCCGTCGGTGTAGACGTAGTCCTTGTAGTCGGGACGAGCCACCACGAACTGGTCGACCAGGGCGAGCAGCGCCTTGACCTCGACGCCGAGCTCCTTGGCCACGTCGCTGAAACGCTGAGTGGTCGCGGGCTTTTTGGCTTCGGTTTTCTTCTTCTCGGTCATGTGCGCTGGCGAAGGGTGGCGATAGGGTGGGGTGTGGAAGAATTACGAACGACGGCCCTTGGCGTAGGCGGCGAGGACGGCTTCGACCTCTTCGGCCGGGATGCCGCTTTCCTTGAAGTCTTCCACCGTCGCGCCTTCGAGGGCTTCGACGCTGGAAATGCCGAGGCCGACGAACTTCGCGATGAGCTCGGCGGGGAGGCCGAGCTGCTCAGCGATGCGGACGGCGGCGTCGCCGGCCTTGGCTTCGAAGCTTTCGGCGGCGTGCGTGGCCTTCTGGATGTTGAGGCCCCAGCCCATGAGCTTGGAGGTCAGGCGTGCGTTGCGGCCCTTGCTGCCGATGGCGATGCGCATGTCGTCTTCGTCCACTTCAAAATGGATGGAGCGGGTACGTTCGTCGATGCGGACGTTGCGCGGCTTGGCCGGTCGGATGGCTTCTTCGAGCAACTTGAGCGGCTCGGCATGGTAGCGAATGATGTCGATCTTCTCGCCGCCGAGTTCCTTGACGATGTTGCGGACGCGGGCGCCACGGGCGCCGACGCAGGCGCCGACGGGGTCGACCTTGGGGTCGCGGGAGTCGACGGCGATCTTGGTGCGGTAGCCCGGATCGCGGGCCATGGCGGCGATGGTGACGGTCTTATCGGCGATTTCGGCGACCTCGAGCTCGAGGAGGCGGCGCACGAACGCCGGGTTGGCGCGGGAGAGCACGAACTCGCGGCCGCGCTGCGGGTCTTCGCGGATCTCGAGGAGGAGGCAGCGGATGCGGTCACCGGTGCGGAATTCGTCGCCGTGGCAGCGTTCCTTGTGGGTGAGGACGGCTTCGGCGGTGCCGAGTTCGATCACGACGTTGCCGCGCTCGGTACGACGGACAGTACCGGTGACGATATCGCCGACCTTGTCCTTATACTCCTGGAAGACCTGGTCCTTCTCGATCTTGCGGAAGCGCTGGTTGAGCAGCTGCTGGGTGGTCTTGGCGGCGATACGGCCGAGATCCGCCACGTTGATTGGCTTGCGGACCTCCTGGCCCACCTTGACGTCGGCCTCGATAAGCGAGGCGGCGACCGGGTTGATCTCCTGGAGGGGGTCCGACACGGAGTCGGTCACGCGGAGGACGACGAAGGCGTCGAGCTTGCCGGACACGGGGTCGGCGTTGATCTCCACGTTCTGTCCAGCCATGACCGATTTCTCGACGGAGGACTTGATGGCCTCCACGATCAGGGCGCAGGCCTCTTCTTTTTTGATGTTCTTCTCCTTTTCGAGATATTGGAGGAAGGGTTTGATATCGACGCTCATGGTGATGGGTACGGGTTTTCGGTGAAATGATTTGGGGACAAAAAAAGCGGGTCCGGCAGGACCCACCTCGGTAAAGGTGAACTGACGCTTACCTTGGGCACCCCCGAGGGGATGTCAAGTGCGGTAAGCCGGCCTGGCCGGAGGGTTCCGCTTGCCCCCCGGGGGTCTTCACGGAACCTTTCCCCATGGCCGACGAAAAAGTAATCTTCACGATGACGGGGGTCACGAAGTACTTCGAAAAGAAACCCGTTTTCCGCGATATTTCCCTGTCCTACTACTATGGGGCCAAGATCGGTGTCCTGGGCCTCAACGGCTCCGGCAAATCCACGCTGCTCAAGATAATGGCGGGAGAGGATAAGGAATTCGACGGCGCGATCAGCCAGGTGCCTGGCTACACGCTGGGCTACCTCGCCCAAGAGCCCCGGCTCGACGAACACCTCACGGTCCATGAATGCGTGATGCAAGCGGCCGGACCGATGAAGGCGCTCCTCGAGGAATATGACGAGACGTTCGTGAAGGTCTCGGAGACCGACGACGCCAAGGAGCAGGAGAAGATCCTGGCCCGCCAAGGCGAGATCCAGACGATCCTCGACACGCGCGGCGGCTGGGACCTCGACGCCCGCATCGAGATGGCGATGGAAGCCCTGCGCTGCCCGCCTGGCGAGGCGGTGGTCTCCGCGCTGTCCGGCGGCGAAAAACGCCGCGTGGCGCTCTGCCGCCTGCTGCTCATGGAGCCTGACATCCTCCTGCTCGACGAACCAACCAACCACCTCGACGCCGACACGGTCGCCTGGCTCGAGCGCCACCTACAGACTTATAAAGGCACGGTCATCGCGATCACGCACGACCGCTATTTTCTCGATAACGTCGCAGGCTGGATCCTCGAGCTCGACCGCGGCCGCGGCATCCCGTGGAAGGGCAACTACTCCTCTTGGCTCCAGCAGAAGCAGCAGCGTCTCGAGATGGAGGAGAAGCAGTCCGCCGCCCGTTCGCGCTCGATGGAACGCGAACGCGAGTGGGCTGGCGCTTCGCCCAAGGCGCGCGTGGCCAAGAACAAGGCCCGTCTCCGCGCCTACGAACAGATGCTCACGCAGGATCAGAACCTTCAGGAGAAGACGGCCGAGATCTGGATTCCGCCCGGCCCCCGTCTCGGCGGCGCGGTCATCGAGGCCCGCGGCCTATCCAAAGGCTACGGAGACCGTATCCTGATGGACGACGTCAATTTCACGCTGCCCGCCGGCGGTATCGTCGGCGTGGTCGGCCCCAACGGTGCGGGCAAGACGACCTTGTTCCGCATGATCACCGGGGCGGAGAAGCCCGACAAGGGTACGCTCACCGTCGGCGAATCGGTCAAACTCGCCTACGTCGACCAGTCGCGTGATTCGCTCCCCGCGGATGCGCCGCTCTGGTCGGCGATCTCCGATGGCCAGGACATGGTCCACCTTGGTAAAGTCATGGTGCCGGCCCGAGCCTACGCGGCTCGCTTCGGCTTCACGGGCGACGTCCAGCAACGCAAAGTTGGCGTGATGTCCGGCGGCGAACGAAATCGCATCCACCTCGCCCGCCTCATCAAGGCTGGCGCCAACGTGCTCCTGCTCGACGAGCCGACCAACGACCTGGACGTGAATACGATCCGCGCGCTGGAGGACGCCCTCGAGGGTTTTGCCGGTTGCGCGGTGATCGTGACGCACGACCGCTGGTTCCTCGACCGCGTGGCCACGCACATTCTCGCCTTCGAAGACGACAGCACGGTGGTGTGGCACGAAGGTAACTACGGTGACTACCTCGAAGACCGGCGGAAACGCCTCGGTCTTGAGTCGGATACGCCGCGTCGTCCGAAGTACCGCCGGCTTACGCGCTGAGCCGCCGCGTAGCCTCCAGCCGCTGCTTCCACGCGCCGGCCGCCGCTGCGAGCGTCGTGAGCTGCAGGTCGCTCATGCGCCAGGCCCAATTGCCCTGAGGATTGCCGGGCGTATTGAAACGGGCTTCGGCTCCCAGCCCGAGCAGATCCTGGACGGGGATGAACGCGGCGATGCCCGGCGAAGCCAGCGCGGCCTCGGCGAGCGCGATATGCGGGGCGTCCATCGCGCCGAAGACCGCTTCGACGCGCGTGCGTTCCTCGGCGGAGGCCTGTGCGTACCAGCCGACGACTGTATCGTTATCGTGCGTGCCGGTGTAGACGATGCGATCGGTGGTGATGTTCGTCGGGAAGTGGGGATTGCCTTCGGGTGGCCCGCCGAAGCCGAACTGCAACACCGACATGCCGGGCAGGCCGGACGCCTGGCGGAGCACGTCGACGCCGGGCGAAAGCAGGCCGAGATCTTCGGCGACGAGCGGGAGCCCGGCCAGCGCACCGGTGAAGGCGAGCCCTGGGCCATCGAACCATCGGCCTTGGCGGGCGTTGGGCGCCCCGGCGGGCACGCTCCAGAAATCATGGATACCGCGGAAGTGGTCGATGCGGATCGCATCGAAGAGTCCGAGGTCGTGATGCACGCGCGACTTCCACCAGGCGAAGCCGTCGGCGGCGTGCCGCTCCCAGGCGTAGAGCGGATTGCCCCATAGCTGTCCGTCCGCGGCGAAGTAGTCGGGCGGCACGCCGGCGACGGCGAGCGGGCGCCCGGCTCGGTCGAGCTGGAAAAGCTCGGGACGCGTCTTGGCATCGCAGCCGTCGGCTGCGACGTAGATGGGTTCGTCGCCGAAGAGCCGGACGCCTTTACGGTGAGCGTACTCGCGAAGCGACTGCCACTGTTCGGCGAAAAGGAACTGGAGGACCTCGGCTTCCGCGACCAAGCCTTCGGGGGCCTCGTCGACTGTCCATTTATCCGGCGCGGTGAAGCCATTCGCTTCGCGCAAGGCGGAGAATCGACACCAGGCATCCAGCCAGCCGGCGTGCTTTACACGGAAGCGGCCGAAGGCGGCGTTCTGCTTCAGGATTGCGGCGCCGCGGCGGGCGGCGAGCTGGAGCGCCGGGCGCAGGCGGTTCCAGAGACGACCGTAGTCGGTCCGCCCATCGCTGCCGCGCCGGAGTGAGGCGATTTCCTCGGCCGTGAGCAGTTTACGCTCACCGAGGTCTGTAAGGTCGAGGAGGTAGGGGTTGCCGGCGAAGACGGAGAGCGCTTGGTAGGGCGAGTCGCCATAGCCGGTGGGACCGAGTGGGCAGACCTGCCACCACGAGAAACCGGCGGTGGCGATGATGTCGACGAAGCGACGGGCTTCGGCCCCGAGCGAACCTACGGGACCGTCTCCCGGTAAGGCCGTTGGATGAAGCAGCACGCCGGCGCACCGGTGTGGGAACGCGTGGCAGGAAAAAACTTTAGCTATTTTTCTTTCGGCCGCTGGGGCGCCTTGAGAGGCGCTCATCTCATTGGGGCTGGGCTTCGACGTAGTGCTTCGCGCGGAGGTCTTCGAGCCAGCGCTTGACGGCGATGTTCATGTTGATCTGCCGGACCTTGTTTTCGATCGCCACCATCACTTCCGGGTCATTCACGTCGCTGAAGCCCTTGGGGCGGGTCGCCTCCTGGCTGACGATGACGTAGATGGGGGTGGATCCGACGTCGAACTTCAAGGGATCGGAAACCTCGCCGACCTTCATTGCCCTGAGCTTGGCCGTGACGATCTCGTTGAGGTCTTCGAGGTCACGCCAGCCGGCGTCGCCGCCTTTGCTGGCGTAATCGTCGGTGCTCACGCGCATGGCGACGTCGGCGAATGTGGGCGTGCCGGTGATGGGCTTGCCGGTGACCTTGAAGCGTTCGAGCGTGGCGGCGATCTTCTCGGGGTGGCGGAGCGCGTCAGCGAAAGCGGCGGCCCGGGCGGCGGCCTCCTCGGGTTTCTCGGCGGCCCCCTGGGTGATCGTGATTTGTCTTAGCTTGGCCTGTTCCTTCCGGACGAAGTCAGCCTTGTTCTTCTCGTAGTACTCCAGGATTTTTCCGGGGTTCACGTCCCAGGCGTCCCGGCGGATCTGGTTGACCATGTAATCGAAGATGATGTTCTCTTCGATGCGCTTGCGGTGGGCGAGCGGCGTCGTGCCGGCGGCACGGAGCGAGGCCACGAATCGATTGCGGTCGCCATTGAAGTCGCGACGGATGGTCTCCTCGATGTTTGTGTCGATGTAGGAAGCGGGCAGCCCTGAAGTGCTGGCTCGGAATTCAGCGATGACGAGCAGGCGGTCGGCGATGGAGTTGAGCACCTCCTCCTCGGCGTTGAGGATGGCCTTTTTGAGCTCGGCGTCATTCTTAGCGCCGGCGCGAAGCTGGCTCATGTTAGGGTCTATTTGGCGGCGGATATCGGAAAGGGTGATGCCGGTGCCGTCGGCGGTCGCGACGATACGGTCGTTTTGCAACTCCGGCCCTCGTTGGGCGGATGTGGCGGCCGTGGTCAGGACGAGCAGGCTGGAGAATAGGATGGATTTCATCGATCGGTAGGAGCGGGCAGTCTTGTGAGGAAGCCTCGGATTTCCTTCAGTTTCCGCAGGGGGTCTCGCACGGTCAAGCGGGGAAACCGGTTGCCGACGAGAATAGGCTCGGGCGCACGGCCGGCGGCGACAAACAAGCAGCGGATGACGGCCCCGTCGGTCGTCACCGAAATGACACTTTTTTCCTCCGCCAGGCAACGGATCTCCGCGAGGCTGAGCAGGGCCTCCGCCTCGGGCGGGAGTTTACCGTAGCGGTCCTTGAGCGAGGCCCTGAGCTCCGTGATTTCAGCTGCATCCAGCGCAAGGGCGATGCGACGGAAGGCCTCGATGCGCAGGCGGGTCTCGGGAATCCAGTCCGAGGGCAGGGTGGCGGTCAGCAAGGGGACTTCGCCATCGCTGCTGTTCGTCTGTTCGGTGCCCAGCGCGGCCTGGGTATGATCGATGAAGTCCAGTTGCACTTCGCACCGGTCGATGACGGCGCCTTTATCGCCGCGGAGCTTGGCTACGCTGCGGCGCAGGAGCTGGCAGTAGAGGTCGAAGCCGACGGTGGCCACGTGGCCGCTCTGCGCCGCGCCAAGGATGTTGCCGGCGCCCCGAAGCTCGAGGTCGCGCATGGCGATCCGGAAACCGGCGCCGAGCTGGTTATGTTGCCGGATGGCGGACAGGCGACGATGCGCCGTGCCGACGAGCGCGGCGTGGCGATGCAGGAAGAGGTAGGCGTAGGCCTGGCGATTGAAGCGGCCGACGCGACCACGCAGCTGGTAGAGCTGCGCGAGGCCGAAGCGATCGGCACCCTCGATGATCAGAGTATTGCAGTTCGGGATGTCGAGGCCGGTCTCGATGATGGTCGTACACACGAGCATGTCGTACTCGCCGGCGACGAACGCCGACATGACTTCCTCGAGCTGTCCGGCGGGCATCTGGCCATGGCCCACGATGATGCGCGCCTTGGGGAGCAACGCGGCGAGGCGTTCGGCGACGGCCTGGATGGTCTCGACGCGGTTGTGGAGGTAGAAGACCTGACCACCGCGGGCGAGCTCGGCCTTCACGGCGTCGCGCACGAGCTTCTCATCGTAACTGCGCACGATGGTGCGGATGGGCAGGCGCTCGCGCGGAGGGGTCTCGATGACGCTGAGGTCGCGCGCGCCGACGAGCGCGAGGTAGAGCGTGCGCGGGATGGGCGTGGCGCTCATGGCGAGGACGTCGACCTCGGTGCGCATCTGCTTGAGTCGCTCCTTGTGACGCACGCCGAAGCGGTGTTCTTCGTCGATGATGACGAGGCCAAGCTTGCCGAAGCCCGTGCCGTCGGAGAGCAGCGCGTGCGTGCCGACGACGATGTCGACCGTCCCGGCCGCAGCCCGCGCCCGGACATCGGCCTTCTGCTTGGCGGTGCGGTAGCTGCTGAGGAGTTCGACGGAGACCGGCCAGCGGGAGAGGCGGTCCTTGAAGCTTTCGAAGTGCTGTTGCGCAAGGACGGTCGTCGGAGCGAGGATCGCGACCTGGCGTCCGCCGAGCACGCATTTGAAGGCCGCGCGCAGGGCGACTTCGGTCTTGCCGAAGCCGACGTCGCCGCTGATGAGCCGGTCCATCGGCGCGGGCCTTTCCATGTCGGCTTTCACGTCGATGATCGCGCGCGTTTGATCGGGAGTCTCGCGGTGCGGGAAGGAGCGCTCGAACTCGCCCATCCAGGCGTTTTCCGCGTCCTTGGGGTGCGTGATGCCGGGCTTGGTCGAGCGGGCGGCCTGCATCGCCAGCAACTGCGCCGCGAGGTCGGCGGTCGCTTTCTCCGCGGCCTTGCGTGATTTCTCCCAGCCGCCCCCGCCGAGTCTGGAGAGCTTCGGGTGCGCGCGACCGATGCCGATGTAGCGCGTGAGCAGATGCGACTCCCGTACGGGGAGGTGGAGCATCGACTTCTCTGCGAATTCGAGTCCGACGAAATCCTCGGTACGTCCGTTATGCTCGTGGGCCTTGATGCCACGGAAGAGGCAGACGCCTTGCGTCACGTGCACGAGAGCGTCGCCATCGGCGAGTTCACCGAAGTCGAGTGCGCGCCCGACGGCGGCGCGGATGGCGGTCCGGCGTCGAGGGAGGACGGCAAGCGGGCGCTTGCGTCGGCCGAAGAGCTCGCGCTCGGTAAGTAGAAGTAGGCCGCCCTTGAGGAGTCCGGGCAGTTTGTCGGGCGCAAGGACTACGCCGCCGCCGAAACGGCCGTGGATGACACGTGGTACGAAGCCACGGATTTTGGCGCCAGCGACGTCGGCGTTGAGGCGGTCGACGGAGCCGTCGGTGTCACCCGTGAGCAGGCAAGGACGCCCGTCCTTGGCCAGCGAAGCGGCGGCGCGGAGCAGGGCGGGTCGCGTCTCGGCGCCATCGGTGGCGGAGCCGATCAGCAGGGATTCGGCGGGCGTGGATTCGAGTGCGAGGGCGGCGTAGCCGGGCGGAGCGTCATCGGTCTCTTCGAGGATAAGTTCGTCGACCTTGGCTGAAGCCAACTCGGCGCAGAGGATGTCTTCGTGACAACGGTCGACCGAGACGATGAGCGCATCGGGCGGCAGGTGGCGGAAGAATGGCGCTTCGGGCGCTGACCCGGAATCATCACGCGGGGCGCAGATGACGAGTCCGTCCACTTCACCTTCGCTGCGTTGGGTCGCGGGATCGAACGGCCGAAGCGATTCGACCGTGTCGCCGAAGAGGTCGATGCGTACGGGCATCTGCGCGTTGAGCGGATAGACGTCGAGGATGCCGCCGCGCAGGGCGTATTCGCCCGGCTGCTCGCAGAGGGCCTCGTGGGCATAGCCAAAATCTTCGGCGAGGCGCTGGGCGAAGTCGCGCAGGGCGAGTTTCTCGCCCTTGCGCACGATGATCTCAGCCTTGGCCGTGGCTTCGGGGGCGGGCGAGCGGCGGGTGAGCGATCCAGGCGTGCAGGCGATGAGCAGCGGCCGTTTCGCGTCGTGGTGTCCGTGGCGCAGGAGCGAGAGGACGCCGAGGAGATCGCAGTCGGCCTCGAAGGCCGGCACGGCGGCATCGGCTTCGGTCAGTGTCCGGGCGACCGGCTGGGCGGCGTTGAGTAGCGTCAGGAGTTGCGCGGTCTCTTCGGCGAAGGTCTCGGCCGCGCCGAGATTAGAAGCCAGGAAGACGATCACGCGGCGCTCGGCGCCTTCCGAGCAGGCGCAGGCCGCCCAAGCGTGCGGGGGCACGCCGGTCAGGGCACGGCGTGGCTGGGCGGACATGACGCTATCGAGGGGGTAAGCCTCGATGCGTCAAACCCAACCCCTCAGTTCAGGACCTCTTCGGCGATTTCGTCCCAGAGCTCGTCGATCTGGGATGGTACCTTCACAGGGCGGCCGGCTTCGATGAACCAGTAGCGAGCGTTACCGCGGTCGCCTTCGATCAGGTGAAGCAGGGCGTGCAGCCATGATCCGATGGGCGTCTCGATATCCTGGGCGATGTCGTGCGCTGACTCCCAGTCGCCTTTCTTGATGAACCACAGCGACTGCGCCTCGTGCGAGAGTCCTCCGGGTGGCTGCGGGTCGGCCTGAGCGGAGGCCTTCAGCTGCGCTGGGGTCATGCTTCAGCGGGACGTGTGGAGGCGTGAAAGGGCGTCGGCCGCTTCGGAGGGCAGTTCCTTGAGAATCTTCGCGGCGGCATTCTGCCCGCTCTGGACCTCGGGCAGACGCATGGTGTGTTCTAGTCGAGAGAGTTCTTCCGCGTCCTTCGCAAGTCCTGAAAGTTGGACCAGGATGAGTCTCCAAGAGTATGCTTGCGAGAGGTCCCGCGGCGCCTTGACGCCTTCCTCCAGACGTTCGGCTAGCGCCCGGATGGCGGTCAGGTCGCGCTTCATCGCCGAGCGCCGTAGGAATTCCGTGCCGAGCTCGTAGTTGCGAGGCATGCCCGGTACGCCTGCATCATGGCCTTCGGACAGCATCCGCAGCGACACGCGATCACCGGCGTCGGCTCCGCGCTGATAATGTTCGTAGGCCTGCTTGACCTTCGCCTCATGCTGGGCGCGCTCTTTCAGGGACGCTGCGTCGTCAGTGCTAGGTTTCATGGTTTTAGCCCTCTCCCTGCAGATGTCGCCAAGGACTCGGAAGCCCATGGGCTGGCTTTTGGCTACCGCTCGGTCGGCCCAGGTCTGGGCCGGGTCGAGGTTCCTGGCGGTGCCGGTGCCTCGGAGATAGTACAAGGCTACCACGGCCATGGCGCGAGAGTGTCCGCCCTCCGCTGCTTTCAATGTCCAATGGAAGGCCAGCTCCCGGTCTTCCTTGATCTGGAGATCCACCGGCGCGTAGGCGGTGTGGCGGAGGGCGTAGACGTACTGCGCCTGCACGTTCCCCTCATTGGCGAGTTTAAGGAGCACCTCCTTTTCCGCCTGCGGATCGAGCGTGTCGACATAGCGCTCGAAGAATTCGCGGGGAATCTGCGCGATCGGGACTTCCCACTGGTTGGAGAGGTCGACCGTCAAAATCACGGCGAGTGCGCTCCCGAAGAGGGCGGGGCGGAGCCAGACGAGGTTGCGTCGCATGGCCTTATCCAAGACGAGGCCCGACCCGAGGCAAGGGACTAAGAGCATGTCATTAGACCGGGCCCTTGGCAGGCTTGCCTGAAGCCTCTGAAGGGTTAGCTTCACTTCACTCCCCATGCGCCTGCTTGCCTTGTTCTGCTTCGCCTCGCTCTTTGCCAAGGAGCAGCCCGTTGTTCTCGGCCATGGGGCGGCTCGTTACACCCTCGACCTAGGTTGGGCCAAGGCCGACCCGGCGGTCGCGCCGGTGGTCAATTCGCACGCATTGGCCGAGGATAAGGCCGGCCGTATCTATCTCGTCACCGACCACCCGAAGAACGACTTCATCGTCTTCGAGAAGGATGGCCGCTATGTCCGTTCGATCAGCGCTGGGCTCGGCGGCGGTCACGGCCTGGAAATCTTCGAAAAGGACGGCGTGGAATACCTCGTGCACGTCGACTCCGGCTGGCATATGGCGGCCGAAGGCTGGAACCCGTCCGCCGTCGAAGGGCGCATCACCTTGCTGACGACCGATGGCAAGGTCGTGAGGAAGTTTCCGACGCCGAAGGAGCTAGGCCTCAGCGACGGCAAGTTCATGCCGTGCGATGTGGCTTGGACGCCGGCGGGTACGCTGCTCGTCGCCGACGGCTACGGGTCGAATTTGATCTATGAGTTCTCGCTCGAGGGTAAACTGATCAAGAAGTGGGGCGGACCGACCAAGGACGCCGACAACCTCAGCAACGCTCATGGCATCTCCATCGATGCCACCGACCCGCGCGGTCCGCTCGTATGGGTGCCCTCGCGCAGCCAGAACCAACTCAAGGCGTTTACTTTGGATGGCAAGTATGTCGACACTCTCAACCTTCCGGGGGCTTTCGCGGGCCAGTTATTCTTCCGGGGCGACAAGATCTATACCGCCGTCTGCTGGAGCAAGGATGCCAAGGGCAAGCGCCTCGCGCAGTCCGGTTTCCTGCTCGTGTTGGACCGCGCCACGAAGAAAGTCCTCAGTGCGCCGGGTGGCAACGAGCCCAAGTACGCCGACGGTAAACTCCAGCCGCTCACGCAGGCTCAGCCGATATTCAAACACGGTCACGATCTCTTCGTGGATTCTGCCGGCGACATCTACCTCGGAGAATGGAACGCGGACCGTCGCTATCCGTCGAAGCTGACGCTGGTCAAATAACTCAGCTGATCAGCAGCAGTCGCGGCGAGCCGGGATGGTTCTCCGGGGCGCGGTGGATGCAGGGCGGCACAGGACAGCCGGGCCAGCGGGTCGCGATGCGCCAGAGCGTGAAGGTGCCGAAGGGGTAGGGCGCCGTGCCGGGCTTCGGCGCGTAATGCGAGTCGTAGCTGTGCTCGTGCAGGTACTCGGCGAAGTCGGCGTCGTCCTTACCGCCGTATTCCTTGAGTAGCGCCGTGCGGATTTCGGGAATTGAAACCTTGAGCAGGGCATCCTCGTTGCGCAGGCCTTCGCTGCAGGCGCCATGGTAGGTGCAGAGCCAGGTGTCGACCTCGACGGGCGCGCTGTCGACGTGGAATGACGTGACGTCCGTCGGGACGGTGCTGGCGTCGGGTCCGCGCACGCAGTCATAGACGCAATTAAGCGATGGAGCGAGGTCGTGGTCGCGCAGCAGCTGCTGGTCGGCGAGCATCGCTTCCGCGGCCAGGCGACCGGCCGGCGTCAGGTCGAGCGCACGGATGCGTTCATCTTCGAGCGGCACGATGCCTTCGCTGGGCCCAAGCTTCGCGATCACCTCGGTGAAGTCGCCCGGCAGCGTGCGTTCCCAGCAGAGGGCGTTGATGCCGTCGGCGAAACGGGTGGCTCTGAGCTCTTCGAAGCTTCGCACCTGGCGGACGCGCGGCTGACCGGCCGCGCTCACTTCAGCGCGAAGCGCTTGGCGAACTCCTTGGCGAGCGCGTCGTAGGCGACGGAACCCGGGGAGTGGATGTCATACTGGAAGATCGTCTGGCCGTGGCTCGGGCACTCCGACAGGCGGATGGTGCGCGGGATCATGGCGTCCATCACGAGGGCAGGGAAGTGGGTCTTCACTTCCTCGACGACCTGACGGGAGAGTTTCGTGCGCACGTCGTACATCGTCATCACGATCGCCCCGACGGTGAGCTTGTCGGTCGCGCCGGCGGCCTTGAGCTGGTCGACCACGCCGAGGATCTGGCCGAGACCTTCCATCGCGAGGTATTCGGTCTGCAAGGTGACGATGAGGTGGTCGGAGGCTCCAAGAGCGTTCATCGAGAGCATGCCGAGTGCGGGCGGGCAATCGATGAGGATGACCTTATATTTTCCAGAGGCGATGACCGGCGCGAGGGCTTCACGGAGGCGACCGAGATAGTTCTCAGCTTGGGCGAGTTCGGATTCGACGGCGGCGAGGTCGACTTCGGACGGGATGAGGTCGAGCTTCTCGGTGGACGTCGCGACGATCATGTCGGCGGCTTTGGCTTCGCCGTGCAGGACCTTGTAGAGGGATTTGCCTTCCGTCTTCTCGATGCCGAGCGCGCTGGTCGCGTTGGCCTGGGCGTCGAGGTCGACGATGAGGGTCGGGATACCGAGGCGCGCGAGACCCGCGCCAAGATTCACGGTGGTGGTCGTCTTGCCGACGCCGCCCTTTTGGTTCGCGATGGAAAAGACCTTGGCCACTTAAGCGTCCTCGATGGGGCGTTCGACTTCGGTCGGGGCTTCGTAATCGATGCCGGCGAGGCCGAACCCGAAGTTCTTCATGAAGTCGGTCTGGTAGCCGGCGAAGTCGGCATGCGCGTCAAAGGTCTCCGTCGTCACGTGCGGCCAGGCGTCGAAGACGGCCTTCTGAACGTCAGCAGACATTTCTAAGTCATCGATACGGACGCGGCCGTTCTCGTCGAAGTCGAGGGCGTTGCCGTTATACATCTGCTTCTCGAAGAGGCGCTGGATCTGCTCGATGCAGCCTTCGTGCGTTCCCTTGGCCTTCATGATCTTGAACAGCAGGGAAACGTAGAGGGGGACGACCGGGATGGCCGAGCTGGCCTGTGTGACGACGGCCTTGTTGACCGACACGAAGGCGCGGCCGCGGTGGAGCTTCATCAGGTCGTCGATTTTACGACCAGCGCGTTCGAGGTCTTCCTTCGCCTTGCCGATGGTGCCGTCCTTATAGATTGGCCAGGTCACCTGCGGTCCGATGTAAGAGTAGGCGACCGTCTGGCAGCCTTCCTTCAGGACGCCGGCGCCGTCGAGAGCGTTCATCCAGAGTTCCCAGTCTTCGCCGCCCATGACCTTGACCGTCTGCGCGATGTCGTCGGCGGAAGCGGTCTCGAGGGTGACGTCGTTCACGACCTTCTTGTCGGTGTCGAGGTTCTTGGCGTGGAAGGGGGCGCCGGTCGGCTTGAGGACGGACTTATAGGTCACGCCGTCCGGAGCGGTGCGACGAGGGGAGGCGAGGGAGTAGACGACGAGGTCGATCTGGCCGCCGGGCATCTTCGACTTGATCGCTTCGATGACCTGGGCCTTGAGTTCGGCCGAGAAGGCGTCGCCGTTGATCGAGACGGCCTTGAGGCCGGCTTTCTTCGCTTCGGCGTGGAAGCCGGTGGTGTTATACCAGCCGGGCGAGCCGGGCTTGTCGCCTTCGCCGTTGCGTTCGAAGAACACGCCGAGGGTGGCGGCGCCGGAGCCGAAGGCGGCGGAGATGCGGGAGGAAAGTCCGTAGCCCGTGGAGGCTCCGATCACCAGGACCGACTTAGGTCCGCCTTGGATGGGCTTGCGGGACTTCACGTAAGCGATCTGCTCGCGGACCGCCGCGGCGCAGCCTTCGGGGTGGGAGGTGATGCAGATGAACCCGCGGACGCGAGGCTTCAGGACTTGCTGGGACATGTGCCTACCCTTGAAGGCGGAGAAACCGACTTCAATCCGTAATTGAGCCGAAGCCCTGCTGGCGGGCCGCCTTTTGCCTCGCTTGTCCCACCTTGTTCCCGACTCTCCCGCCCATGTTCAGCACCCGCCTTGCTTTCGCCGACACGACCAACGCCTTGAGCAAGGCGAAGGCGAAGCGTCTCGCCGCCGGGCAGCCGGTACTTGATCTCGCCGATTCGAATCCGGCCAACGCGGGCTTCGCATGGTCCGCGACCGATCTCGGTCCGCTGCTCCGTCGCGATGGCATCCAGCGCCAGGATCCGAATCCGCTCGGCTTGGCTTCGGCCCGCACGGCGATTTCGGATTATTACTCTTCGCGCGGAGCCCGCGTGCCAGTCGACCAGCTCTTCCTCACTGCCAGTACCAGCGAGGCCTACTCCTGGATCTTCAAACTGCTCTGTAACCCCGGCGACGAAGTACTCGTACCTGCGCCGTCGTATCCGCTGCTCGAAGTCATCGCCGCGCTCGAAGGCGTGACGCTGCGTCCGTATCAGCTCGTCCAGCTCGCCGGCGAATGGGTGATCGACGCCGCGACGCTGAGCGTCAACCGCCAGACCCGCGCCGTCCTCTGCATCAATCCTTCCAACCCGACCGGTGCGTTCGTCGGCCGTCGCGATCGCGACGTGCTCCGCGGCTTCGCGCTCAAGCATGGCCTCGCAATCGTGTGCGATGAGGTCTTCCTCGATTACCCGGCCGAAGGCGTCGCCTCGCCGGGCACGTGGGCGAGCGAAGCCAACGTGATGACCTTTGTTCTCAGCGGTCTCTCCAAGGTCGCGCTCGCGCCGCAGCTGAAGCTCGGCTGGATCGTCGTTGCTGGCCCGGCCTCTTCGACGCTCGAAGCGTGCCGCCGACTCGAGCACATCGCCGATGCCTTCCTGTCCGTGAATACTCCGGCCCAGCTCGCCTTGCCGGACCTCCTGCGTCGCGCCGAGCCGTTGCGCGCCCTCGTCCGTACCCGCGTCGCCCAAGGGGAGGTCGCCCTCCGCGCCTGGGCTGCCTCGACCGCTTCCGGTTGCACGGTCCTGCCTCGCCCAGCCGGCTGGACGGCGATCCTGACCTTGCCCCCTGGCGTCCATGAGGACCGCTTCCTGATGAACGCCCTGAGTGAAGGCGTCTGGGCTCACCCTGGTTATTTCTATGGCATGCCGGCGACCGTCCCGAGCGTCGTTTTGAGCCTTTTGACCCCGCCCGACACCCTTTCGGTAGGCCTTCAGGGTCTCGAGCGGGCTTTGAAGCGGACTTAAGGGGTAATTACCGCTTGCCAACGGCCTCGGCACTCCTTTGCTCCGACTTTCCAAAAGGAGCCCGAACACTATGTCCCGTATCTGCAGCGTCACCGGCAAGCGCCCCGTCAAAGGCCGCCGAATCATTCACCGCGGTCAGTCCAAGAAGAGCGGCGGTATCGGCTTCCAGCTCGTGAAGCAGACCAAGCGCACGTTCAAGCCGAACGTCCAGCGCATCCGCGTCGTCCAGCCTAACGGCTCGGTGAAGCGCCAGTGGGTCTCGGTCAAGGCCCTCAAGGCCGGCCT
>DBCR01000010.1:0-24196 GCA_002293125.1 Opitutia bacterium UBA953
GCCCTCTTCGGTCTGCGCACCCTGATGCTCACCACCACCCGTGGCGAAGCCGTCATGTACCACAATCTCCTTGGTTATGAGCCGGTCCGCGGCGAAGCCCCTCACCGCGCCGCCGGCGTGATGATCGGTGGAGAAGGAGGCGCCGTCACGGCCTACTCCCTTGACCGTCTGTACGACCGCGGCGACTTCTTCGTGAAGCCGACCGACGAGATCTACATGGGTCAGATCGTGGGCGAGCATTGCAAGGATAACGACCTCGAGATCAACCTCGTCATCAACAAGAAGCTCTCGAACGTGCGTGCTTCCGGTTCCGACGACGCTGCCAAGATCAAGCCGATGCGCCAGATGTCCCTCGAGGCCTGCCTCGAGTACATCGAGTCCGACGAGATGGTCGAGATCACCCCGAACTTCATCCGCATGCGCAAGCGTTACCTCACGGAAAACGAGCGCAAGCGCTTCGACAAGTAAGCTAGCCCGCGAGGGTCAGTTGAAACCGATGACCGCCATCCGCCAGGATGGCGGTTTTCATTTGCCAGCGTGCCAAGGGGAGGCGCGCCGCGACTTTCTCCGGCCATTCCACGATCACGTTCCAAGGCGACTTCGCCAGATCCCAGATCAGCAGGTCGTCGAAGGCCTCTGGTTGCGTGAGCCGATAGGCGTCGACGTGGAAGACCTGCCGGCGGCCTTCGTAGACGTTGAGCAGGGCGAAGGAAGGGCTGGTGATATCGCCCGTGACGCCCAGGCCGCGGACCAGGCCGCGCACGAAGGTCGTCTTGCCCGCGCCAAGGTCGCCCTCGAGCGCCAGGACCGTATCAGGGGGAAGCAGGGCCGCGAACGCCTCGGCCGCCCGCTCGGTCTCTTCGCCCGAACGGGTGACGAGTCCGGCGGTCCAAGTCGCGAGTGTGGCGGGAGAGCCCATGCGCGCAGTCTTTGTCGCGGCGTAAGCGGGGGCAATCCCGAAGCCCGCTCAGGCCGCGGTGTGGACGCGACGTCCGAATTCCAGCGCGAGACCGCCGGCGATCGCCTGGCAGTAGGCCTGGATGTCGCCGAGGGTGAGATCGGCGTCGAGCCGGTCTTCGAATTTGGAGACCCAGCTCTGGGTTCGATCCATCCGTCGGGCGACGTCCTTCTGGGAAAGCCCGGCGCTCAGGCGCTGGCAGACGAGGTCCGTGATGACTTTGGTCCGCCCGCTGGAGGCGCGGACGCGCGGGGCGGTCTCAGGCGAGATGATGCCGGCCTTGCGGAGATCTTCCGCGTTCCGGTAGCGGGTCGAACGAAGAGGAGTGGTAAGCTTAGCCATGAGGCATTCTTTTCGAGAGTCGGCATAATACATTCCAATTTGGAATACCGTCAAGTGTCAGATATCCGAAGGCCATCCTCAATCGAGGAAATCGGACCGCAAGGGTGATGGATTCCCGCAAACAAAAGACCCGGCCGAGTGGCCGGGTCTGTGAGCGGACTGGCGCGTCGCTTACGAGACGATGCCGAGGGGCTTGATGGCCTTCCAGCCGCCGCGGGTGAAGTCGGGGCACTGGATGGGCATGCTGCCATCCTTCACGGACTTGGCGGAGATCTCGAGAATCGCGGACCAATCGGCTGCGTCGTACACGGTCATGTCCGGCGTGATGCCCTGGCGGAGGCAGTCGAGCATGCGGTAGTTCATCACGAAATCCATGCCGCCGTGGCCGCCGACCTTCTTGCCGAGTTCGCCGATCTTCTTGATGAGCGGATGCTGGTTCTCCTTCATGAACTTGGTGAGCTTCTCCTTCTCGTACGTCCATTCGTGGCTGCTGTGCTTGACCTTGGGGTCGAGGATGGGGTGCTTGTTGTCCGCATCGACGGCGAGGCGGGCGGGGTAGCCGAAGAACGTGGCCTGGGTACCGCAGAGGGCGTTGATGCGCGAGTAGGGGCGAGGGCTCACGACGTCATGCTGAATCATGATGGTGCGTCCGAGCTGCGTCTTGATGATCGAGGTGTTCATGTCACCGCAGACGAACTTCTCGTCCTTGTGCTTGCCCTTATTCGGCTGGTGCTTGTCGCGGAACTGGGTCAGGTTGAACTCGGGAGACGAGACGGAGACGACGAACTTGAACGCATCGCCGCGGCCGATGTTCAGGTACTGCGCCACCGGGCCGAGGCCGTGCGTGGGATACAGGTTGCCGTCCATGAAGCGGTGGTAGTCGCGGCGCCAGTCGCCTTCGCTGCCGAGGGCCCAGAGGACGCCGCCCGCGAGGTTGTGGATGTAGGCGCATTCAGCATGCTTGAGGTCGCCGAAAAAGCCTTGGCGCTGAAGGTTAAGGACGAAGAGCTCCTCCTCGCCGTAGCAGCAGTTCTCGATGATGGCGCAGTGGCGCTGAGTCTTTTCAGACGTGTCCACGAGCTGCCAGCATTCGTCGACCGTGACGGCGGCGGAGACTTCCACGAAGACGTGTTTACCCTTTTCCATGGCCTTGACGGCCATCGGCACGTGCCATTCCCAAGGGGTGGAGACGTAGACGACGTCGATATCATCGCGTGCAATCATCTTTTCCCAGACGTTCTCGTCGCCGAAATACATCGCGGGCTCCTTGCCGGTGATCTTCTTTACATTGGCGGCGGCGCCCTTGGCGCGGGCTTCGACGATGTCGCAGACGGCGACGACCTCGGCGAACGGGATGTTCGCGGCAGAGTTCACGTGGCCGCGACCGCGGTTGAGGCCGATGAAGCCGCAGCGCACCTTCTCGGTCGGCTGGGTGGTCAGGTCCCAGACGGGCTTGTTGCCGGCCGGCCGCGGACGCGTGACAGAGATGTCGGCCGCGCTGAGCAGTTTGAGGTCGCGAGGGTCGGGCTTGGCTTGGGCGGACGGGACGGCGCTGAGGCCGAGGCCGAGGCCCGCGAGGGCGCCGAGTTTAAGGAAGTCGCGACGATGGGAGTTTTCGGGGAGGTTCATGGAGGGGAAGGTTTTAGCGGTAGGCGGTTAGCGGTTGGCGGTTAGCGGTTGGCGGTTGGGTAAAGCGAGGACACGTGGCCCGGAGGGCCCGAGGGCATCAGGAAACGATGCCGTGGTCGTATCGAGTTAGGATTAGGAGACGATGGGGAGGGGCTTGAGGGTCTTCCAGCCGCCGCGGGTGAAGTCGGGATAGGCGACGGGGATGCTGCCGTCACGCACGGAACGGTCGGAGAGGTCGAGCAAGGCGGACCAGGAAGCGGCGTCGTAGACGGTCATGTCCGGGGTGATGCCTTGGCGGATGCAGTCGAGGAAGCGATAATTCATGACGTGGTCCATGCCGCCGTGGCCGCCGACCTTCTTGGCTTCGACCATCAGCTTCTTCAGCAGCGGGTGCATGTTCGCGGTCATGAACTTCCTCAGTTTTTCGCCTTCGTACGTCCAGGAGTGGCTGTTCCGCTTTTCTTTCGGATCCAGCAGCGAGCTCGTGTTATCGACGTCGATCGCCAGGCGGTTCGGATAGCCCGCGAAGGTCGCGAGCGAGCCGCTGAGCAGGTTGATGCGCGAATAGGGGCGCGGGCTGGTGTTGTCGTGCTGGACGATGATGGTCCGTCCGAGCTCGGTCTTCACGATCGTCGTGCTCATGTCGCCGTTGACGAACTTCTCGTCCTTCGAACGGTCGCGGTCCGGCTTCAGCCGTTCGCGCAGCTGGGATAGTCCGAACTCCGGCGAAGAGACCGACACGGCGTATTTGAAAGCATCGCCGCGACCGACTCCCATGTACTGGGAAATCGTGCCGAGTCCGTGGGTGGGGTAGAGGTTGCCCTGGAGGAGCGTCGAATAGCGGCGGCGCCAATCGCGGCCGGCGTCGAGGAAGCTCGCGCCGGGTTTGCCGCGCTGGTCATGGATGTAGGCGCATTCGCCGTGCTTCAGGTCACCGAAGAAGCCTTGGCGCTGCAGGTTCAGGACGAAGAGCTCTTCTTCGCCGTAGCAGCAGTTCTCGAGGATGGGGCAGTGGCGCTGGGTTTTCTCGGAGGCGTCGACGATATCCCAGCACTCGTCGACCGTCAGACCGCAGTTCACTTCAAGGAAAGCGTGCTTGCCGAGCTCCATGGCACGGATGGCCATCGGCTTGTGCCATTCCCAAGGCGTGGCGACGTAGACGACGTCGAGGTCATCGCGTGCGACCATTTTCTCCCAGGCGTTTTCGTCGCCGCTGTAGATGGCAGGCATCTTGCCGGTCTTCTTGCGGACCACTTCCGCCTGCGCCTTGGCTCGTTCGTCGAGGATGTCGCAGACCGCGACGACTTCCACGAAGGGCGTGGCGACGCACGAGGCGACGTGGGCACGGCCGCGGTTCAGGCCGATGATACCTACGCGGATTTTTTCCTGCGGCTTCGTCGTCAGGTCCCAGACGGGCTTATTCCCGGCTGGGCGAGCACGGGTTGCGCCGATATCGGCGGCGGCCCGACGCATCACTTGGGCGGGATCTGGCTTCGCTTCCGCAGAAGGAATCGCACCCAACCCGAAGCCGAGACCCGCGAGCGCGCCGAGCTTCAGAAAATCGCGACGGTTACCGGTTTCGAGGGGGTCCATGGGGTCTCTTCAAGACAGCAAAGCTGGCCCGTGGTTGCAACGGATTTACCAGCCAGCCCTCGTCAAATCACCAGCTAATGAAGCCTTGGGCTCCTTTAATCCCGAAGACCGCCAGATTACGAACGGTATGAGCCATAAAACACGGCAGCAGTGAACGGTCTGGATTGAGGGGATTGAAACGCACGACGTAGAGCCAGAGCGATGTGATGAAGGCGAAGAGAGCGCTGACCTTTCCTTCCGGCGTGCTGAGGTCGAAATTATGGACCAGCGCGAAGACGAGTGAGCCGACGATCATCAGCGCGAGCAGCTTGCGTCCGAACAGCTCGCCGGGCGCGACGAAGCCGCGGAAAAGCATCTCTTCAACGATGGAGGCGCCGAGGAGTTGGAAGATGAAGATCGCCGGGAGGACGCTCTGCTGATCGGTGAGTCCGGTCCGTTTCTCGACGGCGGCTTCGGCGATGGTGATCAGGATGGCGCCGGCGGCGGCGACGAAATAGGCACCCGTTGGTGCATGGGTCGTTCCGGGCCAGAATTTCTCGGGTTCTCCGGTGATGGTCCGCTTCCGGCGTTCGCGCGCCCAAGCAATGAGCACGAACAGGCCAAGGGCGCAGTAGAGCAGGGCTTTGGCGGCGGTGAGATCCATGCGATCAGCGGACGCCGAGCACCCAGGCACGATAGCCAGGCGAAGCGTGGTCGGCGACGAAGCTCAGCCACTGCGGGACGGCGTAAGGGTGGCGGGCATGGACCCAGGATTCGAGGTCGGCACCCTTGCTCGCGGCGTACTTGAAGGTCACGCGGAACTCATCCTCGCTCTCGACCTTGCCTTCCCAGGTGTAATGGGAGCGAATCGGACCATCGACCTGCGCGCAGGCGGCCAGCCCGGCGGCCACCGCTTCGGCGGCGAGGCGGTCCGCTTCGTCGCGCGAGGGCAGGGTCGTCAGGGCGATGCCGACGGCCTCAGTCATGGCCTTCGTTGTCGCCCTTGAGGTACTTCTCGGTGATGATCTCGATCAGCATGTCGCGCGCTTCCTTCACGGAGTCGACATGCACGTAAAGGTCGCGGTCTTCGGGCGAGACCATGCCCCATTCCTGGAAGGTCTCGAAGTTCACCGCGTTCTTCCAGAAGGCTGAACCGAAAAGCAGCACGGGGAACTGCTTCTTGGTCTTCTTCGTCTGGATCAGCGTGAGCATCTCGAAGAGCTCGTCGAAGGTGCCGAAGCCGCCCGGGAAGGCCACGAGGGCCTTGGCGAGGTAGAGGAACCAATACTTGCGGACGAAGAAGTAATGGAACTCCAGGTCCAGCTCGGGCGTGATGTAAGGATTATGTTCCTGCTCGAAGGGGAGGGCGATGCCGAGGCCGACGGAACGACCTCCGGCTTCGTGCGCCCCGCGGTTGGCGGCTTCCATGATGCCAGGTCCGCCGCCGGAGCAGACGAGGAAGCGCTGCCACTCGGGAAGCGTGAGCGACCACTTGGTCATCTCGAAGGCGAGTTCGCGGCAGGCTTCGTAATAAGCGGAACTGCGCAGGTCGATTTCGGCGACGCGCACGCGATGTGAGCATTCAGCGTCGGAGCATGTGCCGGTGGCGGCGAAAGCCTTGGCCTCTTCGAGGCGCTTGCGGGCCACTTCCTGGGGTAGCGTACGCGCCGAGCCGAACATCACGACGGTGTTGCGGACGCCGTATTTCTTGAAGCGCTGGTGGGGCTCGGTCATCTCCGTCAGCACGCGGATGCCGCGGGCCTGGGGGCTGGCCATGAACTCGGGGTTCAGGTAGGCCCGGGGCGGGGTGGGCCTGAGTTTGCCTTTTTCCGGGCTCATGCCCCCATCCTCCCCCTCAAAGGGCCATCTGCCAAGCCGGGAAGCGTGGGGCTTGACACCCTCGGTGGGGTGTCCTTGGCTGTTCCTTTACAGCCATGCATCCGACCTATCGTCCGTCTAAGATCTCCCGCGCCCGCAAGTGCGGTTTCCGCGCCCGTTCCAAGACCCCCGGTGGCCGTAAGGTTCTGGCCAAGCGCCGTGCCATCGGCCGCAAGCGCCTCGGCGCTTCCTAATCCCCCATGCGTCTCCCGCGGGAGCGTCGAATTCGCGCCTCGGCCGAGTTCAGCCGCCTCCGCCAAGAAGGCTCGCGACTCGATTGCGGGCCTTTTCTTTTGAACTTTCGCCTGACGGGCGAAAAGGGTCCGGCCCGTTTCGCCGTCATCGCTGCCAAGAAGAATCTTCCCCAGGCGGTGAATCGTAACCGAGCGAAACGCCTAGCTCGTGAACTCTTCCGGACGGACGAAGCCGCCTTCCCGCCTGGCTGGGAGGTCGTGCTGGTCATCCGATCCGGTATGGTGAAGCGCTCGCTAGCCGAGCTCCGCAAACTCTATGCCGCGGCGGCGGTCCGCATCCTGGCTTCCAAGCCCGGTCCGGCCGCATGAGCGAACCACGCCCATCCCTCTTGGCGAGCTTGGCCTTGGGCTTCGTCCGTTTCTATCAGCGTTTCCTTTCCAAGCCTCTGCACCTGATCCCGGGTTCTGGGTGCCGCTATCATCCGACTTGCTCCTGCTACACCGCCACGGCCCTCGGGCGTTTTGGTTTCTTTAAGGGAGGTTGGATGGGCTTGCGCCGGATATGCCGCTGTCATCCTTGGGGTGGCTCGGGCGTCGACGAAGTGCCGGAACGGTGAAGCCCCGAGGTGTCCGTTTAATTGGCTCGCCCTGTGCTGGCGATTTTCCGACTAATCACCCTGTGAAATCGCTGTTCTTGAAGGTCCTGGGTTCGCGGCAGGGAGGCACGTTGCTCCTAGCCACCAGTTACGTCCTTCTCGGCACGCTCCTGCGCCTCGGCTTGCTCGTCGCTTCGGTCGGCGGCGTCTCCTGGGGCTTGCCGACCTTTGCGGCCTTATTCGTTGGCCTGTTATTCGACCTTCTCATGGCGTGGTTCCTGACCTTGCCGCTGGGCCTGCTGAGCACCGTGTGGCCGGCATCCTGGTCCGCCTCCCGCTGGCTGCGTCACCCATTACGCGGGGCCTGGCTCTTCGGCGCGTTCCTTTTCGCGTTCTGGAAAAGCTCCGAGATCCTCTTTTGGGAGGAGTTCGGCGTCCGCTTCAACTTCATCGCGGTGGACTACCTCGTCTACACGACCGAGGTGGTGAAGAATATCAAGGAGTCCTATAACCTGCCGCTGATCATCGGCATCGTGCTGGCGGTCGCGGTGGGGCTGTTCCTGCTATGGAGCCGCCTGGGCTTCGTCCGCCGCTGGGATGAAGGCGCCGCCGCCGACATCACGCCGCGCTGGCGCAACTTCGTGGCGCTGCTCGCGCCTTTACTCGCGGTCCTGCTCGTCGCCTATTTCGTCGGTCGCCAAGACCTCAAGGACGTCACGACCGCCCATACGTCCGTCGCCGAACGCCTCACGGCTGGTCTCCGCCACATGGGTGAGCCGCAACCGGGCTGGGACAATAGCTACGACACCGAGCTCGCGAAGAACGGCGAGTACGCCTTCCTGGCGGCCTTCTGGGCCAATCAGTTGGAATGGAAGCGCTTCTATCCGTCGCGCCCCGACGCGGTCGCGCAGCTTCGCACGACGCTCCTCGCGCAAGGCGGAGCGCCGGCCAGCGCCGACCTCAACGATATCACCCGCCGCATCCAGCCCGCCACGCCCGCCCGCCGTCTCAATGTGATCCAGATCACGATCGAAAGCCTGAGCGCTGAATTCGTGGGCTGCTACGGTTCGCCAGACTATGCCGCGAAGAACCTGACGCCCAACCTCGACCGCATCTCCCGCGAGTCTCTTTGGTTCTCCCGTTGCTACGCCGGCGGCACGCGCACGGTGCGTGGCATGGAGGCGCTCTCGCTGTCGATTCCGCCGATTCCGGGACAGTCGGTCCTGCGCCGCAAGGGCTGCGAAAATCTCACGACCCTCGGTTCCGTCCTCCGCACGCAGGGTTACGACACCGCCTTCATCTACGGCGGCGACGGCTTTTTCGACAACATGAATTACTTCTTCGGGGCCAACGGCTACCGGGTGGTGGATCTTCCCCGACAGGAGGCCGCCGGTAAGAAGCCGACCTTCGCCAACGCCTGGGGTGCCTGCGATGAGGACGCCTTCGCCTGGTCGATCGAGGAAGCCGACAAGGCGCATGCGGCCGGTAAGCCCTTCCATCACTTCGTGATGACGACTTCGAACCACCGCCCCTATACGTGGCCGGCGGGCAAGATTGACCCGAAGCTCATCAATCGCGAGGGCGGGGTGGCTTATACGGATTACGCGATCGGCGCATTCCTCAAGGCCGCGCAGGACAAGCCTTGGTTCAAGGACACGGTCTTCGTCATCGTGTCCGACCATTGCGCCTCGGTCGCCGGTAAGCGTGAACTCGAGATCCGGAAATACGAGATCCCGCTCTTCATCTGGTCTCCCGGCAATATCGCCCCACGTAAGTTCGATACGATGATGAGCCAGATCGATGCCGCGCCCACGGTGCTCGGACTCCTCGGTACGAACTACCTTTCCCGCTTCGTCGGCAGCGATGCGCTCAGCCCGAATTTCCGTCCTCGCGCTTTCATCAGCAATTACCAGAAGGTCGCCGTGCTGCGCCCGGATGGCTTGCTGACGGTGCTCAAGCCCGTGCGCCAGTCGGTGCAATATCAGGCCGATCTCGCCACGGGTGCGCTGACCCCGGTGGCTTCACCGGATGCCGCCGCGGTGGATGAGGCGATTATCCACTACCAAGGTACCGACGACCTCTTCAATCATGGCGGACTCCAAAATCCCGTACGTTAACCGCCCCTCGGTGGCCCTTCCGGCGCTTGTCCTCGCGGGTATCATCGGCTTCTTCGGTTTCCATGGGACCGGTGGAGAGTGGCTCGACTTCCAAGTCCAGTCTTGGTTCTGGAACGGGAGCGATTGGCTGATTCCGAAGGATGCAGGCTGGTTCCATCGCCTCGCCTATGACGGACCGAAGGTGGGGCTCATTTTATTCGCGGTCGGGTTGCTCTGGGCGATCGCTTTCCCCGCGCTCTCACCGTCATGGCTGGGACGCCGCCGTGCGGTCTTCCTTTTCGTCTCGATGGCGGTAATCGCCCTCACGTGCACGCAGTTGCGTGATGTCACGCAGATGGCCACTCCCAGGGCCCTGAAGGTCTACGGGGCCGTCGCGCCGAACGCGTGGGAGCACCTCCTTTTATTCGACGCCAAGCCGGTGGGTTATCCCAGCAATGCCTTTCCCGCTGGCCACGCCAGCGGAGGCTTCGCCTTGCTGTCCTTGGCTTTCGCTTGGGGGACGCCCTCCGCGCGTCTGCGGGGAGTGCTCATCGGCTGCCTCTACGGCGGCGCGATGGGACTATACCAAATCGCCCGCGGTGAACATTTCCTTTCTCACACGTTGGCGACAGCCGTGCTCGCCTGGCTGATCGCCGCCTGCCTCGCCCGTTGGCTGAAGCCTGACGAGATCAGTTCGACCAGTTGACGAGGTTATCCGCGCGGAATGGGCCGGTGGTGCCGCCGTTCTCGTCGAAATAAGTCGCTGGCACGATGCCCGAATTCTTCATGTTCAAGATACCGGCAGGAACCGGGTCCCAGTATTCGCCGAGAGCGAGGATCTCGCCTTCGCTCGGGGCATCCACGTAGTTGGCGGAGGCGCAGACAAAGAGGAAATTAGGCGACTTCCAATCGAGGTATTTTCCAGCGGTTAAGACGCGGTAGCGGTAGTCGTAAGGATTGCCCCAGGCGTCCACGAATTCGCTGCAGGCAGGGTTATTGCCCTTCCAGTCCTCGGCCCCGAGCTTGGAGTTATCGTTGGTGTTGACCTCACCTAGGTTGAGGAAGCTGCGTTTCTGGCGGCCAGCACTACCAGTCGGGAGGGAGGTATCGTCGTAGTTGAGCAACGTCGGTAGCCCGCCGGGGGTCGTCGTGCGGATCAGGCGACGCCCGATGAGCTGGTCGAGCAGGTCGCGGCGGAAACGCTCATCGGTGCCGGTAGGGCTGCAAGGGAAGTCGCCGTAGATCTTGCGGTAGCTCTGGCAGGCCATGGCGATGGCTTGAATGTCGCCACGGGACTTGGACTTGTTGCGGCTGCTGTTGGCGGCGCGGAACAGGCCGAAGGTGATGGCCGACAGCAGGCCGATGATGCCGATGACGACCAGCAGTTCGATGAGGGTGAAGCCGGAGCGGCGGGCGATGGGGTGACGCATGGGGTGGGCTCAGATATGGCGGGAGTCGTTTTCGTCCTTCTTGACGTAGCCGGAATCCTGTCGCTGGTGGTTCACGGCATTCTTCTTCAAGTAGGCCTGATAGACGTCGTCTGCGGACATGCCGAGGACTTGGGCGATGGAGATGAGAAAGTGGAAGAGGTCGATGACCTCGACGCGGGCGTTCTGCTCGTCGAACTTCTGGTATTTAGCCCACCACTTCCAGGGCACGGAGTCGGTCAGTTCAGCCATCTCCTGCTGCATGGCGCGGAGGTAGTTGAGGACCCATTTGATCTTTTCTTCCTCGGTCATGCCGGCGGTTTCGACGCCGATGCGCTTGTTGAGCGCCTGTTGCATCAGGAAGATTTCTTCGAGCTTGTCGGACATGGGTTCAATTAGGGAGGCCCAGTCGCCCTGGGGCAATCCTGGAAGCGCCGCCGGGGCGGCCAGGGGGCTTAATTGCTCTTTGCAGGGAAGGGCTTACTGTGCCTACCTGTCCTCGTGTCCGCCACCAGTCTCATTGCTCCCCTCCGCAAGCCGGAAGTCCTCGCCCCGGCCGGGGAGTGGGATTGCGTCCGCGCGGCGGTCGAGAACGGCGCCGACGCCGTCTTCTTCGGCGTGGGTCGTTTCAATGCTCGCGTCCGGGCCAAGAATTTCGAGGAGTCCGACCTGCCGGAACTGATGGCTTATCTGCATGGCCGCGGGGTCAAAGGGTACGTGACCTTCAATACGCTGATCTTCCCGGACGAGCTCGCCGAAGCCGCCCGCACGCTCCGCTCGATCATCGCCGCCGGCGTCGACGCTGCCATCGTCCAGGACCCCGGCATCTGCCGCCTCATCCGCCGCATTTCGCCCGACTTCCCGATCCACGCTTCGACGCAGATGACGGTGACCAGCGCGGCCGGCGTCGACTACGCCCGCGGCCTGGGCGCCTCGCTCGCCGTCCTTGGTCGCGAGGTTTCGATTCCGGAGATGCAGAAGATGCAGACGGAGCAGGCCGCTAAGGGCGCTCCGCTCGATCTCGAGGTCTTCGTCCACGGCGCCCTCTGCGTCGCCTACTCCGGCCAGTGCCTGACGAGTGAATCGCTTGGCGGTCGTTCGGCCAATCGCGGCGAATGCGCCCAAGCCTGCCGCCTTCCCTATGAGCTCGTGGTCGACGGAGTGGTGCGCAACCTCGGTGATAAGGCCTACCTGCTTTCCCCGCAGGACCTGGCAGGCATCGAGGTGGTCCCCGACCTCATCCGCGCCGGTATCCGTTCGCTGAAGATCGAAGGTCGCCTGAAGTCCCCGGAATATGTCGCCGCCATCACGAAGGCCTACCGTCGTGCGGTCGACGCTGCCTGGGATGCTTTCGCGAAGGGTGCCGACGCCGATCGCGCTGCCTTGCAGGTCCGCCAAGAAGAGGACTATGCGATGCAGATGACCTTTTCGCGCGGCCTGTACCCGGGCTGGCTCCGCGGCATCGACAACCAGCAACTCGTCCATGCCCGTTTCGGGAAGAAGCGCGGTGCCTACCTCGGCACGGTCGTCGACGTCGGCACCAACGGCGTGACGATGCGCCTCGAAGGCCCCCTTAAGCCGGGCGATGGCGTGGTCTTTGACCAAGGCAAGCCAGCCGAACGGGAGCAGGGCGGCTTCGTCCACGGACTCGAGCCCGCCCGCGGCGGCTTGACGTTCATCCGCTTCGGCCGTGAAGACGTGGATTGGTCGCAGGTGAAGACCGGCGCCATCCTCTGGAAGACCAAGGACCAAGAACTCGACAAGCGACTCCATGATTCCTGGGATCGCGAGAAGGCCAATTATCGCCGCCCATTGCACGCCAAGGTCATCGGCCGCCTCGGCCAGCCGCTACGTGTCGAATTCAATGACGGCGAGGGACACGTCGTCGCCGGCGAGACCGCGATGCCTTGTGCCGCGGCGGAAAAGCGCCCGATGGACGTCACCACTTTACGCGACCAGCTCGGTCGCCTTGGCGACACGGGCTTCGAGATGGGCGAATTGCAGGCCGACCTCGAAGGCGCGCTCATCATCCCCGTCAGCGAACTGAACCGTCTCCGCCGCGACCTGTCCGAACAGATTTCCAAGCTCCGCAGCCTGCCTCTGCGCTGGACGCTCCTGCCTTTCGAGGAGTCGGCCACCAAGGTCGCTCCCTTCGAGCCGAAGCGCCCGGGCGAAGCCGAGATCATCGTCGTCATTCGCGAACCCGAGCAGCTGGATCCCGCCCTCGCGAGCGGCGCCCGCGTCATCTACGCCGAGTACGAGGACCCGAAGAAGTTCCGGGCTGCCGTCGCCCGCGTCCGGGCTTACGAGCAGGAAGCCGGTCGTAAGGTCGAGTTCTGGGCCATGGGCCCGCGCATCCATAAGCAGGGCGAAGCCCGCATCAGCGAAATCGTCCTCTCTTGCGAAGCCGACGGCTACCTGGTGCGTAATCACGAGGATCTCCGCGCCTTCAAGGGCAAGCGACTGCGCGCCGATTTCTCTCTCAATGTCGCCAACGGACTCACCGCCGAGTGGCTCATGCGTGAGCACGCCCTCGAGGGGTTGACGGTCTCCTATGACCTCAATTCGGAGCAGGTCACGGCCTTATTCCAATCCGCTCCGCCGGAGTGGTTTGAGGTCACGGTCCATCAGCACATGCCGATGTTCCATATGGAGCACTGCGTCTTCTGTGCCTTCCTCTCCAAGGGCAAGGATTACCGTGATTGTGGCCGCCCCTGCGAGACGCACCGCGTCAAGCTGCGTGATCGCGTCGGTGCCGAGCACATCCTCAAGGCCGACGCCGGCTGCCGCAACACGCTCTTCAATTCGCGGGCCCAGACCGGGGCTGAATACGTCACGCAGCTGCTGGCCCTCGGCGTCCGCCGCTTCCGCGTCGAGTTCGTCGACGAGGATGCTTCCACCGTCACGCGCACGCTCGAGAAATATCATGCCCTGCTCAAGGGGGACCTCGATGGCACCGCGCTCTGGAATGACCTCAAGGTCCTCAACCAGCTCGGCGTCACGCGCGGGACGATGCGGGTGAAGCTCTGATCACTCCTCGCCGCGAAGGCGGGGGAGCAGGCCGGTGATGCGGCGCGAATCCGAAGCGTTGCGCACGGCCATCGCGTAGGCCGTCGGGTCGCCGACCAGGATGACCTGCTTCCGGCCGCGCGTGACGGCGGTGTAGACGAGGTTGCGCGCGAGCATGATGCTGTGCTGGCGGAGCAGGGGGACGACGACGGCCGGGAATTCGGAGCCCTGCGACTTGTGGATGCTCACCGCGTAGGCGAGGTGCAGGTCGCCTTGTTCGCCGCGTTCGAGCTCCACGCGGGCGCCGTCGAAGTCGATCAGCAGCGTGCCTTCCTCGTTCTGGCCGAGCACCACGCCAAAGTCGCCGTTGAAGACGTTCTTGTCGTAGTTGTTGCGGGTCTGGATGACCTTATCACCAGGCTGGATGCGGCCCGGGCGCGCATCAGCGCCGCGCAGGCGGCCTTGGAGCGCAAGGTTGAAGGCCTGGATGCCGCCGGTGCCTTTGTGCATCGGCGCGAGCACCTGGATGTCACGCAAGGGGTCGAAGCGTAGCGCCTTCGGGAGGATGTCGCAGCAGAGCTTCGTGACCATCGCCACGCAGGCTTCGGGATCGTCGACGCGGACGAAGTGGATGTCCCGGGTGAAGTCGAGTTTTGCGGGATCCTCGACCGGCGTGGGCGGGGTGGTGTCGGCGTGTAGGATGCCGTGGGCGACCGTGACGATGCCGCTGCGGGCGCCTTGGCGGAAGACCGTGTCGAGGCGCGTGACCGCGGCCGCGCCGGAATCGATGAGGTCGCCAAGCACGTTACCCGCGCCGACGGACGGGAGCTGGTTGACGTCGCCGACGAGGAGGAGGTGGGCCGTGCCGGGGACGGCGCGCAGGAGCGAGGCCGCGAGCTTGGTGTCCAGCATCGAGGATTCGTCGATGATGACGAAGTCCGTCGCGAGCGGGTTCTCGGCGTTGGCGGTGAAGCCGCCGGCCGCGGGATCGAACTTCAGCAGACGATGGATCGTCGAGGCCTGCACGCGCGTTGCTTCTGTCATGCGTTTCGCCGCGCGGCCGGTGGGCGCGCCGAGGGCCATGCGCACGCGCTTGGCGCCGAGGATGTCGCACAGGGCCTTGAGGATGGTTGTCTTACCGGTGCCGGGGCCGCCGGTGAGGACGGTGACCTTGTTCTGCAAAGCCATGAGCACGCCCGCCGCCTGCGCGGGCGAGAAGGCGAAGCCGGCGCGGGTCTGGGCCCATTCGACGGCCTTATCGGCGACGATGGTCGGCAGGCCCGAAGGCGTGGCGAGGAAGCGCTGGATGGAGGCGGCGATGGACTTCTCGGCGTTCTCCTGCGGGCGGAGCTGCACGAGGCGGACGCCGCGCGTCGAGAGCACGCCGACCGCCTTTTCTTCCATCAGCTTGCGGAGGCGGTCATGGACGATCGTCTTGTCGACCTCGAGGAGTTCGGTGGCTTTCTCGAGCAGGCCTTCGTCGGGGAAGGCGCTGTGGCCTTCGCCTTCAAGTTCTTCAAGCGTGTGCAGGATGCCCGCATCGACGCGCTGCGGACCAGCGGTGGGCAGTCCGAGATTGCGGGCGATCTTATCGGCGGTCTTGAAGCCGACGCCTTCGACCTCGCGGCACACGCGATAAGGTTCGCTCGTCAGGACCTTCTTGGCGTCCTGGCCGTAGGCCTTCACGATGCGGATGCAAAGGGCGTTCGTCACGCCGTACGTCTGCAGGAAGACCATCACTTCGCGCAGGGCTTTCTGGTCATCCCAGGCGGCCTTGATGGCCTTCGCGCGCCCGGGGCCGATGCCTTCCACTTCACGGAGGCGTCCCGATTGGTTGGAGATGATGTCGAAAGTGCGGACGCCGAACTTCGCGACGATCTTGTCGGCGTAGGTCTTGCCGATGCCCTTGATGAGGCCGCTACCGAGGTATTTGCGGATACCGTGGACGGACGAAGGAAGACGTGAACTGAAGGTGCGCACGCGCAGCTGCGGGCCGTGCGAAGGGTGGCGCTCCCAATGCCCAGTGACGTCGACGGTCTCGCCGCACTGTAGTCCGGTCATGTTGCCGAGGATGATGACTTTTTCGCCGGCTTCCGGTGCGAGTTCGGCAATCGTAAAATGGGTCTCCTCATCAAGCCACAGGATGCGCTCGACCACGCCCGAAAGGGTGGTTTCGGGTCCGCGCGGCGGTTCGCGTGGCGGCGACATGCGGGAAGCCAATCATCCCCGCGGGGCGGGGGCGAAACGAAAATCAGCCTAGACCGAAGAGTTCGCGGCCCAGCTCGGGCAGTCCAGCATGGACGGTGTCCGGGGCGTAGGGGGCGAGTTCCTCGGCGGTGTGGCTGCCGGTCGTCACGCAATGAATCGCGGCGAGCTTGCCGTTACGGGCCGTGGCGATGTCGAAAGGCGAATCCCCGACCATGACCGTACGGGCGGGGTCGGCCTTGAGCGTGGAGAGGACGAAGTGGGTGAACTCTGGCTGAGGCTTGCGCCAGGGATGGACGTTGGTACCGAAGACCGCGTCGACGGCGTCATCGAGCCCGAGGTGCTTCATGATCTTCTTGGAGTTAGCGTCGTCCTTATTGGTGTAGACCGCGACCCGGACGCCTTTAGCGCGGAGGCCGACGAGGATTTCGCGGCAGCCAGGGTAGGCGCGCAGGCCGTGATACATCACGGCTGGAAAGTGCTCGCGGAACAGGCGCGTCGCCGTGGGGGCGTTGGCTTCGCCGGCCAGCTTGACGACGGTCACGTTGACCGAGCCGCCGACCGCGCGACGGATCTGCTCCAAGGTCACGCCAGGAAGGCCCATCATGCTCATCACGTCGTCGTAGCATCGGTGGATGGCTTCGAAGTTGTCGACGAGGGTACCGTCGAGGTCGAAAAGGACGGTTTCGGGAACGGGGCGGGCCATACAACGCTTAATCAGGAGGCAGTGAGGCGAGATTCCAAGTTTGGATTTGCACGCTAAGCCTGCTCCCCTAGGTTGCCGCCATATTCCTATGAGCTTCTCGCTGGACCTTACTAAGCCCCTCGGCCGCCTCGGCCTGGCCATCAACACTCTCGTTCTCGGGGTCGTCTTTTACGGCATCTCCGTCGGCGCCTACCACTACATGACCCATACTCTGCCCGAGTCTGGTGCCCATGCCAAGGAAGCCGCCGTGAAGGCCGCGCTGGTGGAGAAGGCCGTCGCCAAGGCCAAGGCCGCCGCCAAAGGCAAGGCTTTCGACGAGAAGTCCGCCATCGCTGCGGCGGAAGCCGCCGCTGAGCCTGAAGTGAATAAGCAGGCCGAGAAGATTCATCACGACGCCGCCGGAATCTGGGCTCCGTTCGCCCTCTTCCTGCTGATCATCTCGGCTACTTTCTTCGCTGGTTTCCTCTCCGTCTATGTCCAGCGTCGCGCCAACGATGGCGGCCTGAAGGGTCTCTGGATCTTCACCAATCACCTCGGTGCCTGGGCCTTTGCCAGCTACGTGGCCTTCTATCCTTACCTCGCTGACCACGGTCTGCGTAACGCTTGGGCGCCGGCCTTCATCGGCGGCCTGGTGCTCCTCCTGCCGGTCCTCTTCGCGGGCGAAGGTCATCACGACCACGACCATGATCATGGCGATGGCCATGATCATGGCCACACCCACTGAGCCGGCTCAGAGCGGCGCGGTGGCGCCGAAGTCGAAGACCGTGTGACTGATCAGGCCTCGCTCCAATACAGCGAGGTCTGATTGTTTATCGGTGGTGAGGTTCTCACCATCGTTCCAGGCGAACGAGAAGCCCTGCGCCGAACGTTTGAAGAGGGAGCCGTGGCGGACGAGGGCCGGCGTGCTTCGTTCCATCGCGGTATCGTCGGTGACACTCGCGGGGTAGTTGAGGCTATGCACGTGCAGATCGTGGCTGGGCAGGCCGACGCGTCCCTTAGCGAAGCGGGCGGCGTGGCGGCAGGCGGCCTCGAGGTGTGGGCGGAGGGCCGGAGGACAGACCGCCGAGTTGCGGTGGACCTGTTCGAAGAGCGATTTCTCGAGGTCGAGGGAGCAGGCCACGGCCGGCAGGCCCCAGGATGTGCCTTCGGTCGCACCAGCGAGGGTGCCGGAGCTCAGGCAGAGGGGCATGGTGGCGTTGAAGCCGATGTTGATGCCGGAGAGGACCACGTCGGGCTTCACGGGCATGAGGTGGCCGAGGGCGATGTTGACGCAGTCGGAGGGGGTGCCGTCGATGGACCAGGCTTGCCGGCCGAGGTTCGGGTAGTCGGCGAGGGTGACTTCGCGGTGGCGGCTAAAGGCGCGGCCGATCCAGCTGCGTTCGCCCGAGGGGGCTGCGACGACGACGTCGAAGCCTTCGGCCATGCAGGCGGCGACCAAGGCGTGGAGGAAGGCGGCGTTGATGCCGTCGTCGTTGGTCAGCAGGGCTAAGGGCTTCATTCTAATAAGGTCAGGACTGGGCTCCCGGGAGGCTGGCTTCGATTTCCGCAATTTGGTCCCGGAGGACCGCGGCGGTCTCATAGTCCTCTTCCCTGAGTGCGGATTTAAGGAGGAGACGGGCCTTGGTCAGTTTAGCCTCGCGGTCGGCGGCGGCATCATAGGGGCGGCGGCCATGGTGTTCTAGGCCTGGCTGGATGCGGGCGATGGTGGCCAAAGCCTGGGGGGCATGCGCCTCGTAGCAGGTGGCGCAGCCGAAGCGATGGACCCGGTCAAAGTCAGCCCACCGGAAGCCGCAGGTGGGGCATTTGCCCCGGCCGACGGGGGTGGGGACGGTCAGCTTGAGCCCGAGCGCGAGGGAAGGCAGGATGGAGTCCGAGAGCAGGGAGGGGCAGCCTTGGCAGCAGGCGTAGGTCTCCGCTTTCCCCCCGGCGACGAGGGTGAAGTACACGACGGCGTTCTGGACGCAGCCCTGGCAGGATGGCGGACGAGGAATCAAGCACTCCCACCATGCACGCGAACGGCTGCCGATTCAAGTGCGACCACGAACCTTTTCAGGTTGAAGCCATCCCGATGGCGGATTGCCTATGAAAGCGATGCTTTCTCCTGTCCTCACGATCGTGCTAGCTGACTCGGCGAAGGGTGCTCTCTGGTATTTCCAGCAGATGGATTCCGCCGGACTGGCTGTCGCCGGCGTCCTGCTCATCTGCTCCTTCATCGGTTGGGGTGCGATGATCGGTAAATGGTCCGACGTCCAAGAACTCCGCCGTCGTAACCACGCGTTCGAGCGTCGCCTGCGTGATGAGCCTTCCGTCGTCGCGCTCAACTTCCCACGCGGTTCGAATCTCGGACCTTATGAATTCCTCGTCGCTGAAGCGGTGTCCGCCGTGCAGCGGCACAAGGGGCGCCTCGTCCGTCAGTCCGACGTCACTTTGTGCATGGGCCACGTCGAGAACGCGGTGCAGCGTGGCGTCGCCCGCACGATGGTGAAATATGAGGAAAAGATGGTCATCCTCAGTTCGCTTGTTTCCGGCGGGCCGTTCCTCGGCCTGCTCGGCACCGTCTGGGGCGTGATGGTCACCTTCGGCGCGCTGACCGAGAAGGCCAGCATCGCGCAGCTCGCTCCCGGCGTCTGCGGCGCCCTCGTCACCACGACGCTCGGCCTGCTCGTCGCGATCCCCGCCACCTTCGGCTACAATTACCTGCTCACGCAGGTGAAGATCATGACGACCGAGCTGGAGAATTTCGCGAGCTCGCTCGCCGACCGCGTCGAACTCGAGCTCGAAGGCGAAGCCCGCCGTAACTTCGAAGCGGTCCAGGAGCGCGAGCGCCTCCTTCGCGCCTCCGCCCCGGCTTCTCCTGTCGCGGTCACCGCGTCGGCCACGTCGGCGCCGATCGCCACCGAACCTCCGGCCGCCTTGCCGGGTTGGGAAGACGCCCAGTAAGCCCGCATGGCCCGCTCCTTCTCCAGACCCAACCGGCTCCACGTCATCAGCGAGCTGAACGTGACGCCGATGCTCGATCTTTGCTTCGTGTTGCTGATCATCTTCATGATCGCCGCGCCGGTGCTGGAGCAGACCACCGCGGTCAATCTGCCCAAGTCCGACAAGGGCGCCGGTAAGACGCCGGACGCGAAGGTACAGTACCGTATCGTGACCATTGACCGAAATGGGGCCTATGCGATCGGCGCTCGCCCCGTCACCTTCGCTCAACTGGAGGCTGAGTTCGCCAGTCTGGCGGCGCTACCCGAGGCGGACCAGCCGGTCGTCCGTATCCGCGGTGACGGCGTGTTGGCCTTCCAGAAGATCATCGACGTCCTCTCCGCGGCCAAGGCCAAAGGCCTGACGAAGGCGTCCTTCGACACCGAGACCCGCTGAGATGTCGAACGGAGGCAAAGGTTGGATCGGCTCCGTCGCGGTGCACCTCGGCATCATCGGCGTGATCGTCGGTTTTTCCTGGTATGCCGCACGTCATGGCGGCGAAACCATTGAGTCCGTCGACCCCGGTCTGCAGATCGACATGAATAGCATCCCTGGCAAACGCCCGGGTGAGATCGGCAAGGTCGCCGGCGTCGCCAAGGGTTCCGAATCCGGTTCTAACAGCGGCGTCGCCCGCATCCATCTCAAGAAGCTCGATGTGGCGAAGATTCTTCGTGAACGCGAGCAGGCCGAAGAGGCCGCGCAGTCTTCGGCGAACTCGCCCAAGACAATGACCAAGGTTTCGAGCAAGAACGGAACGAGCAGCAATAATCCCAAGAAGACGACGCTCGGAGACTTCAATAACTCGAAGGGCGTCGGCAAGCCAGGCACGTCGTCCAAGACGGGCGGTATCGGCGGCGTTTCCGTCAAGAAGGGTCGAAACTACGGCACCGGTGATAACGGCGGTGAAGGCGGTTCGGCTTCGGAGCGGCAACTCTACGCCGGCGAAGTCGAGGCTAAGCTCCGGAGCGCTTGGAACGAAATCCTCGCGGCCGAGGGCGCCTCGATTGCCTCCGCGGGCTCCTGCAGTGTCACGGTCGCCATCGATGCTTCCGGGTTCGCCAGTTTTTCCGGTTGGGTGACCTCCCCGTCTGACGCACGTATGGCCGAGTTGGTCAAACGCGCCTGCGGAAGGATTGGTAACTGCGGCAAGCCGCCGGGCGGCAAGGCCTTCAAGATCGACTTCAGCAAAATAAGCGCGAGCGACGGCTGAGCCGGTTCAGTCGCGGACCTCGAGCACGATCTGGACCTCAACGGAGACGCCGAGGGGTAGACCGTTCACGGAAACCGCGGCGCGCGCGTGCTTGCCGGCGTCGCCAAAGACTTGGAGCAGGAACTCCGAGGCGCCGTTGAGCACCTTGGGACTGTCGCTGAAGCCATCGACGCCGTTGACGAAACCATTGACCATCACCACGCGGCTGACGCGATCCAGCGAGCCCAAGGCGGCCTTGGCGTTGGCCAGCGCATTGAGCACGCAGAGCTTGGCGGCCACGGCGGCTTGGGCGATGTCGACCTCGCGACCAACCTTGCCGAGCGACGCCACCTTGCCGTCCTTCATCGGCAGCGTGCCGGCGAGGTAGAGCAGGTTGCCCGTCCGAACGGCCGGGACATAAGCGCCAGCGACGGCGGGAGGGGTCGGCAGGGTGTTGCCAAGTTCGGTGAGGCGGGCTTCGACGGAGGACATAAGTTCAGAGCCAATACTTGGGCCAGCGGGCCTCTCGGCGCAAGTTGTGATAGAAGAGGACGGCCTCGTCGCCGCGCATCTTCTTCAGGAGTTCCAAGGAGGCGAGGCCTACGGCCTTACTTCAGGGTCTTGATGCCGGCCAGGAGCTCCTGCACAAGTTCGCGGCTGCGGGCCTTCACCTCGCGGTTCAGCGTCGTGTCGGAGGTGCCCATCGCGCGCTTCGACTGGGAGTAGGACTGGGCGAGGACGGCTTCCTTGTTGCGGGTGATCGTGGCGTTGTCGCGCACGGCCAAGATGACGTCCGCGTTGTAGCGGCCAAGGCCGCGGTCGAGGCGGACCTCGATGGTCAGGAGGGGCGTAGTGGCCTCCGGCGTCAGGCCATCGACCGAGCGCGGCACGATGTTGGCGCGGCGCATCTCGAGTTCCATCGCGTCGCGGATTTCGCCGCGCAGGTCGGCATCCTCGGGTCGGCTTTCGGACGTGGTGACGTCGATGAAGAAGAAGGTGATGCCGCGGAGCTTGGCAAAGGCCTTTTCGTCGCCGCCGGTGGAACGGAGGGGGTCGGCTTGGGCGAGGCCGGAGACGGCGGCGAGGGTGGCTAGCAGGGCGAGGACGAGGGAGCGCATGGGAATGAAGTCAGGGTAGGTGAGGGGAGGTTCCGTTCAATCCCCTTTCGCGGGAACGAGCCGGACGGCGGTGAAAGGGTGCTGGTTGAGCAGGGTGGGATACCAGCCTTGTACCTCGGGGCGGATGAGGAACTTGTTCTTGTTGAAGACGACGGGCAGGATGGGCGCTTGGCTGATGAGGCGGGCCTCCGCCTGCTGGAAATAACCGAAGCGCTGGGTCATGTCGGTTTCCTTGGCGGCCAGTCCGAGGAGGCGGTCGTATTCGGCGTCGCTCCAGTTGGATTGGTTGAGTTCGTTGCCGGTGATGAGCATCTCGAGGAAGGTGTTCGGGTCGTTATAGTCGCCGACCCAGGCTCCCCGGCAGAGGTGGAATTCGCCTTTGCGCATGGCGGATAGGTAGACCTTCCACTCCAGGTTGCGCAGTTCCACTTCGACCCCCAGTTCGCGACGCCACATTTCCTGATAGGCCTGGGCCACCATCTGCGACCCTTCCGACGTATTGTAGAGGTAATCGAATTTCGGCAGGCCCTTGCCACCGGGGTAGCCCGCTTCGGCGAGCAGGCGGCGAGCCTCGTTCGCATCCTGTTTCCATCGCGCGGTCGGCTGGAAGCCGCCGGTGCCGGGCGGAGTGAAATGCAACGCGGGGGCCTCGCCGGCTCGCAGGACTTTTTCGGCGACGAGACTCCGGTCGATCGCCATGCCAAGCGCTTGACGGACGCGCGGATCGAGCAGCGCCTTGCGGGCCGCGAGGTCGGCCGGCTTCGTTCCCTTGATGTCGCAGTTCACCCAGACGAAGACGGTCGCCAAGAACGGATCGAGGCGCAGTTGCGGGGCCTTCTGCTCGCGTAGTTTGGCGACCTTGTACGGCGGCACCGCGCCGGTGACATGGAGTTCGCCACCGCGGAAGGCGCGTTCTTCGGCGAAGAGGTCGGAGATGGCGCGGAATTCGACGGCGTTGAGCGAGACCTCCTGGGCGTTCCAGTAGCGCGGGTTCTTGCGCACGACGACGCGGCGGGCCACTTCCCATTTTTCCAACGTGAAGGCGCCGTTGCCCACGAGCGAACCAGGCCGGGTCCACAGCGTATTGAGCGAATCCATCTTGCCGTGCTTGAGGATCGTGCCGGGGTGCACGGGGATCCAGCTGTGGTGGCAGAGGAGCTGCAGGAAGTAAGGGATGGGATCCTCGAGCTCGATGACGAGCGTGCGTGCGTCGGGCGCGCGGAGGCCGACGGTCTTGAAGTCCTTGGACTTACCGGCGTGGAAATGTTTGGCGCCGCGGATGCCGTGTAGCATCGAGGCGTATTCCGCTCCGAAGCTCGGGGTGAGCATCCGTTCGTAGCTGAAGAGGAAGTCGGCGGTGGTCACGGGGTCGCCGTTTGACCAGCGGGCATTCTCGCGCAGGCGAAAGGTCCAGGTCCTGCCGTCCTTCGACATCGCCCAACTTTCGGCGACGCCCGGGATGGGATGCAAGTCCTTCGGGTCGTAATTCACCAAGCCTTCGAAGAGGGCGGCGATAATATGGCTCTCGCTTAGTCCGGTGATGGTCTGCGGATCTAGCCCCGAAGGCTCGGCCATATTATTGATAATGAGGTAGCCTTCGGCGGCCTTTTTCTCGGCGGTCGTCTTGCCGTCGCCGCAGCCTGCGAGCAGGCACGCCAAGGCGAGCAGGGCGGCCGTCCATCGGGGCGCAGGGCGAAGCATGCGGGAGATTAGGCCCGGGGTCGGCCGGAGGGCAAGGCGTCTGGATGGGCTCTTTACTCCCCTCGGCGGGCTTCCTAGAAATGACCCATGATCACCCCGACCCGTCGCGACCTCGCCGTCGCCGCCCTGACCGCCTCCGTCTGCCTTGGCCTCCTCGGCTTCATCGGCCAGGACCGAATCGCCGCCACCGTGCCCACCCCGAAGCCCATCATGGGCTCGATGGCGTTTGATTGGGAGAAGATGGTCGTCAAGCCCACCAAGATCGGTGCCTACCGTAAGGTCTGCGAGGCCCCGACCGCGACCCTCGACGAACTTGAATATCATATCACGACGCTGAATCCTGGCCAGGCACCGCACCCGCCCCACCAGCACGCCGACGAGGAGCTGCTCATCGTGAAGGAGGGCACCGTCGAGGCGCTCGTCGCCGGCGACTGGGTCAAGCTCGGACCAGGCTCCGTCATCTTCCAAGCCGCCAACATCGACCACGCCATCCGCAACGCGGGCGAAGGGCAGGCGACCTACCATGTGATCAAGTGGAACTCGCCCGGCATGCTGGCCAAGCGCGATGCCGCCAGGGCCGCGGCCAAAGCCGCCGCGAAA
>DBCR01000010.1:24227-41626 GCA_002293125.1 Opitutia bacterium UBA953
CCAAAGAAAAAGGGCGTCCCGAGGGACGCCCTTCTGCTTGCTCCGAACAGGGGGACTTAGATGGCGGCAGGGCCGCGCTCGCCGGTGCGAATGCGGATGACGTCGGTAAGACCGATCACGAAGATCTTACCGTCGCCGATCTTACCCGTCAGGGCAGCCTTGGAAATCGTGGCGATGGCCTTCTCGACCTGCTCGTCAGCGACGGCGGCCTCGATCTTCACCTTGGGGAGGAAATCGACGGTGTATTCAGAACCGCGGTAGATCTCCGTGTGACCCTTCTGGCGGCCGAAGCCCTTGACTTCAGTTACGGTCATACCCTCGATGCCGATTTCGGCGAGAGCGTCCTTAACTTCTTCAAGTTTGAAGGGTTTGATGATGGCGACGACGAGCTTCATGGTGGTGTGTTTAGGTTGGGTTAGGCGTTCGGTTGAGCAAGACCACTTATGCATCACCCGTGCCAAGTGCCCAGAAAGGGGGGCAGGTCTTACGATTGATTATTTTTAAGCAAGACTTCCGATACGCCAGCCAGTTTTTCGGCAGATTTCAGGCCAGGTGCGACTTCTATCCCGCTATTCAGGTCAAAAAAGCCTGCTCCGGACTGAGCGGCCGCGGCGATATTATCCGGGCCAAGGCCACCGGCGAGAATCCACAGGCTTTGGGGGTACTTTTGCACGAGTTTCTGGAAGCGGGTCCAGTCCGAGAGCTTGCCGGTACCTCCGAAGGCATCTTTGGCATGCGCATCGTGCACGAAGCCTTCAGCGAGAGGAATGAGGTCGGCGGGCCATTCGGCGCCGTCCGCGAGCTTGGGCGCCAGCCAGAGATGCTTTACGCCGAGCTGGGCGGAGAGGGCCTTGGGGTCGCACTCGTTCTTCGCCGGATCGAAGTGGGCCTGGACGATGGCGAAGCCTTCCGCGATGAGCGCGGCGGCTTCAGCGACGGTCGGGTTTACGGTCACGGCGACACGCTTATCCGCCGGGATTTCGCGCAGCAGCGCCGCTCGGGCGTCGGCGGGGACGAACCGAGGTGAGCCGCTCCAGCAGTTGATGCCCAGAAAATCAGCTCCCAAAGCCAGGACCATGGTGGCGTCGGCGGTGCGGGTGATCCCGCAGACCTTGATGCGCGCCTTGCCAATCATGTGAGGGCTTCAATCACCGCGTTGCGAATAGCGATGGCGGTCGGGGCGGAAGCAGTCCCGGCCAGCGGGATACCAGCTTTGCGCAACGCATCCGCGGTCGTGGCTCCGATGGCCACGGCCTTGGGCTGGCGCGCACCGGCGTCCGGACGCAGCGAAGCGGCCTGGTGTAGGAAGGATTCCACTGCCGAAGGGCTGGCGAAGACGATGATGTCCGCACCGCGCCGGCGGAACTCAGCCGCCTCGGGCGATTCGGCGACGGACTTCTCCTCGGTGGCGTAGACTTTGATGACGTCGACGATCCCCATCGCCCCGTCGGCGAGCAGGCGCGGAAGTTCGGGGGTGTTGAGGTTGCCGGTGACGACGAGGATCTTCTGGTTCTCGACGTCGTATTTATTCATCAGCTCGCGACCGAGCGACAAGGCGTCGTTCTGCGTGGCGGTTAGGTCGCTCTCCAGGTGGTACTGGCGCAGGGCCTTCTCGGTCGCGGGTCCGAGGCACGCGAAGCGCACGCCGCCCACGGAACGGATGTCGGTGAAGCGCTCGAAGAAGCGGTCGAAGAATCCGCGCACGCCGTTGGCGCTGGTGAAGATCACCCAGTCGTATTCGCCCATGGCGTCGAGGACTTCGCTCAGGACGGTGTCATCGGGCTCGAACTTGATCTCGAGCAGCGGCAGCTCGGACACCGCCGCGCCGGCGTCGACGAGGGCGGTCTTCCAGTCGGCGCCACGTCCTTCCGGACGGGTGAGGACGACGAGGCGATCGCGGAGAGGGAGTTTGCTCATGTTCAGCGGGGCAGGATCTGGCGGAGGATGTCGTCGGCCAAGGCGGAGGCCGCGGCAAGGTCGGTGACGGGGAAAGCGAAGTCGCGGAAACCGAAGTCAGCGCGGAAAAGGTGCACACGACCCGCGACATGGTGGCACGCGAACGCGGTGTGGCAGCCTTCGCCGAGCTTGGCGAGGAATAGGCGTTCGACGGTCACCGAATAGGTCGTGGCGGCGCAGCCTGCGGCGACATACTGCGCGATATCGGCGGAACGGGATTGGAGCGCGACGGCTCCCTGGCCGGCGGCGGGGACCATATCGGTGAGGGCGACGGGCTCGAACGAAAGACCGGGCCACTCCTTGATGCCGAGGCGGTCGAGTCCGGAGGCGGCGAGGTAGGAGGCGTCGGCATCGCCGTTGGCGAGCTTCTTCAGGCGCGTGTCGACGTTGCCGCGTAGTTCGATCCACTGAGCTTGCGGGAAGGCGAGGGCGCCCTGAGTGCGACGGCGCGGGCTACCGGTGGCGATGAGCTTCGGGTTGGCGATCTCACTGCGGCGCACGAGCACGTCGCGCGCGTCCTGGCGCTGCAGGCAGACGGCGATGGCGAGGCCGGCCGGCATTTCGGTCGGAAGGTCTTTCGAACTGTGGATGGCGAGGTCGGCTTCGCCCCGGAGCAAGGCCTGCTCGAGTTCGGCGGTGAAGAGGCCTTTGCCGCCTTGCTTCTCGAGTGACCAGCTCGCCTGTCGGTCGCCGGTCGTGGTCAGGATGCGGATCTCCGTCGGCCGGCCGAGCGCCGCCTGCAGGCGAGCGGCCGCGTCGTGCGTCTGCTGGAGGGCCAGCGGGCTACCGCGGGTGACGATGACGATGGGGCCGGACATGACGAAAGATTAGCTCGGGCGGATGAGCCAGAGTACTCCCCAGGCGGCGGGGATGGCGAGGTTGCCGACGAGGAGGATGGTGGCGGCGACCCTCAGGAGGTCCCAAGGGCGATTCAGCGTGGCTTGGACGGCGATGACCGCGCCGCAGAGCGCGACGGGGATACCCATGCCGACGCCGAGCCAGACCACACGGTCGTAAGGGTCTGCGACGAGGCCGAGGAAGACCTCAGCGCCGCGGTAGGTCAGAAGCGTGGCGGCGTACAGGGCGCCGCCGGAGAGGAACAAGGAGAACGCCTGGACGACGCCATAGGCGCGGGAGTCGTCTTCGGTGAGTTCGTTCGGCACGCCGTCAGCAAAGACAGCCCATGCAGGACTTCCAAGTTTCAAGTTTCCCGGGGGCGGAATAATCCGCCCCGGGAATCTTGATCAGTGACCGCCGAGGCCTTCGTGTTCCTTGATGTATTCCTGCTTCAGGCCCAAGGCTTCCGGGGCATGCAGGACGAGCATCTTCATGCGGACGTCGGCGGGGACCGTCGAAGCCGTGGCCTTCGAGACCACGATCATCAGGATGATCGACAGCGGTACGGCCCAGATGGCGGGTTGTTCGCAGAGGATGCGCACGAGCGGGTTCGCGACCCAGAAGTCGGCCAACGACTGCACGGCGTAGACGTCGGACAGCGTGGTGAGGGTGATCGCCCCGAGGGCCATGAGGCCGCCGACGAGCATGCCGGTGGCCGCGCCTTTCATCGTCATGCCGCGCCACCACACGCTCATGAAGAGCAAGGGGAAGTAGCTGGCCGCCGCGATGGCGAAGGCCTGGCCGACGAGGTAGTTGATGTTGAGCTTCTCGACCTGCGTACCGAGGCCGACGGAGACCACGCCGATGATGACGGCGGCCCACTTGAACGCCTTGAGGCGCTGTTCGGGGGATGATTCGGGCTTCAGCATGCGACCGTAGATGTCATGCGCCAGGGCGCTGGACATGGAGACGAGCAGTCCGGAGAAGGTGGACATGAATGCGGCGAAGGCGCCCGCGCACGTGATGCCCGAGAGGACCGAGCCGAGGAGCGGGTAATCGCGGCCGGCGAGCAGCGTGGGCAGTTCGAGCACGACCTTATCGGTGCCCTTGGAGCCGATCGCGTCATAGAGTTCCGGCATGAGCGACCGACCGATGACGCCGTAGATGGGCGGGAAGACGTAGAAGACCCCGATCAGGATCATCACCCACATCGTGGTACGCTTCGCGGCGACGCCGTCCGGGTTGGTGTAGAAGCGGACGAGGATGTGCGGCAGACCGGCGGTGCCGCAGACGAGCGCGATGATCAGCGAGTAGGTGTAGAGGAGGGAGTACGGCTTCTTGTTCGCCTCGAGCGCGGTTTTCTCTTCAGGGGTCTTGGCGGCCTTGATGGCGTTGTCGACGGCCTTGGTGGTCAGGCTGCCGAACGGCGCGATCCACTGTTCGTCCTTCGGCGCCTTGGCCGTGAGGGCCTTGCGCTCGATGCCCGCAGGGGCGGCGGCGACGGTTTCCTGGGCGGTCTTATTGGCTTCGAGGTGCTGCTGGTAATGGCCGACGACGGAGGCCAGCACGAAGATCGGGATAGTGATGGCGAAGACCTTGAGCCAATACTGGAAGGCCTGGACGAGCGTGATGCCCTTCATGCCGCCGAGCGACACGTTGAGGGTGATGACCGCGCCGACGACGATGACGCCGACGGAATAGTGCAGTCCCGGGAAGATGTAGGCGAGCGTGGTGCCGGCGCCTTTCATCTGGGGCATGGTGTAGAAGAAGCCGATGAACAGGACGAAGCAGACGGCGATCTTGCGGAACAACGGCGAGTCATAGCGGCCTTCGGCGAAGTCCGGGATGGTGTAGGCGCCGAAGCGACGCAGCGGACCGGCGATGAAGAGCAGGAGGAAGAGGTAGCCGCACGCGTAACAGACGGGATACCAGAGCGCGTCGTAGCCGTTGAGCATCACCATGCCCGCGACGCCCATGAAGGACGCGGCGGAGAGGTACTCGCCCGAGATGGCGGAGGCGTTCCAACCGACGGAGACCGAGCGGCCCGCGACGAAGAAGTCGCCGGCGCTCTTGGATTTTCCGGCGGTCCAGAAGCCCATGCCGACGGTGATGACGACGGTGACGAGGGAGCAGATGGCGATCCAGGGATCGATGCCGGCGGCGGCGAGGAGGGCGTTCATGTTACTTGTTCATGCCGTCCAAGGCGGCTTTGGCTTCGGCGTCCTCGAGCGCGATGGAGCGCTTGATGAAGACATAGGAGATGATCCACACGAAGGGGAAGAAGAGCACGCCGAGGATCAACCACGTGAGCGTGAAGCCGAACACGCGCTGGGCCATGAACTCCGGCTGTAAGTAGTTCAGCAAGGGCAGGGCGACGAGCGCGACGACGAAGCACAGCGCGCAGGCGATGGAGAGCTTGAGCTGGTCGCGCATGAGGCGCGCCAGGAACGCATCCGAATGGATGGAATCAGGGGTGGAGGGGGACTCACGCATGGGGGGTGGCAGTAGTCCGTGCAATTATCCGCGGACTGCAAACCCGATGATTCCCCCTTGCTGTTCCTTTTTGCAACTGTATTGCAATAAGGAAACCCCGCCAATGAGCCCCTTCCACACCGCCTTTCTCCTCGCCGCCGCCACGCTCACCGTCTCCGCGCAAGAGCCCGCCCCGCAGAAGCTCAAGCCTGTCGTAATCAAGGGCTCGGCTATCGGCGGCGAAATCACCGCGGTCACGCCTCCCCTGCGACTCAGCGGCGCCGGGCTGGAGGCCCTTTCGGCAACCACTCTTGGCGATGTGCTCGCCGACATCCCCGGCGTGGCCTCGAGTTACTTCGGTCCTAACTCGGGCCGCCCAGTGATCCGCGGTCTCGAAGGCGATCGCCTGAAGATCGCCCAGAACGGTACGAGCAGCCTCGATGCTTCGAGCGCGAGTCCCGATCACGCGGTGAGCCTCGATCCGCTGACGATCCGCGAGGTGCAGGTGCTACGCGGCCCGGCTGCCTTGCTCTATAGCTCGAGCATCCTCGGTGGCGTGGTGAACGTGATCGATAACCGCATCCCGGTCGAACGACTGCCCCGTGCGTTCACGCTCTTTGGTCGCGCGGGTTCGGCCGACGGGCTCCGTTCGCTCTCGGCCCTGGCCGAAGGCAGCGCAGGCGACTTCGCCTTCCATCTCGACGGCTTCACGAAGTCGACGACTGACCTCTCCACGCCGATCGGCCGCATCGCCGATACGGCCAGCGACAGCCAGGGCGCTGGCTTCGGCGTCTCGCGCGTCGGCCCGTCTGGTTATGTCGGGCTTTCCTATTCCGGACTGGACTCGACCTATGGCGTCACCGAGCCGGGCGTCGAGATCGGCCTGCGTCAACGCCGCTGGGACCTGGCGTGCTCAGTCAACGCGCCGGCCGCGGCGTTGAAGTCCGTCAGCTACAAGCTCGGCGTCTCCGACTACGAACACTCCGAGTTCGATGGCGGCGTCGCGGGCAGCACTTTCACCAATCAGGGCTGGGATGCACGCGTCGACTTCGAACTGACGAAGATCGGCGCCCTTGAAGGCGTCGTGGGCGTGCAGTCCGGCCGCTTCGATTTCGCGGTGACCGGTGACGAAGCCTTCCTGCCGAACACGCGCAACGCCAACGACGCGCTCTTCGGCTCGTTCGTCCAGTCGCTCTCGACTGACTCCCGTCTCCGTTATGGTTTCCGCGTCGAGTCCGCCAAGGTGTCCGCCGACGCGTGGACGCACGAAGGCCTCGTAAGCAATCCCGCCGCCGCTTCCGCTTCGTTCACGCCGGCGAGCCTGGCGCTGGCTTGGGTCAAGGACCTGAACGCCCAGTGGTCGACCACGCTCAGCCTGACCCGCACCGAACGCGCCCCTAACTTCCAGGAGCTCTACGCCGATGGCCCGCACATGGGCACCGACGCCTATGAGGTCGGCGATCGCACGCTGGGCAAGGAGAAGGGCGTCGGACTCGAGCTCGAACTCGCCAAGACGCGCGGCACGATCTCGGGTAGCTTCTCGGTCTACTACAATCGTTTCAGTTCCTTCATCGCCCAGCAGGCGAACGGCTTCGGGCCTGATCTGACCGGGCGCGCCACACCCGGCCCGAATTACTCCTCCGGCGTCGACCAGCTCGCACGCCATGACTTCGTCTCCGTGCCAGCGGACTTCTATGGCGCCGAAGCGAAGGTGAACTTCCAGCTGCAGGACGAGGCGACCTCGAAGCACGGGCTCGAGTTCTTCGGCGACTCCCTCCGCGCCTCGAACCGCGACACTTCCGAAGCGCTCCCGCGCATCTCGCCCGGCCGCGTCGGCGCGGCCTTGCACGGTTTGCAGTCGGGCTGGTCTTGGCGCCTGGACGCCACTTATCACCTCGCGCAGGACCGCTTCGCGACGGATGAGACCCCGACGGCAGGTTACACGATGGTCGGCGCCAGTTTCGGCCACGACTTCCAATTCGCCGGCGCCCCCGCCCGCTTCACGCTCCGCCTCACGAACCTCTTCGATGTCGAAGCCCGTAACGCCTCCTCCTTCATCAAGGATGCCTTGCCGTTACCGGGTCGTGGACTAGAAGCATGTCTGAAGCTGAGCTTCTGAACTTTTTGGCCGCCGCTCTCTCCATCGCCTCGCAAGACCGCCTCTACGCCTGGGCCGCCGCCCTCGGCGCGGCGACGATTGTGGTCTGCGTGCTGGGCGAACTGGACGGCCCGGTGCGTCTGCCCGCCGAACACGATCATGACCACGGGGCCGGTGCACCGGTCCAGTATTTCACCCCGCCGGCCAAGCCCGCGAGCCCCTCGCCAGTAATCGCCGAAGCATCGCCGCATGTTCCGACGGCCTCGCCGGAAATCGTCGCCGCCGTCGCACCAATAGCTGCCGTGCCGGTGACCGCCATGCCTGCCTTGGTCCCGGTCTCCAACCTGCGTCCCATCGCCTCCGTTGTGCTTTCCCGTCCCGTGGTCTCCGCGGCTCCGTCCGCCGAACGTTTCGTACCTGAAATGCCCGGGGATTTCCCGGATCCGCCTTATCCTCGTTGGGCCCGTCAGCAGGGCGTCCAAGGTCGTCTGCTCGTCCTCGTCGATGTCGCCGCCTCCGGCGCGCCCTCGTCCGTCGCGGTCCGCGAATCCAGCGGTCATCCGTCGCTCGACCAGCATGCCATCGACTGGCTGCGTCATCAGTGGACGTGGGCGCCCGGAGTCCCCCGCCGATTCCTGGTCCCCCTCATTTTCGAACTCCAATAACCCCCTCCATGTCCCTCCCCCTCGCCAACACTGCGGTCGACCTCTTCCTGCAAGGTGGACCGATCATGTATCCGCTGCTCATCGCCGCCTTGATCGCCATCGCGGTCGTAGGTGAGCGCCTCGTGTGGTGGTTCCGCACCTCGGGTCGCCGCGATGCCGCCGCCGTCGCCGCCGCCCTCAAGGCCGCCGAAGCGGGCGACTGGACCGCCGCCGAGCAGGCCGTCGCGAAGTCCGAAGATCCCGTCGCCCGCGTGCTCCGTGCCGGGCTTGCCCACCGCGCGGGCTCGTTCGAGGGCGCTGTCCAGGTGGCGTCCGCCGCCGAGCTTCGCGAAGCGGCCCGTTTCATCACCGTGCTCGACACGCTCGTGACGCTGGCCCCGCTGCTCGGCCTGCTGGGGACGGTCACCGGCATCATGGGCTCGTTCACTTCGATCGGCTCGGACGAGCTCGCCGTGACGAAGGTCACCGGCGGCATCGGCGAGGCGCTCATCGCGACCGCCGCGGGCCTCGGCATCGCCATCGTGACGCTCGTCCCGCTGAACCTGCTCTCTAGTCGCCTGAGCGGCCTGCAGGCCGATCTTGAGGCCGCCGCGACGACCCTGCAGGTCGCCATCCAGAAGGGGAGGGCCTCGTGAAGATACCGTCCCCGTTGCCGCATCGGCGCGCCCGGCTGGAGATCATCCCGCTGATCGACATCATGTTCTTCTTGCTGGCGGCGTTCATGCTCGTGAGCGTGACGCTCCATAAGAATCACTGCATGCCGGTGAACCTCGAAGGCGCCGCCACCGGTCATTCCGAGCTCAAGACTGATGCGGTCACGATCTCGGTCGACCGCGCCGGGCAGGTGTTCGTCGACCGGCAGGCCGCCACCTTGCCTGACCTCCGCCAGACGTTGCTCACCCGCGTCAAGGCCAACGCCGGAGTGGCGGTCTACATCGCCGGCGACGCTGACACCCCGCACGGCCGCATGATTGATGTCCTCGATTTCGTCCGCAGTGCCGGCGTCCAGAAAGTCGCCTTCACCGTCAAGTCCTCCGCCCGATGAGTTTCCGTTGGCCGCTCGTCCTCGCCGCTCTCTGCGTGGCGCTCTCGGTCTTCTGCGCTTCGCAGTGGGTCCGCGAATCCGAGCTTAGGGCCGAGCTCCGGTCCGCCCGCGTGGCCGAACGGGAACTGCGCGAGCAATCCGCCGAAGCCCGTCGCCTCGGCGAGACCTACGCCGCCGAGATCCGTCGGCTCGACGGGCGGGTCGGCGAGCTGAAGCGTGCCGAGGAAGCCGTGCGCAAGGAATTGACCACCTCCGCCGCCGCGTTGATCACGGCCCGGCAGGCCGTCGCTGAACTCGCGCCGCTCCGCGCCGCTGTCGCGAACCAGAACGAATCGATCCGCCGTCAGAACGCCGTGGTCACGCAGCAGAACGACGCCATCCGCACCCAGAACGAGAACCTACGTAAACTCGTCGAGGAACGTGACACGGTCGTGCGCCTCCTCAATGAACGCACCGAGCTGTTGAACAAGCTAAACGCCGGGCCCGCGAAGTAAGCGGGCACGAAAAAGGGCCGACTTGCGTCGGCCCTTCGTTTTCCGGTTTCCCGGCGACCCTTACTTGGTCGTGTACTCGGCCTGAGCGCCGCGGATGTTGCGCTTCTGGACCCAGGGCATGAGGGCGCGGAGACGCTGTCCGGTCTTTTCGATCGGGTGGTTCTCGCCCTTCTTGAGGAGCTTGTTGTAGTTCTTGAGGCCGCCCTTGTATTCCTTGACCCACTGGGCGGTGAACTTGCCGGACTGGATTTCCTTGAGGATCTCGCGCATGGCCTTGCGGGACGAGCTGTTGATCACGCGGGGACCGCGGGTGATGTCGCCGTACTTGGCGGTCTCGGAGATCGAGAAGCGCATGCCGGAGATACCGGACTCGACCATGAGGTCGACGATGAGCTTCAGCTCGTGGAGGCACTCGAAGTAGGCCATCTCAGGCTGGTAACCGGCTTCGACGAGGGTTTCGTAACCCACCTTGACGAGCTCGGAGGCACCGCCGCAGAGGACGGCCTGCTCACCGAAGAGGTCGGTTTCGGCTTCTTCCTTGAAGGAGGTCTTGATGACGCCGGCGCGGGTACCGCCGATACCCTTGGCCCAGGCGAGGGCGGTCTTGGTGGCCTTGCCGGAGATGTCCTGCTGGACGGCGATGAGGGCAGGGACGCCCTTGCCTTCGACGTACTGGGCGCGGACGACGTGGCCAGGGCCCTTGGGGGCGACCATGGCGATGTCGACGTTCTTGCCGGGCTTGATCAGCTTGTAGTGGATCGAGAGGCCGTGGATGAAGAGGACGGTCTTGCCACCCTTGCCGAGGTTAGGAGCGATGTCCTTCTCCCAGACGGAAGCCTGCTTCATGTCGGGGATGCCCACGAGCATGACGTCGGCGCGACGGACGGCTTCGGCGGTCTCATAGACCTTGAAGCCCTTCTTCTTCGCGGCGGCGGCGGACTTGGAACCCTTGTACAGGCCCACGATGACGTTCAGTCCGCTGTCGCGGAGGTTCATCGCGTGGGAATGTCCCTGGGAACCGAAGCCGAGGACGGCGAGGGTCTTGTTCTTCAGGAAGCCGAGATCGGCATCCTTGTCGGTGTACACTTTGGCAGGCATGGTTTTGGTGGAAAAGGTTACTTGGAGGCCTTCTTGAGGCCGCGGGTAAGGGCGACGGCGCCGGTGCGGGCGGTTTCGATGATACCGAAAGGTTCGATGAGATCGAGGAAGGCGGAAATCTTGGTCACGTTACCGGTGAACTCGATGATCAGGGAGTCGTGGGCGACGTCGACGACCTTGGCGCGGAAGAGGCCGGCGATCTCGAGGATCTCGGTGCGGGTCTTCTTGTCGGACTTCACCTTGACGAGGATGAGCTCGCGGGCGACGTGGTCGACTTCCTCGCGGGAGAAGTCGTTCACGGTGATGACATTGATCAGCTTATCGAGGGCCTTGACGCAGCGGTCGAGGGCGGCGTCGTCGGCGACGACGGTCGCGGTGATGCGCGAGTAGGCCGGGTCGTGGGTCGGGCCGACGTTAAGGGTCTCAATATTGAAACCGCGACCAGAGAGCATGCCGGCCACGCGAGCCAGGACGCCGAACTTGTTTTCGACGAGGGCGGAGAGCGTGTGCTTCTTCTTGGGGGGCGTCATGGCGGCTTGAGAGTTTGGTGGAAGGGGTGGACGGAGAGGGACTCGAACCCACGACATTCTGCGTGTAAAGCAGACGCTCTAACCAACTGAGCTATCCATCCAGAGGAAGGGTTGGTATAGGGAAGCCCCCTGCCTTTTGTCCACTATGAAAACCGCCCCGAGGGCTTGCCCCAGCCCCGTTAGCCCCGCAATCTGCGGGCAAATGGACCCTGTCCGCCGCCAACGCATCCTGGAAACGCTCCAGTCCCTCGCCCAGCCGGGCCTCGCCAAAGAGGGTCTTTTGGAGTGCATGCGGGTGCTTGATGCAGAAGTGGCCGCCCCGGAATCGGGTCTGCCCGGCGATCTCGATCACTACCTCCGCCGCCGCTCTTATGAGAAGGCGCTGGTCTTCCTTCAGGGCGGCACGCCGGGCGCGGGGACCTGCGGACGCGGCGCATGAGCGGCAGTCCTTTCGATAAGCTGGACGGCCAGGATCTGCCGCCTGGCCCGCCCCCGAAGCCGGTCGTGCCCGTCGCCAAGGCGAAGCCGAAGCTGGGCAAGGTCATCCTGCAATATGAACGCGCCGGCCGCGGTGGTAAGGAAGTGACTATCCTCAAGGGTCTCTGGATTGAATCGCAGGAGATGCGCATGCGCGAGGCGTTGCTCAAGGAACTCAAGCGCGCCCTCGGTACGGGTGGCGCCCTCGAGGCCCGCGAGATCGTGCTGCAAGGCGACCGTCGCGACACGGCGAAGGCCTGGCTGCTGAAGGAAGGTTTCACGACCAACCTCTGAGCCGCAAAACCACTCGCCTCCGGCCCGTGCGTCGGTAGGGTGGGGACGTGCCTGACCTGCAGCCCAGTCTCATCCGCCTCGATGGCGACTTCGCGCCCGTGCGGCGCGTGGTCGAGCTGCTGCGTGACGCCGGCGGCCGCCCGCTGCTGGTCGGCGGTTGCGTGCGCGACGCGCTGATGAAGGTGCCGGTACTCGACGTAGACATCGAGGTCTACGGCCTCGGCACGCGTCAGGTCGAAGCCGCCCTACGCAAGGAATTCGGCATCATCACGGTCGGCGCGGCCTTCGGCGTGACGAAGCTCAAGGACTTCCCGGTCGATGTCTCGGTGCCTCGCCGCGAGAACCGCACGGGCGCCAAGCACACGGATTTCGACGTGCAGGCCGACCCGACGATGACGCCGAAGGATGCCGCGGAACGCCGCGACTTCACGCTCAACGCGATCATGTGGGACCCGTTCACGGGCGAGGTGATTGACCCGTGGGGCGGCGTGGCTGATCTGAAGGCGAACCGCCTCCGGCACGTCTCCGCCAAGTTCGCCGAAGACCCCCTCCGCGTCCTCCGCGCGATGCAGTTCGCCGCGCGCTTCGAATTCTCCGTCGCGCCTGAGACGGTCGCGCTCTGCGCCACGCTCACCCAGGCCGATCTCCCTCCGGAACGCCTGATGGAAGAGTGGACGAAGCTCCTGCTCCGCGGCCGTAAGCCCTCCGTGGGCCTGAATGTCCTCAAGGACTGCGGCTGGACGAAGTTCTACCCGGAACTCCATGCCATGATCGGCGTACCGCAGGATCCGGAATGGCATCCTGAGGGAGACGTCTGGAATCACACCTGCGAGTGCCTTGATGCTTACGCCAAGGAGCGCCTCGGCGACCGCGACGAAGACCTGATCATCGGGCTTTCCGTGCTGTTGCACGACATCGGCAAGGCGACCACGACGAAGAAAGAAGATAAGGATAATCGCTGGCATGCCTACGGCCATGAAGAGGAGAGCTTCAACCTCGCCCCGCGCTTCCTCGCCCAGATCACGAACGAGAAGAAGCTCATCGACTCCGTCCTGCCGCTCGTGCGCTGGCACGGTCAGCCGTATTACCTGCACAAGGCCGGCGCTGGTGACGCCGCCGTCCGCCGCCTCGCCAACAAGGTCGTCCGCATCGACCGCCTTTGCCGCGTGGACCTCGCCGATCGTCGTGGTCGCGGCACCGCGAGTATGCATGGTCCTTCTCCGCATGGCGAATGGCTCGCCGAACGCGCGGCCGCCCTGCAGGTCGCCTCGACCGCCCCCAAGAAGATCATCCTCGGCCGCCACCTCATCGCCATGGGCCACAAGCCCGCCGGCTGGTTCTCCCAGGTCCTCGACGAGGCCTTCGAAGCCCAGCTGGACGGCGTCTTCGGCGACGAAGCCGGCGGCCTCGCCTGGCTGACGGAACGCATGTCCAAGGGCGTTGTCTAATTTTCTTACCATGTCGCAATCCACCGCTGGTGTCCCGGAACTCCTCGTCGGTCAGCCCGACTGGCATACCGTGCTGGTCAAGGTGCTCGAGAACTTCGCCTGCGCCACGGGGACGATTCATCGGACCGATTCGTCCACGGGGCTGCTCACGTTGGTCACCCAGCACGGCATCCCGCCCCACGTTCTCCCGATGCTATTGCCGAAGATCGACAACATCCCGTTTGGCAAAGGCATCGCCGGCTGCGCCGCCCAGCGCAAGGAGGCCGTGCAGCTCTGCAACCTTCAGGAAGACCTCGGCGGCGTCGCCAAGCCTGACGCTCAGAAGACCAATGTCCAGGGCGCGCTCGCCGTCCCGATCGTCGGCGCCGACGGTAAGGTCATCGGCGTCCTCGGCATCGGTAAGATGCAGCCTTACGAATTCAATGACAGCGAGGTCGCGGAACTGAATGCGGTGGCCGCGCTCATTGCGCCGAAGCTTTAGTCGTAAGTAGTCGGTTTAACTTAGAACAACGAACTAAGAACGCTGCTCTAACGCTCTCCCCGTCGGCGACCCCTTCTGCTTGAGCAGGCCTTCGGGCAGGCCGGCGTAGACGAGCTTGCCGCCTTTCTCGCCGCCTTCGGGGCCGAGTTCCATCACCCAGTCCGCGGCGAGGATCACGTCGGCGTGGTGTTCGATCACGATGAGCGTCGCGCCCGCGTCACGGAGACGTCCGAGCAGGGCGAGTAGCTTGGCGATATCATCCCAGTGCAGGCCGGTCGTGGGTTCATCGAGGACGTAAAGTCGGCCGGAGTGGTCGCGGCGGGCGAGCTCTGACGCCAGTTTCAGACGCTGGGCTTCGCCGCCGGAGAGCGTGTTGGCGGCCTGGCCGAGCTTGAGGTAACCAAGCCCGACCTCGGCGAGGGTGCGGAGTTTCTCGGCGAGCTTGGGCTGGGCGCGGAAGACTTCGGCGGCCTCGTTGACCGAGAGGCCGAGGGCGTCGGCGATGCTGAGTCCCTTGAAGCGGACTTCGAGCGTCTCGCGATTGAAACGGCGGCCGGCGCAGCTGGGGCAGTCGACGAAAGTCTCGCCGAGGAACTGCATGTCGAGGGCGACGGAGCCTTCGCCGGAGCAGGTCTCGCAGCGGCCACCGCGCACGTTGAAGCTGAAGCGTCCGGGGCCGTAGCCACGGGCCTTGGCGAGCGGCAACGCGGCCCAGAGCTCGCGCATGAGGTCCATGATGCCGGTGAAGGTTGCGGGATTCGAACGCGGGGTGCGCCCGATGGGCTCCTGGTCTACGGCGGTGAACGCGGTAATCTGCTCGAGTCCGTCGATGCCGGCGTGCCGGCCGGGCACGAACTTGGCCCCGTTGATCTTACGTGCGGTGGCGGCGGACAGGATATCGATGGCGAGTGTGCTCTTCCCTGAGCCAGAGACGCCGCAGACGACGGTGAGGGCTCCGATCGGGAACGAGGCGGTGACGTTCTTGAGGTTGTTCTCGGTGGCGCCTTTGACGGTGATCGCGGCCTTGCCGATGGGCTTGCGCTTCACGATGCCCTCCAGCGTGGCCCGGCCGGAAAGGTAAGCGCCGGTGCGCGAGGTCGCGTGCGCGCCGCAGGCCTTGGGCGTGCCCTCGAAGACGATGCGTCCGCCGTCGATACCGGCGCCCGGGCCCATTTCGATGAGGTGGTCCGCGGCGAGCATCATGTCGCGGTCATGTTCGACGACGAGGACGGTGTTCCCGAGGTCGCGCAGGCCGCGGATCGAGCCGATGAGGCGCTGATGGTCGCTCGGATGCAGGCCGATACTGGGTTCGTCGAGGACGTACGTCACGCCGACCAACCCGAGGCCGAGCTGCGTGGCGAGGCGGACGCGCTGGGCTTCGCCGCCGGAGAGCGAACTGCACTCGCGGTCGAGCGTGAGGTAGTTAAGGCCGGCGTCATTCAGGAACGCCAGACGTTGCTCAAGACCGCGACGGGCTTCCTCGGCAGGCATGACGCCTGGATGCGTGGCGAGTTGCTTCGTGAATTCCAGCGCAGCCGGAATGGTCATCGCGAGGAACTCGGCCATGGTCTTTCCGTTGAGGCGCAACGAAAGGGCGGTGGGGGAGAGGCGACGGCCTTGGCAGCCGGCGCAGACGGAACCGGCCTGGAACTGCAGCAGGCGTTGGCGCAGCGATTCCCCGGTGGTGGTGCGGTAGGCGTGCTCGAGTTCGGTGAACATGCCGGTCCAAGCGGTCTCGACGGGCTTACGGCCCTTGGGCGGCGGGAGCAGGAACTTGCGCTTGGGGTCGCCGTGGAGCAGGAGTTCGCGGACGGCCTTGGGTAAATCACGCCACGGGGTCTTGAGGTCGAACGGTACCTGCTCGGCGAGCGCGCGGGTGATCGCGTTGCGGCGGATGAGCGTCTTGCGCGTGGCGCACTTCCAAGGCTTCACGACGCCGTCATGGATCGACAGCGATTCGTCGCGGATGGAGAGGCTCTCTTGGAAGCGCATCTGGCGGCCGAGACCACCGCAGTCAGGGCAGGCGCCTTCGGGATGGTTATGTGACAGCGCGCGCGGGCTGATGGGCTCGTAAGTCTCGCCGCAATGTTCGCAGGCGAGGTGGAGCGAGAGCACGTGTTCTTCCCAGCGTCCGTCTTTCTCGGCGAGCACGCTTGCGCGGTGGCGGCCTTCGCGGAAGGCGAGTTCGAGCGAGTCGGCGAGGCGGCTGCGCTGGTCGGGGCCGGCGACGATGCGGTCGACCACGACGTCGAGTTGCTTGGCTTCGCGGCCGGACAGCAGTCCGGAGGCTTCCTCGAGGGTGGCGACGGTGCCGTCGACGCGGACGCGCGAGAAGCCGCGGCGGCCCAGGTCGGCGGAGGCTTCGAGGAGGACAGAGGGTTTGTCCCTGGCGACCGGGGCGACGACCATCAGGCGCGTGCCGTCAGGGATGGCTTCGAGGGCAAGCAGGTTGTCGTCGAGCGAGCGTCGGCGAACGGGATGGCCGTCCTGCAGGCAGCGGCGGTCCCCGGCGATGATCCAGAGGGGGCGGGCGTGGTCGGCGATCTCGGTCAGGGTGGCGACCGTCGAGCGGGGGTTGGTATTGCCGCCGGTCCGTTGGGCGATGGCGATGACCGGGGAAAGGCCCCGGATGAAGTCCACGTCCGGGCGCGGGGCCGAATCCAGCATGCCACGGGCCTTCGCGGACAGGGATTCGAGGTATTGGCGGCTCCCTTCGGCGTGCAGGGTGTCGAAGGCCAGGGAAGATTTACCCGATCCACTGACTCCCGTGATGACGGTCAGCTGATAACGGGGGATGGTCAGTTCCACGTCCTTGAGGTTGTGGGTGCGGGCTCCCTTGATGTGGATGGGCGGGTTCAGATGGCCGACGATAGCCCGTCCGCCCTCGGGGAGAAGGCGGAAGTGGGCGGCCGTTAATAAGTCGTCCCTTAATCCGCTTTTACCTCTTTCGGCAAACTGTCAGCCTGCAGGGATGCCACGCCTCTTTCTCGCCCTGCTGATTCTGTTCACCGCCCGCGCTTCGGCTGATAAACTTGAACCGCGCGTCCTCTTCCTTGGCGACAGCATCACTTACGGCGGCAACTGGACGGTCTACGTCGAGTCCGCCATTCGCGCACAGAAGGGCATGGGTCGGGCGACGATCGTGAACATGGGCCTCTCGAGCGAGACGACCTCAGGTCTCTCCGAGCCCGGCCACGCCGGCGGCGCGTTCCCTCGTCCGGATCTGCATGAGCGTCTCGGTCGCGTGCTCTCCCAATTCAAGCCGACGCTCGTCGTCGCCTGCTACGGTATCAACGATGGTATCTATCAGCCGCTCGACGCTTCGCGTCAGCTCGCCTTCCAAGATGGCATCATCAAGCTGCGCCTCGCCTGTATTCGTGCCGGTGCGCAGGTCGTCATCGTCACGCCTCCGCTGTATGCTCCTGACAATCGTGCGAAGGATGCGATCAACTACGACGGCGTAATGGAAGCTTACGGCGCGTGGCTCGTCGCGCAGCGTTCCGC
>DBCR01000010.1:41743-42402 GCA_002293125.1 Opitutia bacterium UBA953
CATCTCTTCATGGCGAAGGCCGTGTGGCAGTCGCTTGCGCCGATGATGAAATGGAAATCCGACGTCGTGTTTGCCGAAGGCGTGAAGCTGAAGAGCCTGCGCGAGAGTTCGGCGCTCCTGCGCGATGCCTGGCTTACCCAGACCGGGCACAAGCGTCCAGGGGTGAAGGGTGGCCTTCCGGTGGCCGAGGCGGAGGCCCGTTCGGCGGAGCTGATCGGCGAATACCTTAAAAAATAAGGGGTTTCTGGTTTTAGGGGCGGGGAAGGGGGGTGGGGCTATTGCCCAAGAAACACCCTCCCGACACGAGACCGTAACAATCGTATGGGATGATGACCCCGTTTCCTACACACATGCACACCACACTCAAGTCCCTCGCGCTGCTCGCCCTCACGGCGTCCGTCGCTTCCGCCCAGTCCGCTGCCGATGCCGTCATCGTCGACGCCAAGCTGCCTGATTACGCCGTCACTTCCGGCGTCTCGGGTAACCTGAACGCCGTCGGATCCGACACGCTCATCAATCTGATGACCTTCTGGGGCGAAGGCTTCAAGGCCCGCTACCCGAACGTCAACGCCCAGGTCGAAGGCAAGGGTTCCAGCACCGCTCCGGTCGCCCTGACCACCGGTGCCGCCAACGTCGGCCCGATGAGCCGCGAGATGAAG
>DBCR01000010.1:42464-44148 GCA_002293125.1 Opitutia bacterium UBA953
TCGACGCCCTCGCCGTCTTCGTCCACAAGGACAACCCGGTCGCCGGTCTCTCCCTTGCTCAGGTCGACGGTATCTTCTCCTCGACCCGTAAGCGCGGCGGCCAGGACATCAACACCTGGGGCGACGCCAAGTTGACCGGCGCCTTCGCCAGCAAGACGATCTCCTCCTTCGGTCGTAATTCCGCTTCTGGTACCTACGGATTCTTCAAGGAGTCTTCTCTCAAGAACGGCGACTACAAGTCTTCCGTCAAGGAGCAGCCTGGTTCCTCCGCCGTCGTCCAGGGTGTCGCCGCCGAACTCGGTGGCATCGGCTACTCCGGCATCGGTTACAAGACCTCCGGCGTCAAGGCCCTCGCCCTCTCCGAGAAGGACGGCCAGCCTTTCGCCGAAGCGAACTACGCCAACTGCCTCAATGGTAGCTACCCCCTCGCTCGCTTCCTGTACGTCTACGTGAACAAGTCTCCTTCCAAGGACATGGACAAGCTGACCAGCGAATTCATGACCTTCGTGCTCTCCAAGCAGGGCCAGGAGATCGTGATCAAGGACGGCTACTTCCCGCTGCCGGCTGACGCCGCTGCTGAAGGCCGCGCCTCCCTCAAGTTCTATAGCGCCGAGTAAGTTTGGTCTCGAATCGTATCGCCGTCACCACGTCCCTCGGGACCGGTCCGCAAAGTACGGCGATACGATCTCGGGTCCTCCCAAGGCGGGGTCTCCCCGCCTTACCCTTTATTAGGACAAAAGACACCAGACCGTAACCAGATGGATACTTCCGACAAAAAGCCCTCCGCCGCCGCTCCGGAATCGCGCTTTACGGTGAGTCCCATGACCCTCGCCGCCGACCGGTGGATGGGCCGCCTGATCCGCTTCGGCGGCGTCGGCGTGGTGCTTGCGGTGTTCGGGATGCTGGCCTTCCTGATCTTCCAGGTCTTCCCGCTCTTCATCGGAGCCACCGTGGCGCCGGTCTCGGCGCTCACCGTCCCGGCGACCGCGATGGGCTTCGGGGAGGATGAATATGGCGAGCTCCCGTTCGTCGTCCTCGCCGATGGTTCCATCGTGTTCCAGCGCTCCAAGGACGGCACCAAGGACCTCGTCTGGGCTCCTTCGCTCGGTGCTGGTCGCCGCGTGACCGCGGTGCGCACCTATCCTCGCACGGGTCTCGTCTTCCTCGGACTTTCCGACGGCACCGTCATGGAGGTCCGCGTCAGCTACCGTTCGACCTTCGACGCCGCTGGTAAGCGGACGATCGAACCCTCGGTCGCCGCCCTCGAACCTGTGGCGATCGGCAAGCCGGGTCTGCCTTGCGTCGATGTCTGGAACGCCAAGGGCTCCCTTACGCGGTTGTTGCTCGTCCGGCAGGAAGAGGCCGGCAAGCCCATGCTGACCGCCGTCCGCCTTACCGAGCGCAAAGGACTCGGGGGTAAGGCGCGCGTCGTCGCCAGCGACCCTTTCGTGGTCGCCGCCGACGCCACCTCCATCTCGCAGATCCTCCTGCCTTCCACCGCCGAGTCACTCATCGTCGTCGGCAAGTCCGGCGAGGTTCGCGCCTACGCCGACGACGGCGCGAACTTCTCCTTCCTGCAGTCCTTCGTGCCCTTCAAGGAGTCACGCGATCCGACCGTCGCCTCGGCCGGCCTGATCTTCGGCAACGTCTCGGTCGTCTTCGTCAGTCGTTCGGGCGAGCAGCA
>DBCR01000010.1:44170-44335 GCA_002293125.1 Opitutia bacterium UBA953
GTCTGGTCGATGTATCCCCAGCTCCAGCCGGACGGTAGGAGCCTGCGTCGCTGGGGTAAGATCCATGACGGCGAGGTTCTTGCCGGCGCCGGCGAAGGGGTTTACCCTGCTGAGGGCAACAAGTGCTACCTCGCGGTCGCGGGCGGTCGTCTCCAGTTGCGCAAT
>DBCR01000007.1 GCA_002293125.1 Opitutia bacterium UBA953
GTGGCGGCAGACGACGGCTTCATGCCGCAGACCGAAGAAGCCCTCAAGTTCGCCCAGAAGCATGCCAGCGCCATCGTGGCCGCGATCAACAAGGTCGACGCCAAGGGCGCCAACATCGACCGCGTGAAGCAGCAGATGCAGCAGCGTAACATCACCCCGGAAGATTGGGGTGGCGAAACCATCACCAGCCCCGTGTCGGCGCTCAAGGGAACCGGCATGACCGAGCTCCTCGAGTCGATCCTCCTCCAGGCCGAAGTCCTCGACCTCAAGGCCAACGCCAAGTGCCCCGCTCAAGGCGTCGTCATCGAATCCCAGATGGAGACCGGCCGCGGCCCTACCGCCACGGTCATCGTCCAGAAGGGCACGCTCAAGCCTGGCGACTCGTTCGTCTGCGGCGAAACCTGGTGCAAGGTGCGCGCCCTGATGGATGAACGCGGCAACCGCATGCCTTCCGCCACGCCCGGCGCTCCGGCGCTCGTGCTCGGCTGGGATGCGGTCCCGGCCCCCGGGACTAAATTCAAGACCGTCAAGAACGACCGCGAAGCCCGCGAGATCGCCGAAGAAGCCTCCCGCGCCGCCCGCAAGGCCGCCGAAGCGGCGCAGCAGGCACCGAACACCGGCGCCCGCCCTGGCATGACCGACCTCGAGCGCCTCATGGCCGCCCTCGTCCAGGACAAGGAGAAGGTCCTCCGCGTCCTCCTCAAGGCCGACGTCAAAGGCACCCTCGAAGCCCTCGAAGGCTGTCTCGTCGAAATCAAATCGAGCAAGGTGCGCCTCGAGATTGTCGGCGGTTCCGTCGGCCCCGTCTCCCAGGGCGACGTCTCGCTCGCCGAGGCGGCCAAGGCCCTCATCGTCGCGTTTGACACCAAGCTCGAGAACGGCGTCCAGCCGCAGCTCAAGCGCACCGGCGTCCGTCTCATCACCCATGACATCATCTACGAGCTGATCACGCTCGTGAAGGAAGCCATGACCGAGCTCCTGGACCCCGAAGTCCGCGAGAACAAACTCGGCGCCGCCGAAGTGCGCGCCGTCTTCCCGCTTGGCAAGGAGCACAAGGTCGCCGGTTGCATGGTCACCGAAGGCCTCATCCGCCGCGCCGCCAAGGCGCGCGTGGTGCGCGGCGGCAAGATCATCCACAACGGTCCGGTCGAGACCCTGCGTCGCTTCAAGGACGATGCCTCCGAGGTCAAAGCCGGCTTCGAATGCGGCATCAAGCTCGGCGGCTACGACGAGTACCAGCCTGGCGACATCATCGAAGCCATCGAGATGCTGCAGACGCGTCCGTCGCTCTAAGCCTTATGTCCCAACGTCAGCTCCGGGTCGCCGAACTGGTCCAGCGCGAGGTCTCCACCGCGCTGCGTCAGAACTGGCCCACGGAAGCCGCGCTGATCACCATCACCGTCGCAAGCGTCTCCCCGGACCTCCGCCAGTGCCGCGTGGGTTACGCCGTCTCGGGTGACGACGCCGTACGCAAGAAGGCCCGCGCGTTCTTGAAGCGCGTGCGCACCGAGTTGCGCTCGACCGTCGGCGGCATCCTCCAGATGAAGCATGCGCCGGACATCCTCTTCACCGAAGACGACATCACCGGCGGCGTGGCGCGCGTCCAGGCCCTCTTGGATGAGATGACCCGCAAGGATCGCACCACCAACCCTCCCAAGGCCGACTAAGCAGTCGGCGGGACGACTTCGGGAAAATCTTTCAGCGCTTCGCGGACCACCGCCGCGCGTCGGCGATCACGTCCGTCGCTGTCGAGCTCCTGGCCGGCACGCGCCTGCACGTGGGCGGGCTGGCCTTCGATCATCAGGCGGTCGACCAGGTGCCGGCGTTCTTCGGGCAGGCACCCCATGTCGCAAGCCAGCCGGAGATGCGAAAGCATGTTCATCGCCTCGGAGCTCGTGAGCAAGCGCGCAGAGCGCAGCACGCCGAGCGAGCGCGCGAGGCGGTCGACGAACTTCTCGCCTTCTTCCTGCGCGAGCTTGCGGCGGGCGTTCCACTCCTGTTCGACCACGTTCTTGATCCAGCCGCCGAGATGCCTGAGGATCGCCTCCTCGGACAGGCCGAGGGTCTGCTGGTTGGAAATCTGGAAGACGTTACCAGCGGCCTCGGTGCCTTCACCCAGCCAGCCGCGGACGGCGAGCCCGTCCTGATTGAGGGCGCGCGAGACCTTGTCCATGTGACCGGCGAGGCAAAGGCCAGGTAGGTGCACCATCGCGGAAGCCCGCAGGCCCGTGCCGACGTTCGTAGGACAGGCCGTGAGATAACCGAGCCGGTCCGAAAAGGCCAGTCTCAGCGAGCCGCCAAGGGCGTCATCAAGCTGTTCGGCGATGTGCCAGGTGCCACGGAGGTGCCAGCCCGCCTTCACGACCTGGATGCGCAGATGATCCTCTTCGTTGACCATCACGGAGCAGGTCTGGTCGCGACTGATGACGGCCGCACCGCTCTTACCAGCGGCGAGCTCTTTGGAGACGAGATGGCGCTCGACGAGCACGGCGCGGTCGCGGTCACCGAGTTCACCCATGCGTAGCACGTGGCCACGACGGAACTTCGGCAGGGCGTCGAGCGCCTCGACGCAGCGATCGGCGATTTCCTTACGCTGCGGCACCTTGGCCCAGCCCGGGAAAGGCATTCCGTCAAGATTACGGGCGAGGCGGATACGCGTACTGAGCACGACCGCCTGCTGCGCGCCAAGGAGGTGCGTCAGTTCGTTTTCGGCGGCAAGGATGTCTTCGACGGAGGACATGGTTAGGAGTGCGCGAGCTGTTGTTCGAGGCCGGCGATTTCGTCGCGCAAGCGCGCAGCGGCTTCATAGTCTTCGCCGGTGATGGCTTTCTCCATCTCACGGCGGGCGTCGTCGAGGCGGCGGCGAAGCTGGCCGGCGGGCAAGGTGCCCGCGGGAGCACGCCCGACATGGGAAGCCTCGTGCTGCACCTTGAGGAGCAGGCCGCCCAGCGCGTCGCCGAACGTCTCCCAGCAATCCGGGCAGCCGAGCCGGCCGCGTTTGCGGAAATCGATGTCAGTGAAGCCACACTTCGGGCAGGTGAGCGAGGGGGCCGGGGAGGCGGGCGTCAGGGCGTCGGCCAGCTGGAAGACGGCCGGATCGGTCGCCCCACCCTTCTGGGCGCAGGCTTCGCAGAGATGTACCTTCGTAACCTTACCGTGGACGACCTGGGAAAGGTGGACCGTGGCGGCCTCCTCACAAAGCGAACACTTGATCGGCTGGGACATCTGCCTTCAGAGAACGGCAAGGGGGCCAATTGGCAAGGGCAAGCGGGGGGCGGGGTTTGACTTCATGGCCAGCGGACACTTGATGGGAGGACGTCCGATGTCTTCCAAGCCCCGCATCGTCATCACCGGCCTGGGTCTCACCGCCCCCAACGGCAACTCGCTGAGCGAGTTCCGGGCCAACCTGCTCGCGGGCAAGGCCCGCATCGCCGTGATCGACGTGCGCCATATGGGCAAGCACCCCGCCGGCGTGTGCGACTTCGACACCACCAAGTGGCAGAAGCGGAAGGAACTCCGCATCGGTACCCGCGTAGGGTCGATCTCCATCTTCTGTTCCCGTGAAGCACTCGGCGACTCCGGCCTCGATTGGGACAAAGTCGACAAGTCCCGCGTCGGCGTCTACCTCGGCATCACCGAGCACGGTAACGTCGAGACCGAGAACGAGATTCACAACATCTCCCAGTTCGGCAACGACACCAAATACTGGACCCACCATCACAACCCCCGCACCGTGGCGAACAACCCGGCCGGCGAGGTCACGATGAACATGGGCATCACCGGGCCGCATTACACCATCGGTGCCGCCTGCGCCGCGGGTAACGCCGGGCTCATCCAGGCCGCCCAGATGTTGCAACTCGGCGAGGTCGACGTCGCCTTCGCCGGCGGCGTCTCCGAGTCCATTCATACTTTCGGTATCTTCGCAGGCTTCAAGAACCAGGGAGCGCTCGGGGCCCACGAGGACCCCACCAAGGCCTCCCGCCCCTTCGACAAGAACCGCAACGGGATCGTCATCTCCGAAGGCGGCGCCATCTACGTGCTCGAGCGTCTCGATGACGCCCTTGCCCGCGGTGCCCGCATCATCGCCGAGATCGCCGGCTGGTGCATCAACTCCGACGCCACGGACGCCGTCCTGCCTAACCCCGAGCGCCAGACCGAGTGCGTCCACATGGCCCTCAAGCGTGCCGGCATGAAGCCGCAGGATATCCACATCGTCTCCACCCATGCCACCGCGACGGCTCTGGGAGATATCCAGGAATGCACCGCCCTCCGCAATGTCTTCACCGACTGCCCGGACACCAAAATCAACAACACCAAGAGCTTCATCGGCCACTGCATGGGGGCGGCCGGCGCCCTTGAATTAGCCGGCAATCTACCCTCTTTTGAGGATAACTGGGTGCATCCGACCATCAATATCGATGAATTGGACCCCGAGTGCGCCTTGCCGGGCCTCGTAATCAACCATCCGATCAAGGTCGCCCGGGTGGATACCATCCTGAATAACTCTTTCGGCATGCTGGGCATCAATTCCGCCCTCATTGTTAAGAAATATGGGGTTGCCTGACAGGGGTTTGGCGTTTGTAACAAACCCTGAAAACATGACTAAGGACGACATCAAGCAGGTGGTTCTCGACATCATCGCCGACATCGCGCCGGACGAGGACTTGACCACCGTTAAGCCGGAGGTCCGCCTTCGTGACCAGCTCTCCCTGGATTCCATGGACTTCCTGGATATCGTCATGGAGCTTCGCAAGAAGCACGGCATCGAAGTCCCGGAAGCCGACTACGTCCAGCTGGCCTCCCTTGATTCCTGCGCCAACTACCTCCTCCCGAAGTTCGAGGCCAAGGGCAAGTAAGGGTTAACCCTCATCCCCAAGCAAAAGACCGCCCCCAAGGCGGTCTTTTGCTTGGGGGCGTCCGCAACCCTCCGCCCCCAGCGGTGTTCTTGATTTGCCGAGCCTCCAACCCTCGCCCACGCTTCCAACTGTGCAACTCGTCCGCCTCCTCCTCGTCGCATCCCTCGCCCTGACTGCCCTCCCGGCTCTCGCCGAGACCGTCCAGCTGCGTCGTCCAGGCAATGCCACCACCATCACCTTTGAGTACATCACGCTAGATGAGACCGAGATCATGGTGAAGCGCCTAGATTCCGATGCCGTGCTGAACTATAAGTGGGATGACCTCGATCTCGACTGGATCAAGAAGAACAACCCGAAAATCTGGGCCGAATATGAGCTGCTGCTGTCAGACGCAAAGGCTGAGAAAAAGATGGCAAAAAAGGAGGCCGAAGTCGATCCGTTCGCCCAAGAGGCCACCGCGTCCGACACGAAGTCACTCGTGAAGAACCTGCTCATCTCGCTTCAGGACGGTCTCAAAGGCATGTCGCTCGAAGCGAACCGGACCGAGGCGGTCTGTAATGAGTTCCAGCTCGACGAAAACCTTTTATGGCTCGGCTTCGAAGACCTGAAACGTGCCAGCCAGCTGTCCGGGAAGCTCGAAGCCTCCGCCCGACCTCAAGCCGTAGTCGAAGACAACATGGACACGGGCCCCAAGACCAAGGTCAAAGGCAAGTCAGTGACTGTGGCCAAAGTCCGCAAGAGCCCCGAAGCGGCGGCCGCCGAAGCCATGGCTCGGAAGGACTTCGCAGAAGGCAACCGCCCTTACAACACCCTCGGCTATCTGCGCACCCTCGCCGAAGGCGGCACGAAGGGAAAGCCGATTTGGATGATGCTCCGTCGTTCGACCGCTGACCGAGAGGCGATGAAGGCTATCTTCGATAAGTACGCCAAGATGGCTGGCGACCTCGCCGAAAAACCCGAGCTCAAGGCCTCCAAGGGAGAGCTGGCCGTCCTCAAGAAGGCCCTTGAAAACTGCGCCGATTCGGTCGGCAAAGTCACCCGCGAGAGCAACGTCGTCGAGGCCCGCCTGCAGACGGACTGCCGCGCCCTGCTGACCCTGGTGCTGCGCTGAACCCTGGCCAGATCGCCGTCAAAGAGTCCGGCCGCCTCCCCGAGGGAAGACGGCCGGTTTTGAATGGTGGAGCCTATCGGGCTTGAACCGACGACCTCTTGCATGCCATGCAAGCGCTCTACCAGCTGAGCTAAGGCCCCGTTAAATGGGAAGTTAAACAAACGTCACGGCGCGGGCACGGTCAACGCTTTTTTCCCACCCTTCCTAGTCTCTGGTTGCCAATGGGCGGTGGCTGCTTTGCCTTCCCCTCGTGGAAGAGTCCGAAAACCAGCCAGAACCAGCCGAACAGGGCGCCGAAGCCCAAGCCAACAGCCAAGGCGGGCGCGGCCAGGGCGGTATCCGCATCGAAAAAGATTTCATCGAGTCCCTGCCCGTCGGCGAGTGGACCGGCCCCATCGAATTGATTGAATCCGAGAAGGACGCCGCCAAGGCCATCGCCTCGCTCGCCCGAGACCGCGTCCTGGGGTTCGACACTGAGACCAAGCCGTCCCACACCCGCGGCGAATACAACCTGCCCTCGATCCTGCAGCTGGCCGGCGAGCACCATATCTTCGTCTTCCGCCTCGACCATTGCGGCGGCATCCCCCTCGCCTTCCCGGTCCTCTGCAACGAACGCCAAGCCAAGGTCGGCGTCGCCGTCCGCGATGACGTCAAGAATCTCCGCGCGCGGGCGCCCTTTGATGACCGCGGCTTTATCGACATCGCCGACCACACGAAGAAGACCGGGCTGGTGAACACGGGACTTCAGGCCCTCGCCGCCCACTTCCTGCAGCTACAGATGAAGAAGTCGAAGAAGGTACAGACTTCCAACTGGGCTAAGCCGCTCGACGAACGTCAGATCCAATACGCCGCCAACGATGCTTGGTTCAGCCGCGAGCTGTTCCTGAAGCTCGAGCAGGACGGCCTGATCCCGCGGTTCGAATGAACCCGGAAGCCACCCGCGCAGCCGAGGTGTTGGGATTGGCCGCGACCCGCCGGCATATCTTTCTCTGCGTGAAGTCGACCGAGCAGACCTGCTGCGGCGGAGAACTCGCGGCGAAATCCTGGGAACACCTGAAAATCCGGCTGAAGCAGCTGGGGCTCTCGGAGAAAGGCGGCATCCAGCGCACGAAGGCGGACTGCCTGCGCGTCTGCGTCGCCGGACCCGTCGCCGTGGTCTACCCGGAAGGCGTCTGGTACGGACAGTGCACCCCGGAGAATCTTGACCGCATCATCACCGAGCACCTCGTCGGCGGAAAGATCGTCGCGGAACTCCGCATCGCCGGACCTACTTCGGCTTAGTCTCTTTTTTCTTCGGGAGGTCGACCTTCTGGGTCAGCGCCCGGAGCTTGGGGTAAAGTTCAGCGTAAGGCACGTCCTGCACCGGCGTACCCGCTTTCACGGCCATCGACGCCGCCACGCCGGCGGACTCTCCGAGGATCATCCAGACGGGCTCCATACGGATAGACGTCATAGCGATATGGCTGGCGGAGACGCAGACGGGCACGAGGAGATTCGTGCACTGGTCCTTCATGGGGACGATCGAACGGTAAGGAATACGGTAGATGCCACGGTGCTCGTCCTCGAGGTAGAGCATCGAGTAGTAACCTCCCATGAGCGCGACTTTACCGTCGAGCGGCACGGTGGCGTAAGGCCATTCGTCGACGCCGTAGGAAGCGAGGCCGACTGAGTCCGCGGGATTGGTCAGCCCTTCCATGTCCTTCTGGGTGACGACATAATCGGAGACCATGCGACGGGCCTCGCGGACGTAGAGTTGATGCGGATAGCCCTTGGTGTCGTCGAAGGCGCCTTTCTCCAGGCCGGCGCTGAGGGCGATTTCTTTCTGCTTCGCCGGCACTGACGGGTCGGTGCGCAAGAAATGCGTCATGCCACGGACGAAATCCTGCTGCTCCTTCCAGATCCGGGCCCGGGTCGCGTAATCGCCATCTGGGTAGCTGGCATTGTGGCCGTAGTTCGTCGGCGCGAACAACGCCCGGGCGAGATTGCCGGCACCGCCGGAATAGACGCGTCCTCCGCTCACCTCCCAGCCGTCGACCTTACCGCGCATCACGCGACCAGAGAGGATATCCACGCCCTGCCGGAAGGCCCGACGATACAGCTCGAACTGCTTCGGGTCATAGTTCGCCGGCGGCTCGATGGGCAGGCTCGCGCCCTTGAAGACGAAGCGCCAGCGGAAGCCGTAACCCATCGTGAGCTTATCCGCCTCGCCGACCGGAGCCACGGGCGTAGACTGCAGGCCCGGCAGGAGGCCGCTCTGCGGGTCGCCGGCTTTGACGTAAGGGTCGATCGCGTAGACCGACATCGGTGGCTGCGAGCCGGCCAAACTCTCACCGTAGGTCGACTTAGCCTCGCGGCCGAAAGTATAGGCGACGCCCGAGCGGGCCATCAGGTCGCCCTCGTAAGAACAATCGATGAAGACCTTCGCCTCGATGACGCGGGCGCCGGCTTTCGTGGGCGCCGCGGGCGGACAGCCGGTTTCATCGAACGGCGCCAGGTCTAGGCTGACTGCACGGATAGCGCCCGCAGGCTTTTCGACCGCGCCAACGCGATGCTCGAAGAGAACGGTGACGCCAGCGGACTTGATCATCTCGGCGAAGACCGCGCGATACCGGGCATCATTGTAATCCTTCTTCAGGATTGGCCTTGTCGAGCCACTCACGGCTTCTTCACGACCCCAGTCGATGTGCATCAGGCCGCCGCCGGTCATCCCGCCCAGCCAGCGACTGGGCTCGACCACGATGACCTTAGCCCCTTCTTTAGCAGCGGCGCAGGCCGCCATCACGCCGCTGGCCGTACCGCCGTAGACGCAGACGTCATAGGAATCGGCTACGGCAAACCTCGGTAGGCCGAAGAGGAGGACGGCGATGAGGCGCATCATGGGGTTAGCACCCTTGATACCCCGACCTACTTGAAAGTCAAAGCGCCGCTTACTTCAGCGCCTTCTCGATGGCCTTCTCGAGTTCTTCGGAGTCGGGATCGACGTCGGAACCAAAGCGGGCGATCAGCTTACCATCGGCGCCGATCAGGAACTTATTGAAGTTCCAACCTACCGGCCCGGGGTGGCCGGCATCCTTGCCGGTAAGTTTTTCGAACAGCGGGTGGGCGGCGTTACCCTTGATGGCGACCTTAGCGTACATGGGGAAGGTCACCTTGAAGTTCGTCTTACAGAACTTCTTGATGTCCTTGTCCGAGGCCGGCTCCTGGCCCCCAAAGTCATTGCACGGGAAGCCGGCGACGACGAGGCCCTTGGCTTTGAAGTTATCGTACAGCGCTTGGAGTCCATTATACTGACGGGTGTAGCCGCACTGGCTGGCGACATTGACGACGAGCCAAGCCTTGCCGCCCTTGGCGGCGCCAAGAGTGGTCGTCTTGCCGTCGATATCCTTTACCGGGACGCCAAGGAGTCCGGGGGCTTTGTCTTCAGCGTGCGAGGAAGTCATCATAACCATCAAAGCTAGGGCGAGGAGTCGCATAAGGGCATCTTAGCCTCGGCCGACCCGGAGGCAAGCGGTCGCCGCCTATTCGTCCTCTGAATCATTGGCCCAAACAGCCGCTAAAACGGCCCGAAAAGCGTCGGCATCCACCAAGGTGTCAGGCCGGTCGATGATTTCGATGCAGCCGGCGTTTTCCCAATACTCGCCCTCCTTCTTCACGTTCCAGAAAGCCAGAGCGAGCGCCTGCCAGAGTTCGAAGCCGTGCAGTTTGCCGCGCGGCATCCAGGCGACGGCGACCGTGACATCTTCCGTCCAGTCGGACTCTTCCCAGAGGACGTCGAACTTGCCGCACTCGCTGGGTCCGAGGAACTGCGTCACGAACTCCGTATGCTGGGGACCCGCATCGAGGAAGTAACGGCAGGCAACCTCGCGCTCGGCTGGTTCGAGATCGTCGCCGCCGTCGTCGTGATAGGTGAAAGGCTCCGCCATGCCTCACGGTCGGAGGCCGAAGCGAAATCGGCAAGTCAGGATTCCTTGCGAGAAGTCCAGGCCAGCACGACCCAGCCTGCGATGAGGAACGAGCCGCCGATCGGGGTGATCGCTCCGAACCAACGAGGAGCGCCCAAGGCCATGGCATAAAGTGTTCCCGCGAAAATCAACGAGCCGACAGCCCAAAGCCACGCGGGCCAGACCGACCGGGCGGAAATAGCACCGATAGCGACCACATGGGTCAGCAGATAGAAGGTCGCCGTCTGCCACCACCCGGCGGCTTCCGGAATCAAGGCGAGTCGATCCTTTAGGCCGTGGGCGCCAAAGGCCCCTAGCGCGATGGCGATCGCGCCGAGGACCCCTGCGGTGACCAGACGATTCATCGCTTACGCGCCGGTGTCGGCGCCGCTCTTCTTCTGCGTGAAGACGAGACCCTTCTCGCCGACCGAGACGATCACCGGTTCATCCTTGTTGTAGTCGTCACGAAGGATGGATTCGGCGAGCGGGTCTTCGAGGAGACGTTCGACCGCGCGACGAAGCGGACGGGCGCCGTATTTCTCGTCCCAGCCGTTGTCGACCAGGTAGCCGCGGGCGGCCTCGTTGACCACGAGCTTCACGCCGAGGTCGAGGAGGCGCTTGGCGACCTTGTCGACCTCGATGTCCACGATCTTGGTCATGTGGACCTTCGCAAGCTGCTGGAAGATCACGATATCGGTGAGGCGATTGAGGAACTCCGGCTTAAAGGCGCGCTTGGTCTCGTCCATGATGCGCTCCTTAAGCTTCTCGTAGTCACGGGTGGAATCCACGCCGACGTCGAAGCCGACCGAGTTATTGCGCTGCAGCACGTCGGCCCCGACGTTGGAGGTCAGGATGATGATCGTGTTACGGAAGTCGACGACGCGACCAAGCGAGTCGGTCAGGCGGCCGTCTTCGAGGGCCTGCAGGAGGAGCTGGATCACATCCGGGTGGGCCTTCTCGATTTCGTCGAAGAGCACGACGGAGTAAGGCTTGCGGCGGACCGCTTCGGTGAGCTGGCCACCTTCGTCATGGCCGACGTAGCCAGGAGGCGAGCCGATGAGACGGGAGACCGTGAACTTCTCCATGTACTCGGACATGTCGATCTGGATGACCGCTTCCTTCTCACCGAACATACGTTCGGCCAGGGAGCGGGCCAGGAGCGTCTTGCCGACGCCGGTTGGGCCAAGGAAGAGGAAGGAGCCGATCGGGCGTCGCGGATCCTTGAGGTCGGCACGGGAGCGACGGAGGGCGCGGGAGACGACTTCGCAGGCGCGCTCCTGGCCGATGACGGCCGTCTGCAGGTCCGTCTCGAGCTCAAGGAGTTTCTTGGTCTCCTTCTTCTCAAGGCGATTGAGGGGCACGCCAGTCCAGTCGGCGACGATGTGGAGCATCTCATCTTCGCCGACAACGATGCGCTTCTCGTCGCGCTTCTTGCGCCAATCTTCGAGCATCTTCTCGCGCTTGGCGCGGAGCTTCTTCTCCGTGTCGCGGAGGTTGGCGGCTTCCTCGAATTTCTGGTGGCGGGAGGCGTCTTCCTTCTGCTGCACGACCTTGTCGATCTCGGTCTGCACCGTGTCGATATCGGTCGGGACGTTCAGGGAGCGGATACGGGCGCGGGCGCCGGCCTCATCCATGACGTCGATGGCCTTATCCGGCAGGTGACGGGCGGTGATATAGCGGTGAGAGAGACGGACGGCGGCCTCGATGGCGGCGTCGGTATATTCGCACTTGTGGTGCTCTTCGTACTTCGAGCGGATGCCGCGCAGGATGAGCACGGCGTCTTCCGGGGTCGGATCGTCGATCTTGACCGACTGGAAGCGGCGTTCGAGGGCGGCGTCCTTCTCGATGTGTTTGCGGAACTCGGAGAGCGTGGTGGCGCCGACGCACTGGATTTCGCCTCGGGAAAGGGCTGGCTTGAGGATGTTGGAAGCGTCCATGGCGCCTTCGGCGGCGCCAGCACCGACGATCGTGTGCATCTCGTCGATGAACAGGATGATGTTCTTGGCGCGTTTGATTTCGTCCATGATGCCCTTGATGCGCTCTTCGAACTGGCCGCGGTACTTCGTTCCGGCGACCATCAGGGCGAGGTCGAGGGTGATCACCTTACGGTCGAGGAGGATTTCCGGGACGATGCCCGAAGCGATCTCTTGGGCGAGACCTTCGACGATGGCGGTCTTACCCACGCCGGCTTCGCCGATGAGGACAGGATTGTTCTTCGTGCGGCGGCAAAGGATCTGCACCACGCGACGAATCTCTTCCTTGCGGCCGATGACCGGATCGAGTTCGCCGGCCTTGGCAAGCTCGGTGAGATCGCGGCCGAAAGTCTTAAGCAGCGAGAGACGTTCGCCACGGCCAGGACGGGCGCCTTCTTCGCCAGAAGCGCGACGCGAAGGGGGCGGAGTGTCGTCGGAGGCGTCCTCCGAAGGCGGAGGCGACTCGCCATCCTTCTTCTCGGATTCGTCGGCGGCGGAAGGATCGATGTCCGCGAGGATCTCCTTGCGGCAGCGTTCCAGGTCGACGTCGAGCTGCTGCAGGACGCGGGCGGCGACGCCCTCCCCTTCTTTCAGGAGACCGAGGAGAATGTGTTCGGTGCCGACGTAGGCATGGCCGAGGGCGCGGGCTTCGGTGACGGCGTGCGCCATGACCTTCTGCACGCGGGGCGTGAGCGGAATCGTGTCGGGAGCCTTCGCTTCTTCCGGGCCGGGGCCGACCTGCTTCTCAACGGCGCCACGCACCGTCTTGAGGTCGAGGCCCATGCGGCCGAGAACGTTAACCGCGACGCCCTCCCCGAGCTTGATGAGCCCGAGCAGGATGTGCTCCGTGCCGACGTAGTTGTGGTTAAACCGGCGAGCTTCCGCCCGGGCCAGTTCCACGACCTTGCGGGCGCGGGGAGTGAAATTGTTGTTTTTGTCCTTATCCATGGAAATTGGGTTTGGGGTGAAACGCCCGTATGGGGTTGTTAGCAGGGACTATGCCCGAACCGTGGGTAGGTTCAAGCGTTCCCCCCATGTTGGTAATAACCCTGCCTTTTGCCTTTGCCAGTCAGCGGCCCCGCCTGTTTCTTAATCCGCAAAACCATGGGTATCAGCATGCAAGCGGCGGGCGAGGCCCTCCGAGACCTCGTCAAGGGTCTCAAAGGGCAGAAAGTGGCCGTATTAGGGCATATGCGCCCTGACGGGGACTGCATCGGCTCGCAGACCGCCCTCTGCCGGATGCTCCTGGCGGAAGGTGTCGACGCGATCTGCGTGAACCGCGACCGCATCCCCCCGAATCTCGTCCCTTACGCCGAGGGCGTGACGTTCGTCAAAGCCGCCGACTATGACGCGAAGGACCGCGTCGCTGTCACGGTCGACTGTGCCGATGCGTCCCGCGTCGGGACGGAACTGCTCGCCAAGTTCCCGGCCGGCGTCCTGGCCAACATCGACCACCACGCCTCGAATCCGGATTACGCACAGACCAACATCGTCGTCCGCGAGGCCGCCGCGACCTGCCACATCCTCGCCGCCGGTGCCCTCGCCCAAGGCCTCGCCGTCGATACCATTACCGCCAAGGCCCTGCACCTCGGCATCCTGACCGACACCGGCCGCTTCTGCTACCGCAGCACCACCGCTGACGTCTTCGCGATCATCGCGGAACTCGTCCGCCGCGGCGCAGACCCGGCCGAGGCTAACACCCGCGTCTTCGAACAAGAGAGCCGCGGCAAGCTCGAGCTCACCAAGCGCTTCCTCAATACCATCCTCTTCCACGAAGACGGAAAGATCTGCTCCGGAGAGCTCACCCAAGCGGACTACGCCGCCACCGGCACTTCGAAAGAAGATAAGGAAGGCCTTGTCGAATTCCCCCGCTCCGTCGAAGGCGTCGAGATCGCCGTGCTGATGGAAGAAGGCGCCGACGGCATCCGCGGCAGCCTGCGCGGCCGTGATCCGAAGCTCCGCCTCGACCTCTGTGCCGGCAAACTTAACGGCGGCGGCCACGTGCTCGCAGCCGGCTTCAATATGCAGGGCTGCCGCTTGCCGCAGGACCGCGAGAAAATCCTCGGGATTGTCATCGCCCACTATCGCGAATACTCGGCGAAATGAGCGAGCCTGCCGCTGAACCCGCGGGCGTGCTGCTCGTCGATAAGCCACAAGGCATCACCTCGCACGACGTCGTAGACAGCGTGCGCCGACTCTATCGGACGCGTCGCGTCGGCCACGCCGGCACGCTCGACCCAATGGCCACCGGCCTGCTCATCGTGCTTGTGGGACGAGCGACCAAGGCCTCGGACCAGCTGATGGCCCAGGACAAGGAATACCTCGGCGAAGCCACGCTCGGAATCGTCACCGACACCCAGGACGCCGAGGGCGAGACACTAGAGACGAATCCGGTGCCAGAAATTTCCGAAGCCCAGGTGCGCGCCGCCCTCGCCTCCATGCTGGGCGACCAGTTCCAGATTCCCCCGATGCATTCGGCGAAAAAGATCGGCGGTCAGAAGCTTTACGACCTCGCACGCAAAGGCATCGAAGTCGTCCGCGAACCCCGCGCCATCACCCTTTCTGAGTTCGAACTGATGTCGTGGCAGAGCCCTAAGATCAACTTCCGCGTCCGTTGCACCAAGGGCACCTACGTCCGTACGCTCGCCTTGGACATCGGCCGCAAGCTTGGCCCCGGCGCCCATCTATCGATGCTCCGTCGCACACGCTCCGGCCAGCTCGACCTTTCACGCAGTCACACGCTCCCGCAGCTTGGCGCCATGAATGACGACCAACTCGTCGCGGCCCTCGTGCCCGTGAGCGAAGCCGCGCCCACCACATGAGCCTTCCCCTCCATCTTGCCATTGGCGCCTTTGACGGCGTGCACCTCGGCCATCGCGCCGTCCTGCACTCCGCCCGCGAAGCCGCCCGGGCGGACGGAGGTATCGTCGGCGTGCTCACCTACGACCCGCATCCGAGCAAGGTGCTGCGCCCCGAGTCGGCGGTCCCGCTGATCTTCACCCGCGCCCAGAAGGATGAGCGCCTGACGGAAGCCGGCACCCAGCTCATCCATCACGAGAAGTTCGATCGCGCGCACGCTGGCATCGAGGCGGCGGATTTCCCGAAGTGGCTGAAGACGACCTTCCCCCACCTCAAGTCGCTCCACGTCGGTTCCAATTTCCAGTACGGCCGCGGACGTGCCGGCAACGGCGAGACGCTCATCGCGCATGGCACCGCCGAAGGCCTCGGCGTGAAGCTCGTCGCAGCCGTGCACCTAGGCGACGAGACGGTCAGCAGCTCGCGCATCCGCCAGTGCCTCGCCGCCGGCGAGCTCGACCTCGCGAACGCGATGCTCTTACGGCCATATGAAGCCGAGGGCACGATCATCGGCGGACGACGACTCGGCCGCACCATCGGCTTCCCCACGGTCAACATCGCCTGGGAGCCTGAGCTTAAGCCCGCCTACGGCGTCTACGCCGTCGAAGTCATCTTCAAAGGGGAAGCCATGCCCGCCGTCGCGAATTACGGCCAACGCCCCACCGTCGAAAGCGGTCCCGTCGCTCCCCTGCTCGAAGCGCATGTCCTCCGCGGCACCGCGCCGACCACCGGTGATGCCGTGCGCGTCCGCTGGGTCCGACGGCTCCGAACCGAACAGAAGTTCGCCGACCTCGCGGCCCTGCAGGCGCAGATCGCCAAGGACTCCGCGCAGGCCAGGCAGGCGCTCGGCTTGCTCGGTTAGCTCAACCGACAGTCTGAGCGAACTTCTGGATGATGCCGCCGAAGGCGCCGTTCGAGAAGAAAATGACGCAGCGCGGGGACTGGTCCGACTTCACGAGAGCCGTGAGTTCGGCGAGCAAGGAGTCATTCGAAGCCGGGGCGAAGCCTTTGCGGCCGGCCGCAGTGATCGCGGAGGCGACGCCTTCGCTGTCAAAGCGTTCTTCGCCGAGCTTGTCGGCGCGGTGAGGCGGAGCCAGGAAGGCGACATCGGCCTTCTTGAGCGCTTCACGGAAAGCATCCTGCATCACTTTGCGGGCGGCGGTATTGCTCCGTGGCTCGAAGCAGGCGACCAAGCGGTGCTTCGGATAACGGGCGCGCAGG
>DBCR01000040.1:0-17976 GCA_002293125.1 Opitutia bacterium UBA953
GGCGGCGTGCTTACTCCTGCCTGATTTGACAAAAGGGCGGGGCAGTGTTGTCTGGGCAGAACATGAACGCCGCTCTGACGCCTGCCCAACTTCTCGCTTCCCTTGAATGGCGCTACGCCACCAAGGCTTTCGATACCCGTAAGCTTCCGGACGCTACCTGGGCCGCACTCGAGGAGTCCCTCCGCCTGACGCCTTCGTCCTACGGCCTCCAGCCCTGGAAGTTCTTCATCATCTCGGACCCAGCCGTCCGCGCCCAACTCCGTCCGGTTTCCTGGAACCAGACGCAGGTCACCGATGCTTCGCATCTCGTGGTCTTCGCCCGTCGTACCGAGATTACAGAGAAGGACGTGAACGATTTCTTCCACCAGATGGTCTCCGAGCGTAACGCGGATGCTTCGAAGCTTGAACCCTACCGCCAGATGATGCTCGGCGGCGTGGTGAACGGCAAAGACGCCGCGGGCCAGAAGGAATGGGCGGCCCGTCAGCTCTACATCGCCCTCGGCCAGCTTATGGGTGCCGCCGCGGCCCTTGCGGTCGACACGTGCGCACTCGAAGGCATCGATCCCGACGCCTACACCGAGATTCTCGGACTGAAGGGCAGCGGCTACGAAGTCATCGTCGCCTGCGCCGTCGGCTATCGCTCTTCGGAAGACAAGTATGCCGGGATGAAGAAGATCCGTTATCCGGCCAGCCGCGTCATCGGCCACGTCTGATCAACTGCGGGCGGACCAGCGCACGAATTCCTCGTCGTCGGTCAGTACCTGCGGGTCGCCGTATTCCGTCGAAAGCAGGCTGCGATAAGCTTCGTCGGCGAAGCGGCGGCAGTGCAGGAGTACGCGCGCCGAGTGGCCGGGCGCGCGGACGAGTCGTCCGAGCGCCTGGTTGACCTTGCGCATGCCGGGGCGGACATACGCCAGCGAGAACGCGTCTTCGGCGCCCGCTTCGACGAACATCTTGCGCCGGGCTTCCTGGAGGGCGTTCACCTCCGGGAGCGCGGGACCAATCACCACTGCCGAACGGATGCGACCGCCCAGCATGTCGACGCCTTCGCCGAGCGAACCGCCGAGAATCAGGCAGAGGATGGTGTAACGATTGAGCGAATCCTCGACGAAACGCGCGGTACCATCAGGGCCCAGTCCGCGGGGTTGCACGGCCACGTCGGCCTTCGGATCAAGGTTGCGCACTTCCTTCACCGCGGCCTCGGCATATTTATACGACGGGAAGAAGGCCGCGACTGCGCCTTCTTGCGAGAGACGGAGCAGGGCGGCGCCAGTGCGAGCCATGTAGCCTTCACGGGTCTTGAGGCGCGTGTCCACGCGTCCATCGATCGCGACGGTGTAAGCGCCTTGGCGCCACGGCGCGAGGGCGTTGACCATCACGAGATTATCCGGGTCGAGTCCGCAGTCGGCCGCGAGCGAGCCGCGCGGGCCGGGCGTCGCGGTCATCAGCAGGCTGTGGCCAAACGCGCGGAGGCGTTCGCCGGTGGCCTTGGCGGCGGAAAGGCAATCGAGGCTGAGCAGGCCGGGCTTCGGCGACCAGAGCAGCCAACCCAAGTCGGCGGCTTCGAGGCGTTCGGACCACGTCGCGGCGTTCCAGACGGCCTGCTTGGCGGCGTCCGGAAGGTCATCGGTATTGAACGGGTGTTCCGCGGCGAGGACCGACATGCGTTCCGCGATGGCCATCGCTTCGATACGGTCGTCCGGCGAGATCGCGTCGGCCTTCGGCAGGCGATGGAGGAAGTCGGCCCACATCTGGGCGGTCTGACACCAGGCTTCGGGCGCGCGGAAACGCGTGAGCGTGAAGGCGAAGTCGGCGGCGGATTGTTCATCGTCACGCAGCGAGAGGCATTCCGCGGCCCGGTCCGGCAGGTTATGGGCTTCGTCTACGATGAGTACCGTATCGTGGATATCCCATCCCGGTACGGTCTCGAGGGCGGCTCGATTACGCGGTGAGAAGACGTAGTTGTAGTCGCAGATGACGACGTCGGCGTGTGCGAGCATCGCTTTGGTGATATCCCACGGTGGCACGCCGGCGATGCGGCCGATCTCGCGGACCCGACGAAGGTCGGCGGCTTCCTCAAGGAGATGCTGCGGGTCGATCTTGGCGTTGGCCCAGTTACGCCGGATCTGCTCAGGGTCGTCGGTGATGCCATCAATCTCGTGTTCGGAGCGCGGGCGGAGGAGCACGGCACGGAGTTCGTTGCTGCGGGCGAGGCGGCGGAGTTCGGTGAGCACCTGCGTCTGGCCGGTGCCCTTGCCGGTGAGGTAGAGGAGGCGACCGGCGCGGCCGCCGCGGAGGAGGCCGAGTCCGTGGCGCAAGGCCGCGGAGGTCTTGCCGAAGCCCGTCGGCGCGACGAGCAGGCGCGTGGGCGAATCGAGGCCGGCTTGGTCGAGGTCGGCGCAGCATTGGAGCCACTCCGGTCGCGGTTCCTTGAACGGGAGCCGGTCCGGAAGGTTGAGCAGGCGGGCGTGACTGGCCCGACGATTCTCGGCGTGCGCGGCGAGCGTCTCCGCCTGCGTGAGCAGGTCGGCCTCGGCGGAGCGGGGCAGGGCGACGGGTTGGCGGGTGCCGTCAGCGGGGTCGATGAAGATGAGTTCCCCTTTTACCTCGCGGGCGCCGGAGGCTAGACGGGCGGCGTGACAGTAGGCCGCGAGCTGGAGGAAGTGGTGCGCGAAGCGGCCGATGAGGAACTCGGGTTTACGCGGCAGCTTCAGGCTGATGGTCTTGATTTCACGGATGCTGACCTCATTGGCCGTCTCAAGCCACTGGTCGGCGCGGCCGGTGATGGCGATGGTCCAACCGAGGGCGCCGACTTCGCAGGCGATCGTGCGTTCGAACTGCCAGCCCTGACCTTCGGCTTCGGCGACCTTGCGCATGGTCTCGTGCCATTGGCGGCCCGCTTCGGCGCGCCAAGGGGCGCCACCGGCACCCGCGCCCGGCCCGGGTCGGAACGTCGCGAACTCCTGCGCGCTTAGCTCGACGCGCTTCGCCTTGATATCGATGCGCATCAGGGCAGGACGTAGTGGGCCTCGCCGGCGGCCCAGCGTTCGAGGTCCGAGGCGAGCTTCGCGACGGTCTCTTCGTCCGTCGTCTGCGCGTCCAGCGGTTGCCCAAGGATCGCGGACGCGTGCTCCTGGCGGGCGCCGAGACGCGTGAACCACTGTTCATGCACGCCCCATCCGCCGTCCTTCAGGATGAGCCAGAGGCTCTTGAAATAGGCGCAATCGGCGCGCGGGCGCGCGGCCATCGCGTCGAACGTCTCGAGCGCGATGCGGTAGCAGACCTCGGCGGATTCGGGCGGTGGGGGGTTCTTACGCAGTATCGACGCGAGGCGACAGGCGCGCTCGAGCGTGCGGTGGTCGCGGGCGAGGCCGGCGCGGCGCGTGAGGAGGCGATAATCCCGGGCGAAGCGGATGCCACCGTCTTTCGCGCGTTCAAGGCTCACTTCGCCTTCATCGAAGAGGTCGGGCAGCGTCGTGCCGTTGCCACGTTGGGTGCGGATGAGGCAGCGGACGATGCCTTCGGCGGGCTCAAGCAGCGTGAGCAGGGAATGCGATTCCCCGGAAGGATCGCGACCCAGCACCAGGCAGCGGAGGCTCGACGCGGACATCCGGCCTACTCCTTGCTTTCCGGCTTGGGGACGACGGAGCCGAAGCTCATCAGCAGACCGAGGGCTTCCCCGACCGTCAGCTTCGTTTCGCGGACTTCTTCGGGAGAGAGGTGCAGGATGACGCCGGTGGTCGGTGCGGGTGCGGCTGGAATGAAGACGTTCACGACCTGTTTACCGATGGCCTCGCTGAAGACCGTCGGTTGCTCGTGGGTCACGAAAGCGATGGTCCACATGCCTGGGCGGGGGAACTCGACCATCACCACGCGGCGGAAGGTGTCCTTGTTGCGGCCGCTGAGGGCGTCGACCATCTGGCGGATCGTGCCGTAGAGGGCGCCGAGGCCAGGGATGCGTTCGAGCACGGCGCCGAACCAGCGGTGGAGCAGCTTGCCGAACAGACGCTTGGAGAGATAGCCGACGAAGATCAGGATGAAGATCATCACCACGGCGGACGATATCACCACGAGCTGACGGTAGAGGCCGACCGTGAAGTCGGGCACGGGGAGTTTCGCGTTAAGCCAGAGCCAGGCGAAGCCGAACTCGACTGCCGGTTGGATGAACTTGCCCATCAGGTCGAGCAACACCGAGACCACGTAGAGCGTCAGGCCAATCGGCATGAGCAGGAAGAGGCCCGTCAGGAAGTTATGACCTAGGCGGGAGGCTAAGGTGGTCTTTTCGTTCGTTTCGCCCATGTCATGACAAAAGGAAGTCCCGTGGCCGTGGCAAGGTTGGTCACAGGATTCAGGGATTGGAAACGTGCCGGCAGGCCTTTTAATGACCTTATGAAGATGTTCCTCCGGGTTGCCCTCGCCATCGTCGCATCCGCCTCCAGCCTATCCGCCGTGTCCGAAGCCTATCCTCGCACCGCGCCGGGCGACCTCGAGCTCAAGACCTTGCCGGCGGCTCGCTGGATGCGCACGGAGTCGTCGACGGATTATTTCGCGGCTGACAATGGGCTGTTCATGAAGCTCTTCCGCTACATCGACTCGAACAAGATCCCGATGACCGCGCCGGTCGAAGCGGGCATCAAGCCAGGCACGATGGTCTTCTACATGGACGACGCCTCGGCCAAGCGCGCCGACCTTGCGGAGACGCCGCAGGTGAAACTGTCGTCGGTCTCCGAGCGCCGCGTGGCCGCCATCGGTATCCGGGGTTCGTACAGCCGCGAGAATTATGAGGAAGCGTTGACCGAACTGAAGGCGTGGCTCGCGAAACGGACCGACGTGAAAGCCGCCGGCGAGCCGTATGCGGTCTACTGGAATAGTCCGTTCGTGCCTTTTTTCCTGAAGCAGTCGGAAGTGCACATCCCCGTCGCGCCGACGAAGTGATCAGGCCCAGGCACGCTGGCGCCAGGCGAGGCCTTCGGCGACTTCACGGGCGAGTTCCGGTCCGCGGAAGATGAGGCCGGAGTAGACCTGCACGAGGCAGGCGCCTTCGTCCATGAAGCGTCCGGCGTCCTTCGCGGACAGGATGCCGCCGCAGCCGACGATCGGGATGCGTCCGTCGGCTTCCTTGGCGAGGAAGCGCACGACCTGCAGGGAACGTTCGAGGAGCGGGGCGCCGCTGAGGCCTCCGCGGCCAGGCGAGCACGCTTCGGTGCCCGCGGGGCGTGTGATCGTGGTGTTCGTGGCGATGATGCCGGCAAAGCCGCATTCGCCGACGACGCTGACGATGTCGGCGAGCTGGTTCGGATTGAGGTCCGGGGCGATCTTGAGGAGTAGGGGCACCGGGCCGCCAGCGACCGAGCGGTTCTCTTGCACGAGCGTCGAGAGCAAGGTCACGAGCGGGGCGCGGTCCTGGAGGGCACGTAGGCCGGTGGTGTTCGGGCTGCTGATGTTCACGACGACGTAGTCGGCGAGCGGGGCGAGCAGTTTGAAGCAGGCGAGATAGTCCTCGTGCGCCTGCTCGTTGGCGGTCACCTTGTTCTTGCCGATGTTGATGCCGAGCGGGCAGACGCGCTGGCCGCGACCGGGCTGCTTGCTCAGGCGGTCATGCAGGGCTCGGGCGCCATTGTTCGGGAAGCCGTAGGCGTTCACCACCGCGTTAAGTTCGGGGTAGCGGAAGACGCGGGGCTTTTCGTTACCCGGCTGGGCCTTCGGGGTGACCGTGCCGACTTCGACGTGCCCGAAGCCGAGGGCGGCCGCACCACGCCAGCCGATGCCGTCCTTATCGAAACCAGCGGCGAGGCCGATGTGGTTGGGGAATTTCAGGCCGAAGGCTTCGATCGGGCGGCCGCCCTTGGGGGTGAGCGAGCGCTCCATCAGGAGGCGGAGGGGGGCGCAGGCGCCCAGGACGCCCATGCCGCGGAGGCCGACCTGGTGGGCCGTCTCCGGGTTCAGCCTGTAGAGGGCCTTGGCAATCACCTTCTCGTACAGGAAAGACATACCCACCAGTTAAGGGGGGAAAGGGCGGAAGGAAAGCGGAGAAGCCTGCCATTTGGACCCGCCGCCGACCCCTCTTGACTCCCGCCCAGACATGGACACATCACCCCCCATGGCTGTGACTACCTCAAAGCTCCTTTGGTGCACCATCCGTTTCAAGGAGAAGGAAGGCAACTGGTGGGTGAAGGAGAACTCCGACCCCAAACACTACGAGCCGGACGGCTTGGGCATCCTCGATCCCTTCCAGTTCCCGTGGATCCTCGACATGATGGACCCGCTCCGGGAGTACGGTCTGTCCAACGAAGTCCTCGAAGCCGCCTTCGTCCCTTTCCAGCCCCAGGAAATCGACAAGGACAAGGACCAGACCGTCCGCCTCGTCCGCGTCGCCGAACACATCCTCGATTCCGAGGAGCAACTCTTCGCGCTGCCGAACGTCAAGGACGGCGATAAGGGCGCTTACGCCGATTTCCTCGAGCACATCATGCGCCTGCGCGTGAAGCTCATCAACGACACGATCAAGCTCGAGCAGAAGCTCACCGTCGAAGACGTGGATGAACAGCTCAGCGAGCTGCGCAATCAGGCCATGATCGAAGGTCGCGACATCCATCCTTTCGAAGAGATCACCGACATCCTCGAATTTGTCCCCGTAGGGCATGAAGTCCCCAACGACGACGATGATGACGATAAGCCTGCCCGCCCCCAGGGTGCGGCCGAAGATATCGCCGACCTCCCCGACGTCGAAGAAGTCGACAAGGACATGGAAAAGAACCTCCGCTGGGACGACGAAGATGAGCCAGCTGAACCTGGTGCCGGTGAAGAAGGCGGCGAGTCCGAAGGTGGCGGCAAGGCTTCCGGTAAGTCCGGCCGTCGTCGCTAAGCCAGCTTACTTAGTCGTCTCGTCGGCAGGCCTTGCGGCCACCTGTGGCTCGAAGAGCCAAAGGCGGCGTGCCGCCATGTCCACCGCGATGGGGTGGGCGATCAGGAAGTCATCACCCAGCAGATTGTGCTCCTGGTCGCGGATGAACTCGACGCCGGTGAGCGGGGCTCCGCCGATCTTGAGGGACTTGATCTTGCAGACCTCGACGCGGGTCAGGCTGGTGCCCCGCACGGTGGCCACGGGCAGGTAGCCGCGAAACTCGGTCTCTCCCCGGAACTTCAGCGAGCTCATGTAGGACTTCGATGCGCCGGAATCGATGATCATCGGAATCTTCACGCCTTCGACCTCGATGTTCACGCCACAGTGACCGCCGCGGCTGTAGCAAGGGACCTCATGGGCGCCGGACGTATCCGGAATCTTGCCGAGGATCATGACCTTATTACGCAGGTCCATGTAGAACGGACGACCGAAGAGGATGTCGGCACCGAGCAGGCCATCGATTTCCATGCCGTCGAGCGGCATGATGCTCACGTGGAAATCGCGCCAGGTCACTTCGCCCGCTTGGAGTTTCTCGACGAGGCCGTAGGTGGATTCGTTGCGGCCGGAGTTCCCCATCGTGGGCAGGCTGAACGCCTCGGTGATGCCGCAGCGGGCGGCGGCGCCCGGCGTGAGCACGGCGGTACCTTGGCAGCCGGTGTCGACGCCCATGAGCACGGGTATTCCGTTGATCAGCATGCGCAGCATCGGGATGGATTTCATGCGCAGGCGAAACTCGGCCGTCCCGCTTTCCGGGAATTCAGCCTTGGGCTTCTTCAGCTCCTGCGCAGGCAGGGTGACGGCGACACAGAAGCTGAGGCAGGCGAAGAGGGTGTACAGGGACTTCATCGGTGAGCGGCGGTGAGGCGCGGATGCATCCGCGCCGGGGTTACCTCACCTTGGAGGGTTTCTGGGAGAGGTCGACAAGGACCTGCGGTTTTTTGGCTCAGGCCCCGCGGCGTCGGCGCCAGACGTAGGTCAGGGCGAAGAGCAGGCCGCCCAGACCGACGGCCCAGTCGCCGTGGCGCACCCAGAAGGTATCCGGCTGGCGGTCGCGCGGGAGACCGACGGGGACGGTCGCCCGGGAGCCGCGGAAATAGATGCTGCCTTGGTCCAAGAGCGGAAAGGCCCGGCCGAGCGAATCAATCGTCCCGCTCCAGCCGGCGTTGCCGCAGCGAACCACCGGGAGGCCGGTGGCGGCGGCTAGCAGAACGGAATGGGCGGCATGCTGATAGGCGCCAGCCTCGCGGCCATACCAGGCGTCGTTCGTGATGACGATCAGGACGTCAGCCCCGGCGAGGGCGTGCTCGCGGGCGAGCTCCGGAAACACGTCTTCATAGCAGACGAGCGCTCCGGCCATGAAGGTATGGCCGCGACGAGTGGTGAGCGGCAGCAAGGAGGGCCCGGTGCCGGCGATGCAATCCGTCGTGATCGGGACGACCTTGCGCAGCGGCAGGAAGTCGGCGAACGGGACGTATTCGCCGAAGGGCACCAAGTGGCGTTTGGCGTAGACCGGTTTCTGCGCGCCTTCCGCCGTGATCACGGCGACGGCGTTACCGTAGCCGGCTCCGCGACGATCGAGGGCCCCGATGACGAGCGGGGTGTCGGTCACTTTGGAAAGGCCAGTGAGGCGGCTCAGGTAGGCGTCGCTCTCGAGCGAGAGCGGGAGGGCGGCTTCAGGCCAGAGGACGAAATCGACGGCTTTATTCGTCGCGACCGAGGCGGTCATGGCTTCCGTCATCACGAGGTGATCCTGCAGGCGGTCAGGGTCCCACTTGGCGTTCGGGTCGAAGTCGGTCTGCACGACGCCAGCGGTGAAGCTGACCTTATCCACCGAAGCCTTGGCACCGTTGGCGGCGATCAAGGCGAAGAAGCCGAGCGCGATGGGCAGCAGGCCGAGGTAGAGTTCGGGCGTGAGCCGACGCAGCCAGCCCAACGGACCGGCGGGCTTTAATTCGCTTTCTTCGCGGTATAACTCGATGAGGCGGACGATCCAGCGGGCGAGCCCGAGGTTGAAAAGCACGAGCGCGATGGAGAGGCCGATCGGTCCGACCCAGGCGCAGAGGCTGAGCATGACGGGATTTCCGTTCTGCGAAGCCGCCAGCGGCAGCCAGCCGAAGCCAGAGAGGATGGTGCCCCGTGTCCATTCGAGCAGGCCCCAAGCGCCGGCGAGGCCACCGATGGCGACCAGGCGCGTCGGGAGCGAGGCGCCCGCGCAGGCGGGAAAGATCCAGCGGGCCAGTAGTAGCCAGACGAACGGGTAGAGCGCGCAGTAGGCGGTGAGGAGTACGAGGCCGATCCAGCCGAGGGGCGGATAGACGTGGCGGAGCCAGACGAGTAAGGCGATCCAGAGCACCCAACTCGTCACGAAGCTCGCGCGACGCCAGGTGCGCCAGTCAGGACGAAGCGTCGTGGCGATGGTCGCTGGCACCAGCGCGACGAACGCCCAGAACGGATGGCCGACGGGCCCGAACGAAAAGTAGAGCAACAGGGCGGTCAGCGCTGTGCCGACCCAGGCGAGCCGGGCGGCAGCAGGGCTGCTCGTCGGCTGGTCGGTCATTCCGAGAGCGTCTCAACCACTTCCCAACCTTCGTCGCGGACGAGCGCTTCGGCCTTCTTCCACTTCAGGTCCTGGGTCTCGGGTCCTTTGCGGATACGGACGACGGCGTTGCGGCCGATCTTCGGGGTCAGGCGGCGGAAAGGTTCGGGCTTCGGCGCGTTGGCGGGCGTGGTCGCCGTTGTTTCGGACGCACCTGCTTCGGCGGGTCCGGTGGCCTTGGCCTGGCCCTGGGCGCGACGCATGAGGGCTTCGAGCGCTTCCATCGAAGTAGCGGTGCGGAAGAGGCCGGCGCCGGTATCGGTGCGCAGCTGCTGCATGAGGCGTTCGAAGGCCTTGAAGGCTTCGGCCTTGTACTCGTTCAGCGGATCCTTCTGCGCGTAAGAGCGCAGGCTGACGCCGCGCCGGAGGTCTTCCATCTCGGTCAGCTGGTTCTGCCAGTTGCGGTCGATGGCGCGGAGGAGGACGTTGCGTTCGAGGTATTGCAGGACCTCGGGCGACTCGTGTTCTTCGCGGCCGGCTTGGAGGGCGCGCACGCGGTCGGTGGCGAGCAGGATCACTTGGGCCTTGGTGCGGGCGAGGATGTCCTCGAGGTCGATCCGCATGTGGAAGGTGGTGACGTACCAGTGGACGAAGGTGTCGGCGGCGCGACGGTCAGCTTCGCCTTCCGGATCGGGGAAGACGATATCGAGGCGGGCTTCGACCTCTTCCTCGACGATGTTCATGATCGTCTCCCGGCTGTCGACGGCCTTGAGGGCACGGTTGCGTAGTCCGTAGATGATCTGGCGCTGCTGGTTGAGCACGTCATCGTACTGCAGCAGACGCTTTCGCATCGAGTAGTTCTGACCCTCGACGCGCTTCTGGGCGGTGCCGATCGAGTGGTTGAGGAACGGGTGCTCGAGCGGCTCGCCTTCCTTGAAGGATTTCTCGAGCATCGACGAAATGATGCCCGCGTTGGCGAACAGGCGCATGAGGTCATCCTCCAAGGAGACCAGGAAGCGGGAACGGCCGGGGTCGCCCTGACGGGAGCAACGGCCGCGGAGCTGGCGGTCGACGCGACGGACTTCATGGCGTTCGGTCGCGACGACGTAGAGGCCGCCGAGTTCGCGGACGCCTTCGCCCAGTTTGATGTCGGTGCCGCGACCGGCCATGTTGGTGGCGATGGTCACCGCGCCGAGCTGGCCGGCCATCGAGACGATGTCGGCTTCGGCCTCGTGGTGCTTGGCGTTGAGGATCTTGTGCGGGACCTTGGCCATCGCGAGCATGCGGCCGAGGGTTTCGGAGGCCTCGACGGAGGCGGTGCCGACGAGCACGGGCTGGCCACGCTTGTGGGCTTCAGCGATCTCCTTGATCGCGAACTGGTACTTCTCCTTGCGGGTCTTGAAGACGATGTCGTTGTCGTCGATGCGGATGCACGGACGGTGCGTCGGGATGGCGACGACGGTCAGGCGGTAGATGTCGTTGAACTCGGAAGCTTCGGTCTCGGCGGTGCCGGTCATGCCCGCGAGCTTCTGGTACATGCGGAAGTAGTTCTGGATCGTGACCGTCGCGTAGGTCTTGTTTTCCTTCTCGAGCGCGACGCCTTCCTTGGCTTCGACGGCCTGGTGGAGGCCGTCGGACCAGCGGCGACCCTCCATGATGCGCCCGGTGTTTTCGTCGACGATCTTCACCTTGCCCTCATGGACGACGTATTGCTTGTCCTTTTCGTACAGCGCGTAGGCCTTGAGGAGCTGGCCGATGGCGTGGATATCTTCGGAAGCCTGGGCGTAGGCGGCTTCAGCCTCGGCGCGGAGTTCGGCGCGGCGTTCGTGGGTCAGCGACTCGTCGTTATCAAGCTCGACGTACCGGCTCGGCAGGTCGGGCAGCACGAACGCATCGGGTTCGCCGGGGCGCAGCGTGTCGCGACCGAGCTGGGTGAGGTCGGCCTCGTGGTTGCGTTCGCTGATGGAGAAATAGAGGCGTTCCTTGAGGTGGAAGCGGCGGTCTTTCTCGATCTCGGAGGCGAGCACGCCTTCATGCTTTTCGAGCAGCTTGCGCCAGCGGCCGTTCTCCATCAGGCGGAGGAAGATGCGGTTACGCGGCATGCCGTGGGCGGCGAGCCAGAGCTTGTCGAGGCTATCGGCGGAAGGCTCCTTGTTCTCGCCGAGCTTCTCGAGTTCCTCGCGGGCCTCGTTCATCAGTCGGGTGACGAGGCGGATCTGCAGTTCGACCAGGCCGGCGACCGGCTGGCGGAGGCGCGGGAAGGCCGGCTCGCGTTCTTCGGCGACGGGGCCGGAGATGATCAGCGGGGTGCGCGCCTCGTCGATCAGGATGGAGTCGATTTCGTCGACGATGCAGAAGTAGTGGTCGCGCTGGACCTGCTCATCGGGCGAGAGGGCCATGCCGTTGTCGCGCAGGTAGTCGAAGCCGAACTCCGAAGCGGTGCCGTAGGTGATATCGCAACCGTAGGCGGCCTTACGTTCGTCGCCCGGCATCTGGTTCTGGATGCAACCGACCGTGAGCCCGAGCCAGCGGTAGAGGTGGCCCATCCACTCCGAGTCGCGGCGGGCAAGGTAGTCGTTGACGGTGACCAGCTGGCAGTTCTTGCCAGTGAGGGCGTTCAGGTAGAGGGGCAGGGTGGCGACGAGGGTCTTGCCTTCGCCGGTCGCCATCTCGGCGATCTTGTTCTGGTGAAGGGCGATGCCGCCGACAAGCTGGACGTCGAAATGGACCATTTCCCAAGGCAGCTCATGGTCGCACACGGTGGCCTTGGTGCCGCAGAGGCGGCGGGCGGCGTTCTTGACGACGGCGAAAGCCTCCGGGAGGAGGGCGTCCAGGGATTCACCCTTGGCGTGTCGTTTCTTGAATTCCTCGGTCTTTCCGCGGAGCTGGTCGTCCGACAGTTTCTGGTACTCGGTCTCGAGGGCGTTGATCCGCTTGACGAGGGGCGCGCACTTGCGGAGGAATTTCCGGTGGTGGCTGCCCGCGAAGAGCTTGAGGATGCTGAGAAACATGGGTCCGGGAGCGAGAGGTAGCAAACCCCGACCCCACCCCCCGGGGCAAGCCTTGACTCGGGTTGTTCACATCGGGTTTTCCGCCTTGCGGCTGTGCTCCCGCCCTCAAGATGGGTCATGACCATGGCTGAAAACGTCCTTATCCTCGGTACCGGCTGCGCCGGCCTCACCGCCGCGATCTACGCCGCCCGTGCCGGCCTCACTCCGTTGGTGCTCGAGGGCGGCCAGCCCGGCGGCCAGCTGACCACGACCTCCGAGGTCGAGAACTTCCCAGGCTTCATCCACGGCGTGGATGGCAATGAGCTCATCACGAACATGAAGGGCCAAGCCGAACGGTTCGGCGCGAAATTCGCCTGGGATCGTATCGACTCCGTAGACTTCTCCGGCCCGATCAAGAAGCTCAAGGGCGGCGAAGCCACCTATGAGGCCAAGGCGGTGATCATCGCCACCGGTGCCTCGCCCCGTCACCTGGGCATCCCCGGCGAGATGCATTATTACGGCGGCAATGGCGTGACCACCTGCGCGACCTGCGATGGCGCCTTCTACCGCAACGTCCCGGTCGCCGTCGTCGGCGGCGGCGACTCCGCCTGCGAAGAAGCCCTCTTCCTCACCCGTTTCGCTTCCAAGGTCTACCTGGTGCACCGTCGCGATAGCTTCCGCGCTTCCGATATCATGGTGCAGCGCGTGAAGGCCCACGAGAAGATCGAGCTCGTCCTGAACGTCAGCCCCACCGAGATCCTCGGCGACGAGAAAGTCCACACCCTGCGCGTCGTCGAGAAGTCCGGCGCCGTCCGTGACCTCGCCGTGAAGTGCGTCTTCGTCGCCATCGGACACGTGCCCAATTCCCAGGCCTTCACGCCGGCTCTCGAGGTCGACGCCGGTGGTTATTTCATCGCGGGTGACAACACCGTCAGCACCAATATTCCCGGGGTCTTCGTCGCGGGCGATTGCTCGGATCACGTCTATCGCCAGGCCATCACCGCCGCCGGCATGGGTTGCCGCGCCGCCATCGAAGCCGAACGCTGGTTGGCGGGACTCTGAGCCTTGCGACGGAGTCGCAAGGCCTAGGTATTAGCGGTTGGCGGTTAGCGGTTGGGGAAATGCATTGAGGTAGGGCGGCGATTGCTATCGCATCGGTCGGTTTTTAGGTAGGGGTGCGACTGCGTCGCGTCCGTTCGAGACCGCATGGGCGATTCATCCGGCTCTTAGCCGCCGACTCCCGATGCCGATAGCCGATGGCTGAAATACCGACTCCCGAATGGCCGATGCCCTGGTGGCCGTCACCCGTCACCTTTGTCTTGGTTGTAGTTAGGTAGGGTTGAGCGCCCTCGCTCAACCGCGGCTGACCAAGGGTGGTCAGCCCTACCAAAAACAAAGAGCGCTTACGCGCCCCTGTTCTTTACTTCCCCATGTCCACGTGTCCCCTTGCCCACGTGCCCCCTCGAAATAAACGCCTCGCGTTTATTTCGTCAGAATCTCCATCGCCGACTTCTTCTGCGGGATGAAGGGCAGCACGTGCTCGGTGTACGGCACGATGACGTCGAGGAGGTAAGGTCCGTCGTGATCCAGCATCTCGCGCATGGCGGCGCGGAGGTCTTCGCGCTTCATGACCTGGCGGGCCTTGATGCCGAAGCCGTTGGCGATCTTGACGAAGTCAGGATAGAGGCCGCCCGGGTTGTCGGGGGAGCCGATATTCTTGGCGTCGCCCAGGATGGTGTGGCCGCGGGTACCGGCGTAGAAGCGGTCTTCCCACTGCACGACCATGCCGAGGTGCTGGTTGTTGAGGATGAGGATCTTGGCGTTGATCTTCTCGATCTTCATGCACGCGAGTTCCTGGATATTCATCAGGAACGAGCCGTCGCCATCGATGTCGATGACTTGGACGTCCGGATTCGCCACCTTGGCGCCGATGGCGGCCGGAAGGCCGAAGCCCATGGTGCCGGCACCGAGCGAGCTGATGAAGTGGCGGGGTTCGTTGAAACGGTAGTACTGCGGGGCCCACATCTGGTGCTGGCCGACGCCGGTGGAGATGATCGCCTTGCCCTTGGTCTCTTCGAAGAGGACCTCGATGGCTTCCTGCGGGAGGATGTGCTTGGTCTTGCGCTCGTAGCTGAACGGATACGGGTGCTCTTTCTTCCAGCCGTCGATGGTCGCGTACCACTTCTTCAAGTCAGGCTTCTTGAAGCCCTTCTTGGCGAGCGTGACCATGCGGCCGAGCGCGTGCTTGATGTCGGAGTGGATCGGGTAGTCCGCGAACTTATTCTTCTGGTGTTCCGAGCGGTCGATGTCGATGTGGACGATCGTGGCATCCGGGGCGAACTTCTCGATGGCCCCGGTGATGCGGTCGTCGAAACGCGCGCCCATGGTGATGAGGAGGTCGCTCTTGCAGACGGCCCAGTTGCCGGCGACGGTGCCGTGCATGCCATACCAGTAAAGGGACTGCGGATGGTCGCAGGGGAAGGCGCCGAGGCCCATCAGCGTGGACGCGACGGGGATGCCGGTGGCTTCAGCGAAGGCGCGGAGCTCCTTGTGGGCGTCGCCGGAAAGGATGCCGCCGCCGATGTAGAGCGCAGGCTGCTTAGACTTCTCGATGAGGCGCAGGACCTGCTCCAGCTCGCTGTCAGCGCACTTCGGAGGCGTCGGCAGGCCGGGGATGGAAACGTCGTCGGGATTCTTCGGGAAGACCGGGACCCACTCGTGCTGCTGGATGTCCTTCGGGATGTCGATCACCACGGGGCCCGGACGGCCGGTGGTGGCGATCTTGAAGGCCTTGTACATGATGCTCGGCAACTCGTTGTAATCGAGGACGAGGAAGGAGTGCTTCACGATCGGCAGGGTCATGCCGTAGAAGTCGGTTTCTTGGAAGGCGGCGCGACCGATGAACTGCTGGTAGACCTGCCCGGTGATGCAGACCAGCGGGATGCTGTCCATGTGCGCATCGGCGATGGCGGTGACGAGATTCGTGGCGCCGGGGCCGGAGGTCGCCATGCACACGCCGGGCTTGCCGGTCGAACGGGAGTAACCGTGGGCCATGAAGGCGCCACCCTGCTCGTGGCGAGGCAGGATGGTGCGGATTTTCTTGGAGCGGATGAGGCCGTGGTGGAGCTCCATCGAAGCGCCGCCTGGGTAAGCAAAGATCGTGTCGACGCCGAGGTTCTCGAGGCAGCGGACCATGACGTCGCAACCGCGCATCTTGACGCCGGTCTTGGCCGAGACGGCCGAGGGGGCGGTGGCGGTGGACTTCTTAGCGGCGTTCTTTTTGGGCATGGTCTTAGGGGGCAGGTCGAGCCTACAGGGAATGGGTTAGAAAAGGAAGCGGGCTAACGGGGGCAAGTGTGAATAAGTGGAGGTAAAATAGGGGTAGGGGTAGGGGCAGGGTTAGGGGTAGGAAAATGCCAAGGGGGGGAGGGGACAAAAACAGGTAAAGAGGTCATCTTTGCTTAATTTTAAGCATTAATAGCCTACCTCCTACCCCTGCCCCTGTCCGTTCAAAGATGCCTAATACAATTAAGCCCCGCCACCTGGATCGGGCCATGGATCGCCCCCTGAAGGTAAGCATGGGCGATGGTGACGGCTTCCGAGAGGCTCTTGCCCTTGGCGAGCTGGGCGGTGATGGCCGCCGAAAGGGTGCAACCGCTGCCATGGGTGTCCACGTTCGGGGCCCGGCGCGCGGTGAAGGTCTTGGTCTCGCCGGTCGGCCAGGCGAGGCAGTCCGTGAGGTCGTCGCCCTCGGCATGGCCGCCCTTGAGCAAGAACGGCACGCCATAGGCCTTGGCGAGTTCGAGCGCTTCGTCGGTCCCGCCGAGCGATTTCCGTCCGAGCAGGATCGTGGCTTCGTCGAGGTTCGGCGTGACCACGGCGGCAAGCGGAATGAGACGCGTGCGCACAGCGGCGATGGCGTCCGGAGTGAGCAGGGTGGCGCCGCTCGAAGCGACCATGACGGGATCGACGACGGCGGGGATGCCGGAGGCTTTGATGAAGCCGGCGACGGCGATCACGATCTCGGCGTTGAGCAGCATGCCGGTCTTGAGGGCCTTCGGTTGGAAGTGGGCCGCGACCTGCGCGCACTGCTCGACGACGAACGCCGCGGGGCTGGCCTGGATGCCGGAGACGCCGTGCGGATTCTGCGCAGTGAGGCAGGTGATGGCGGTCGTTCCGAACACGCCCTGCGAAGCGAAAGTGAGCAGGTCGGCTTGGATACCGGCGCCCGCGCCGCTGTCCGAACCGGCGATACTGAGGGCGACGGGAAGTTCGCGGCTAGAGGCGGAGGTATTCATTCTTCATCAGCGGGGCGGGCTGATTATATTGATAGGTAAGTCGAATATCCGCTTGTCGCAAGGACTTACCAGACTGATAAATTCCTTTCGTCAATTCCCAGTGAGCACTCCCGAGTCCCAGTCATCCGTCCGTCCTTCCGAAGATGCCATGCTCGGACTGGAGCGCCTGGTCGTCGGCCGTGAGTGCAATGGTTTCGACCGCCTCACGCCGGCTCGCAAATCGCGTGCCTTCGCCGAACTGATCCGCCTTGGCTACGCCTACGGTAAGGCCGAGGACACCGCCGGCCGGGATTTCCCGGACGTCTCCGTCCAACGCGTCAGCTCGCGCGGCCGCCGTCTCCTTCGCTCTTACCGCTCTTCACGCACCGCCAAGAAGGGCAACAAGGGCATTACGATCCTCTGGGTCTTCGTCGCGCTTGCGGCGGCGCTGTTCGGTTGTCTGTTCCTGATGTTCAAGGTTTCGGGTAGCTGAGCCTTCGGACTCACGGTTTCACCTAGGCGCAAAAAAAGGGGCGCACCTTGCGGCGCGCCCCTTTGCTTGGCCGTGTCGGCCGGCTTACTTCTTGGCAGCGCGCTTCTCTTCGATCGCAGCCTGGGCAGCGGCGAGGCGGGCGACCGGCACGCGGTAAGGCGAACAGGAGACGTAGTTCAAGCCCACGCGGTGGAAGAACTTGACGGACTCAGGTTCGCCGCCGTGTTCGCCGCAGATGCCGAGCTTGATGTCGGGACGGGTCTTGCGGCCCTTCTCGATGGCGATCTGGACGAGCTGGCCGACGCCGGTCTGGTCGAGCGTGGCGAACGGGTTCTTCTTGAAGATCTCGTTCTCGGTGTAGGCGCCGAGGAAGTTACCCATGTCGTCGCGGGAAACGCCGAGAGCGGTCTGGGTGAGGTCGTTCGTGCCGAAGCTGAAGAACTCGGCGGTGTGCGCGATTTCGTCGGCGGTGAGGGCGCCGCGAGGGACTTCGATCATCGTGCCCACGGAGTAGGCGATCTTGATCTTCTGTTCCTTCTGCACTTCGGCGGCGACGCGGTGGATGACTTCGACCTGGAGGTCGAGCTCACGCTTGAAGCCGACGAGGGGCACCATGACTTCGGGCTTCACCTTGATGCCCTTCTTCTGGACCGCCGCGGCGGCTTCGAAGATGGCGCGAGCCTGGGTCTCGGTGATTTCCGGGTAGGCGATGCCGAGGCGGCAACCGCGGTGACCGAGCATCGGGTTGAACTCGTGCAGGGCGGCGACGCGGGCGA
>DBCR01000040.1:17990-18242 GCA_002293125.1 Opitutia bacterium UBA953
GACCTTCTCGGTCTTGATGCCGAGCTTCTTCGCGAGGGCGGCCTGGGACTTTTCGTCGTGCGGCACGAACTCGTGGAGGGGCGGGTCGAGGAGGCGGATCGTGGCGGGCAGGCCGTTGAGGGCCTTGAAGATGCCGGTGAAGTCCGCGCGCTGGTACGGCAGGATCTTCGCGAGGGCCTTCTTGCGGCCTTCGACGGTGTCGGCGAGGATCATCTCACGGACGGCGTCGATGCGGTCGCCTTCGAAGAACAT
>DBCR01000067.1:0-170 GCA_002293125.1 Opitutia bacterium UBA953
GGGCGGGCGGGCGGGCTTGGCTGAAACCCATGAAGACCCTACGCCTGTGCCTGCTCTCCGCCGTGGCCATCGTGGCCGCCCTGACCCTTTCCTCCTGCAATAACAAAGAACAAATGAAAGACTCCCCCGCTGCCGGCACCCCTCGTGCCATCATCCACACCAACTACGGC
>DBCR01000067.1:219-73230 GCA_002293125.1 Opitutia bacterium UBA953
GTTCTGGCCCGACGTCGCCCCGCGCACCGTGGAGAACTTCCTCAAGCTCTCCCGCGAGAAGTTCTACGATGGCTCCGCGTTCCACCGCGTCATCAAGGGCTTCATGATCCAAGGCGGTTGCCCGAACTCTAAGGTCGGCGCCCGCGGCGCCCCTGGCACCGGTGGCCCTGGTTACCAGATCAAGGCCGAGTTCAATAATCGACCCCACGTGAAGGGCGTCCTCTCCATGGCCCGTTCGGCCGACCCGGATAGCGCCGGCAGCCAGTTCTTCGTCTGCCACGGCGACGCCTCTTTCCTTAATAATAAATATACGGCCTTTGGAAAGCTCGTCGCCGGCGAAGAGGTCCTCAACAAGATCGCGGCTATCCGCTGCGTCGGCATGGAGGGCTCCACCCCTACCGAACGTGTGGAAATCATTAGCGTTGAACTGGTTGAGGCCAAGTAATCGTTCCCTCTTTACAGTCCTTTCCCGCCGCCTAGCATAACATCTCCCCATGAAAACCCTCAGCACCCTAGCCCTCCTCACCGCCGCCACCGCCGCCCAGGCTTACACCCTGGACGTCAACGTCGGTCAGTCCCGCCACTCGAACTCCTACGACGACGTCAGCGTCATCGGACTCGGCGTAGGCTCCCAGCTTAACAATGAGTTCCACCTTGGACTGAACGTCAGCCGCAAGAGCATCTATGAAGCTCTTAACGTCGACGCCAAGGCCACCAGCGCCACCCTCGACCTGACCTACAGCCTGTCCCCCATGGGCGGCATCCGTCCGTTCGTCGGCGCCGGCGTCGGCGCTGTCCGCTTCAAGGGCGACAGCATCTTCACCGAGGACGCCTTGGCCACGAAGTTCTTCGTCGGCCTCGCCTTCCCGATCACCCAGAACGTCGAGTTCTCCGTGTCCGCCCAGAACTCCAAGTTCCACGGCGTCCAGGAAATCGATGGCGGCCCTAAGGCCACCATCACGAGCTGGGACGGCATCGCCGCCCTTCGCTTCAACTTCTAATCGGAGTTAAGGCCCAAACAAAAGCCGCCCGATCGGGCGGCTTTTTTATTGGCCGGATTTCAGCCGAGCTCAGGGAGCGAGCAGGGCCTGCTCCTTCATCCACACCCCGAGCAGGTCGGTCCACTGCTTCGCGGCCACGCAGCGCTCAGAAGCGCCCCAGCCATGGCCGCCCTTGGCCCACACGTGGACTTCGGCGGAGCCACCCATCGACTTGAGCTCCTTGGCGAAGGCCATCGAGCCTTCGGCAGGATAAGGATCGTCGGCGCTGTGCGCAAAGAAGGCCGGCACGGGCTTCGTACCCTTGGGCGGAATCACGCCCTCCGGGCCGTCGCGGAGGGTGCTATCCGGCTTATCTTTCACGAAGAGATAGGCCGGGTAGACCATCACCGCGAAATCGGGGCGGGCGGCCTCGGCTTCGGCCGGCGAATAGGCCACACGGGCGGCAAGGTTGCCGCCGGCAGAGAAACCGAGGATGCCGACCTTGGTCGGATCCGCGTTCCACTCCTTGGCGCGCTCGCGGACGATCTGAATCGTGCGACGGGCATCCATCACCGGGACGATCCAAGGCTTATCCTTATCCCGCCGCGGCACGCGATAACGGAGCACCACGGCGGCGCTGCCGAAGGCGTTGAGGCGGCGCGCGACTTCGGCGCCTTCATGTTCCTCCGCGAGGATGCCGTAGCCGCCGCCCGGGCAGACGATGACGATCGGGGCGCCGGGCTTGGCGGCGGGATAGACCACGAACTCAGGGATCATCACGTCGGTGCGGTGGCCGCTCTTATTGATGATGCCTTTGGGGTCCTGACCGGGCCTGACCTTCAAGGTTTCGGAGGGCGGAGCGCCATTCCAGACGGCCACCGGGGCAAGCGGTTCGGCGGCGAGCGCGACAAACAGGAGACTGGCGAGGAGCGTCGGTTTCATAGGATTTAATTATTCGTGGCGGAGGGCTTCGATCGGGTCGAGGCTGGCGGCGCGCAGCGCCGGGTAGACGCCGGCCACGAGCCCGACGACGACCGAGAAGGCGAGGCCTTGGGCCATGATCACCCAGTCGACCGTGGCGACCGCCCCCGTGGGCAAGGCCTGCATCAGGATATAGTTCATGAGCGCCACGATACCCATCGAGACCGCGAGGCCGATGAGGCCGCCGACGACCGAGATCACCGCCGCCTCGGAGAGGAACTGCAGGAAGAGGTCGGATCCGCGCGCCCCGACGGCCTTACGGACGCCGATCTCGCGGATGCGTTCATTGATGGAGGCCAGCATCACGTTCATGATGCCAATGCCACCGACGAAGAGGGAGATCCCGGCCACGCCGCCGAGGGAGAGCTTGAAGGCTGCCTCCGTCTTACGGAAGTCCTCGAGGACCTGCTCGTTCGTCGTGATCGCGAAATCGCGGAGTCCCTTATGGCCCGCCAGTATCGTGCGCTCGGTCTGCTCGACCGCGTCGCGCAGGAGATCGGCGTCGCCGATGCGCAGGCCGAGGCCGCTCAGACGGTCGTTGCCGATGAACTTCGCCTGAGCCGTCGAGACGGGGATGAGCGCCCCGCTATTGCGCCAGCGCCAAGAGCCACCGGAGCTACGCGAATTCGCGGAACGGATCTGCATGCCGCTGCCCTCGATGTTATTGAGTATCCCGATGACCGTGAAGCGGCGGCCGCGGATCTTGATGACCTTGCCCACGGGATCCACGTTGGCGCCGAAGAGTTCCGGCACGACGGCCGAGCCCAGGACGATGACGTCGTTCATGTTGAGCACGTCGAGGTCGCTGATGAAGCGGCCGTAGCCAGGGTCGACCCAACGCTTGGCGACCGGCAGGTAGTCCGCCGTGACGCCGGTGACGTAGGTGCTCGTCTCGCTTCCGTCGATGATCAGGCGCTCGAACCCGACGCGGGCTTCCGGCGAGATGTTATCGACGAGCGGCACCGTCTTGCGGATGCGCTCGACATCCCGCATGGTGATGCCTTCGGAGAGCTCAGCCAGATGCTCCTGCTCCTTGGGTAATTGCTCGCGCGTGACGGTGATCTTCTCGATGCCCCCCATGGCGTCGACAAACTGCCGGAAGTTGCCGACCATCCCTTGGACGACGGTGACCATGGCGACGAGGGAGGCCACGCCGAGGATGATCCCCGACATCGAGAGCAGCGAACGGATCTTGTTGGCCTGGAGCTCACGCAGGCCGTTGATGATGGCTGGCCGGATACGATCGAAGAACTTCATCGGCTGCGGTCCTCATGAACAAGACCAGCGCGCATCGAGATGATCCGGTGAGCATTCTCGGCGACGGAAAGGTCGTGGGTGACGAGCACGACGGTGATACCCTCCTTGATGAGCGATCCAAGGAGATCGAGGATGCGGTCGACGTTCTTCACGTCGAGGTTGCCCGTCGGTTCGTCGGCGAAGATGATCGAGGGCGAGCCCACGATGGCACGGGCGATGGCGACGCGCTGGCGTTCGCCGCCGGAGAGCTGGCTCGGGCGATGGTCGAGACGATGCGACATCCCGACGCGCTCCAAGGCGACGGCGGCCGCCGCGGCATTGGCGGCGGGGTCGGAGTTCTCGCGATACAGCATCGGCAAGGCCACGTTCTCGAGAACCGTGAGGCGGGGGAGCAGGTTGAAGGATTGGAAAACAAAGCCGACCCGGTTGGAGCGATACCAGGCACGTAGGTCGGGCTCGAGTTTGGCGACTTCCTGTCCGTCGAACACGATGCTGCCTTCGCTCGGCGTGTCCATGAAGCCCAGGATATGCATCAGGGTCGACTTACCCGAGCCCGAGGGGCCGAGGATCGCGACGAACTCGCCTTTCTGGAAATCGAGGTCGACGCCCGCGAGCGCATGGACGGTCTCGTCGCCCATGACGTAGGACTTGCGCAAGCCGCGGATGGCGATGAGCGCGGACATTTTCAGCGGACGGACGGGGGGCGCACGGCGGCAGGGCGGATGAGGCTGACGACATCCCCCGGGGCGACGCCTTCCTTGATCTGAGACCAGCCGGCATCACTGAGTCCCACCTTCACCTTATGAGCGTCCCATTCACCGTCGGCATTACGGACATAGACCAGGCGATCGGCGCCGTCGATGAAGACCGCTGAGACCGGCACGGCGGTGCACCCCTTGACGCTGTCGACGGTCACGGTGACGTTGGCGCTAATTCCCGGGCGGACGCCGTCGCCGGAGGAGAAGGAGACTTGGGTCGGGAAGACGCGCAAATCAGGCACCTTGAGGTCAGCCGTTCCGAACGGGGTCATGAAGTTGATCTTACCGACCTTACGCAGGCTGGGGATGGAGTCGAAAGTCACCGTCGCATCCTTGCCAATCTCGACGCGCGTGGCGGCGAACTCATTGAGATTGACGTCCACCCGCAGGAGCGAGGTATCGGAAATCGTCATGATGAGCGTGCCGCTGTTGATCGACTGGGCGCCGATGACGATCTGGCCCTCCAAGATGGTGCAGTCGGAAACCTGGCCGTCATGCGGAGCGCGAATCACCGTCTTGCGGACGTTCTCGGAAGCCTTGTCCAGGCGGGATTGGGCGATCTCACTCTGAAGCTTCGCGACCTCGTAGGCCGTCTTGGCGTCGAGCATCTCGCGCTCCGAGACAAAGCCCTTGGCCTGAAGGGCCTCCGAGCGGCGGAGGTCGCGGGTGATCTTCTCCAAGGTGAATTTCTGCAGCTGCAAGGTGCGACCGGCTTCATCCGCATCGGCCTTGGCGAGGACCGGGTCAAGTTCGGCGAGGACCTGATCCTTCTTCACCATGTCGCCCGTCTGGACGTAGAGCTTCTGGAGCTTGCCGCTCACTTCCGCGCGGATGTTGCTGTAGATCACGGCGCGGACGAAGCCCGCGGCCTCGACCGTCTCGAGGATATCGCGCTTCTCGGCCTTGGCTTCGAAGGCGGGGGCGAGCGGCTTCCGGCCGCCGCCTTTCTTGTTAGGCCAGAAGGTGAAAGTTAATCCGCCGAGGACGGCGAGGATGGCAAGGGGCTTGAGAAACTTCATGGGGTGACGGTCAGAGGGGGGAGCGGGTCTTCGGAGCCAAGGCCGGCGCCGATCTTCTGCTCGACGGCGTCCATCGTGAAGCCGTGACGAGGGAGGATAGATCCGTCGAGGCGGGCGACCTTCGCGGAGGCCGCGCGGGCGTCGAGGTGGGACTGCACCCAGTTCAGCTGAGCGGAATCAAGGGCGGCCTGAGCTTGGAGCACGCGAAGGACGTCGGACTGACCGGCATCATAGCGCGCGCGCTCGCCCTCGTAGGACTTACGCTGAAGTTCAAGGGAGGACGTGGAGGCGTCGACGCGGGCGCGGGCGGCTTCGAGTTCGCGCCAGGAAGCGCGGGCGCTGAAGACGAGATTCTGGCGGGCGTCGGCGAGGCGGAGTTCGGCCTGGCGGCGGGCGCGGACGGCGGAACGCAGGTTCGCCTCGGACTCGCGGAAACCCAGCGGGAAGCTCAGGCGAAGTTCGGCGTAGTTGTTCCAGCCCGCCTGCTGGCGATAGCTGTCGTAGCCGCCGGAGACGCCACCGCCGATGTTGCCGTTGCCGTAGCGCGAGCTACCCACGGACAAGTTGAGGCTCGGATGATCGTTCTGCTCGGCCTGCGCGACGCTGGCTTCAGCTTGCACGATGTTGGAAAGCTGGATGGCCGTACCGAAGTCGAAGTCGGCGACCGTGCGGATCCAGGGAGCGAAAGCTGGCGGGGCCGGCACGGCGGCCGTCGGCATCTCATCGACGCGCAAAGCCTGCTCGACCGCGGCGGCGTCGCCTTGGCCAAGCAGCCGGCGCAGGCTCATCTCCGCGCTGTCGAGGGATTGACGGGCGTTGAGCACGGAGACCCGCTGACTCGAGACATCGGCTTCAGCCTGCAGTTCTTCGAGCACCGTCGCGTCGCCGAGCGAGCGCTTGGCGCGGATCTGGGCGAGCAAGGATTCCGCCGAGCGTTGGCTCGTCTCGCGCAGGGAGACCAAGGTGCGGGCGCCGGCGAGGGACCAATAGGCGACTTCGGTATCGCGGATGAGGTCGAGGGAAGCCGCGCGCAGCGCGAGGCGATTACGATAGGCCGCCTGACGCGACGAGATGAGCGCGCTGAGGTTCACCGCGCGCCAGCCGCCGGCGAGGAGCGGCTGCGTGTAAGCGACGTTGGTGCCAAGCTCGTAAGCTGAAGCCGTGGCGTTGTTGCCCGACTCCGTCCAGACGCGCGTCAGGCCGGTGCCGAGGGAGAGCGCACCCCCCCAGGAAAACTTCTGGCTCAGCTCCACATCGGAGTCATGCCAGCGCGTGGCCGGATTGCCGGCCAAGAGATTGCCGGCGGTGCGGCTTCCATTGATGCGGTTAGTCCAAGCGAAGGTCGGGTCAAAGACTGACTCCGAGACGTCAACCGCGTCCAGCGAGCGAAGCGCCTCGAGGCGGGTGACCGTCAGGCCGAGATTAAAGAGGAGGGTCCGGTCGATGGCCTTTTCCAAGGAAAGGGGACCAGCCTGGACGGCGGCGGGGGACGTCGTCACAGGCGCACCTAGCTCGGCCCCTCGAAGGGAGGCCGACGCCAAGAATGCCATGGTGAGGACAAAACGCATGAATGAGGGGTAGTACCTCATAATGGAGAGATTGTTCCCTGTGCAAAGCAAAGCGGCGCACCTTTCGGTACGCCGCGACGTAAGGACTGGAAACAGCCCTTACTTAGCCTTGGAGATCTCGACGAGCTCGACCTCGAACTCAAGGACGGACTTGCCCGGAATCGGACCCTGGCCCTGCTCGCCGTAGGCGATGGCGGCCGGGCAATAGAGGACGATCTTACCGCCGACGCCGATGAGCTGCACGCCTTCGGTCCAAGCCGGGATGACGCCGCTCAAGGGGAACTCGGTCGGCTCATTGTTACGGGTCTTGGTCGAATCGAAGACTTTTCCGTCGACGAGCTTGCCTTCGTAGCGGCACTTCACGGTCGATTCCTTCGTCGGCTTCACGGCGGAGCCCGGAGCGAGGATCTTATAGCGGAGACCAGAGGCGGTCTTCGTCACCGACTTGTCGGCGTCGATCTTGGCGAGGAACTCCTCGTTCTGCTTGCCCCACTTGCCGGCCTTGGCGTTGACGCGTTCCTGGAACATGGCATCCGCGCCTTCGCCGAGTTCGGCGGGGTCGAACTTCGGCTTGTCGCCGCGCAGCGCCTGGCGCACGCCGACGAGGAAGAGTTCGATCTCCTCATCGGTGAGCTCGAGCTGCGAGTTCACTTGGGGCATGGGGGATTGGCTGGCGATGGAGAAGCCAAGCATGGTCCAGGCCTGTTTGACCTGTTCGGGGGTGAGCGGTTTCACGATTTTTGCGGGGGGAGGAGTGGGGACCGCCGCAGCGGCGGCGGGCTTCGCCTCATCGGCGGCATGGAGAGATGCGACGGCGACGGCCAGCGCGGCGAGGACGGGGTATTTCATGGGAAGGGAGTTGCTAGACGATTCAGGCCTTCGGGGGAAGCACCTTTGCGTGCTCCTGCAAGGAACTCACCGTGAGGGGGTGTTCGCGCAGGGAGCGGATGCCCAGGACGGCGGCGCGGGCCGCGTTCATCGTGGAGGCCATGTACACGCCACGCAGCACGGCTTCGGAACGCATCGCGTTCTCATCCTTACGGGGGAGCATGCCGGCGGCGGTGTTCACGATCATCTGCAGCTGTCCGTTCTTCAGGAGGTCGAGCGCGTTCGGGCGCGCGCCCTCGGAGATCTTGCCGAGCTTGATGACCTTGACGCCGGCGGCTTCGATGGCCGCAGCGGTGCCGCTGGTGGAGTAGATGTTGAAACCGAGGGAGGCCAGGTCGCGGGCGACGGCGACGGCGCCGTCCTTGTCCCGGTCCTTGACCGAGAGGAAGGCACTACCAGCGACCGGCAACGCGGGCTGGGCGGCCATCTGCGCCTTGGCGTAGGCCATGCCGAGATCGTCGTCGCAACCCATGACTTCTCCGGTGGAACGCATCTCGGGCGAGAGCGCGACCGGGGCGCCGGGGAAGCGGCTGAACGGGAAGACGGATTCCTTGACGGACCAATAAGGCGGACGGATCTCGCGGGTGAAGCCGAGGTCCTTGAGCTTGGCGCCGAGCATGCAGAGCGAAGCGAGCTTCGCGAGCGGCACCCCGATGGCCTTCGACACGAACGGGATCGTGCGCGAGGCGCGCGGGTTGACTTCGAGCATGAAGACGATGCCGTCCTTGATCGCGAACTGGATGTTCATCAGGCCGACGACCTTCAGGCGCTTGGCGAGGGAATGGGTGATGCGACGGACTTCGTCGACCAGGTCCGGCGAGAGGGAGTGCGGAGGTAGCACCATGCCGGCGTCGCCGGAGTGCACGCCCGCGTGCTCGATATGCTCGAGCATGCCGCCGATGACGGTGGTCTCGCCATCAGAGATCGCATCGACGTCGAGCTCGATCGCGTCTTCAAGGAACTTGTCGAGCAGCACCGGCTTGCCCGGGGCGACGTCGAAGGCCTCGCGCACGACGGACTTCAGCTCGTCCATGCCGTAGACGATGAACATGCCGCGACCACCGAGGACGAAGGACGGGCGGAGGAGGACCGGGAAGCCGATCTCTTCGGCGGCCTGGTAGGCTTCTTCGGCGGAGAGGGCGGTCTTGTTGACCGGCTGGCGGATGCCGAGCTCGATGAGGATGTCCTTGAACTGCTGGCGGTCCTCGGCGAGCGCGATGCTGGCGGGCGAGGTCCCGACGACCGTGACGCCGGCGGCTTCAAGGTCCGCGGCGAGGTTGAGCGGGGTCTGGCCACCGAACTGGACGATGGCGCCGACGCACTGCTCGGTGCGGTAGATCTCCAGGATGTCCTCGAGCGTGAGCGGCTCGAAGTAAAGGCGGTCGGAAGTATCGTAGTCGGTCGAGACCGTCTCGGGATTAGAGTTCACCATCACCGTCTCGTAGCCGGCGGCGCGGAGCGCGTAGGAGGCATGCACGCAGCAATAGTCGAACTCGATGCCCTGGCCGATGCGGTTCGGGCCGCCGCCGAGGATCATCACCTTCTTCTTGGCGGACGGACGGACTTCGGACTCGTCACCATAGGACGAGTAGAAGTAAGGCGTGAAAGATTCGAATTCCGCGGCGCAGGTGTCCACCAGGCGGAAGACCGTCTTGATGCCGGCGGCGTTGCGCTGGGAGTAGACCGCAGCGGGCGCCATGCCCGTCGCATGGGCGATCTGGCGGTCGGCGAAGCCGGCTTCCTTGGCCTGGCGGAGCAGGTCGGTGCCGACGGTCTTGCCGGCGGCCTTGAGGGCGAGCTCGAGGTCGACGATGCCGCGCAGCTGGCGCAGGAACCACGGGTCGATCTTGGAGTGGTCGAAGATTTCTGCCTCGGTCAGGCCGGCGAGCATCGCATAGCGGACGAAGAAAGGACGCTCCGGATTCGGGCGGGCGAGGCGCGCGCGAATCTCCGTGAGGTCGGTGAAGGCCGCGTCGCCGAACTTGCCGCCGCAACCGAAGCCCCAGGCGCCGATCTCGAGGGAGCGGAGCGCCTTCTGGAAGGATTCCTTGAACGTGCGGCCGATGGCCATCGCCTCGCCGACGGACTTCATCGCGGAGGTGAGGGTCGTGTCGGCGCCGACGAACTTCTCGAACGTGAAGCGCGGGATCTTCGTGACGACGTAGTCGATGGTCGGCTCGAAGCAGGCCGGCGTGGACTTGGTGATGTCGTTCTGCAGCTCGTCGAGCGAGTAGCCCACGGCGAGCTTGGCGGCGATCTTCGCGATCGGGAAGCCGGTGGCCTTGGAAGCGAGGGCGGACGAACGCGACACGCGCGGGTTCATCTCGATGACGATCATGCGGCCGTTGGCCGGGTTGACGGAGAACTGGATGTTCGAACCACCGGTCTCGACGCCGACGGCGCGGATGACGGCGAACGAGGCGTCGCGCATCAGCTGGTATTCCTTATCGGTCAGCGTGAGGGCGGGGGCGACGGTGATCGAGTCGCCCGTGTGGACGCCCATCGGGTCGAAGTTCTCGATCGAGCAGATGATGACGCACTGGTCCTTATGGTCGCGCATCACTTCCATCTCGTATTCCTTCCAGCCCAAGAGGCATTCCTCGATGAGGACTTCGTGGACAGGCGAGGCGTCGAGGCCGGCCTGGGCCATGCGCTCGAACTCTTCCTTGTTATAAGCGATGCCGCCGCCCGTGCCGCCGAGCGTATAGGACGGGCGGATGATGACCGGAAACTCGCCGCCGATGAGGGCGATGGTCTCGCGCGCGGCGTCGAGGGTCTTCACGACACGGGAGCGCGGGACATCGAGGCCGATTTCGAGCATCAGCTTCTTGAAGATTTCGCGGTCTTCGCCGCGCTCGATCGCGTCTTCCTTTGCGCCGATGAGTTCGACGCCATACTTCTTCAGCACACCGGTGCGCGCGAGTTTGAGGGAAAGGTTGAGCGCCGTCTGGCCGCCGAGCGTCGGGAGGAGCGCGTCAGGCTTTTCCTTGGCGATGATACGCTCCACGGATTCGACCGTGAGGGGTTCCACGTAGGTGACATCCGCCGTCTCCGGGTCCGTCATGATCGTGGCCGGATTGGAGTTCACCAGGATGACACGGTAGCCTTCTTCGCGGAGGGCCTTGCACGCCTGGGTGCCGGAATAATCGAACTCGCAGGCTTGGCCGATGATGATCGGTCCCGAGCCGATGATGAGGATTGAGCGGATATCGGTCCTCTTAGGCATAGTGTTCCGCGGACTGTCAGCGACCGTTGGAAGGGTGGTCAAGTGGGGACTTCTAACAATTGCGGGCGCGCCGCGGGAAGGCGCTTGCAGGGTTGTCCCGGGCGGGCATTCATCGGGGCGTGGACATCATCAGGATAGCTGGCATCAAGTCTTTCGGACACCATGGCGCCCTGCCCGAGGAGAAACGTCTCGGCCAGCGCTTCACCGTCTCCGTGGACCTCGAGATCGACACCCGTCCGGCCGCCGCGGCCGACGACCTCAAGCTGACCGTCAATTACGCCGACGTGATCCGGACGGTCGAAGCTCAGCTGACCGGCAAGCCAGTCTACCTGATTGAGACCCTCGCCCAGCAGATTGCCGCACGTATTCTGGGCACTTTTGAGGTGGTCAAGGCCGTGACGGTCGAGGTCAATAAACCCTTCGCCCCGGTGGCCGCCGAGTTCGACGCCATTTCGGTGAAGATTCGCCGCGAGCGAGTGTGAAGGGCGCCCCCCAACACACTATCCTCGGCCTAGGCAGCAACCTCGGCGATAGGGCTGACATTATCGCCCAGGCCATCGAGCTTCTGGGCAAACTCCCCGAAACGCGCGTCTTGGCCATTTCGGAGGCCGTCGACTCGGATCCGGTAGGGTATGCCGATCAGCCTAATTTCTTAAATCTTTGTCTAGCAATAACTTGTCGATTTAACCCCGACGAATTACTGGTAAAAACCCTCGAGATCGAGCGTGAGCTCGGCCGAGAACGGACCGCTCACCGCAACGGACCCCGGACCCTAGACATCGACCTGCTCTTTTATGAAGGGGGCGCATGGGATAGCCCGACGGTCACCCTCCCCCACCCTAGGTGGTCTTCCCGTGGGTTTGTCGTGATTCCCCTGAGTAATCTCCTTCAGGACCCTGTCCTCGCCAAGCACCCCGCCTGGACTTCGCTCGCCGCGGAGGTCCGGTCCCTGTCCCTCGGAGGCCAAGGCCTCCGCGCATGGCAAGGCCCGACCCCCTGGAGCAAGACTCCCTGACCCTCGACCGCTTCGGACACTGTCCGGCGCTCTGGCTCGCCCTTCCCCTCCTGCTCGGCTGCGCGATTGATGCGGCCACGGGAATCTCACCCGGCCCTTGGTTGCTCGGCGGCGTGATCGCCGTCGCGGTCGGTTGGTTCGGCCGACGTCAGGCCATCATCGCCGGAGTCGCGATCGCGATCGCGGGCACGGCGATCGGCGCGGCTTGGCATCAACTACGAATGCCGCCGCAGACGCCAGCCATCGTCCGCCGCCCGTTTGTCGAAATGCCGATTCTCGTCGAACGGGCGACACCGCGTAAAGACGGAGACGGCTGGACCGGGCTCGGCTGGATCACTGATCGCGACGGCGGCCTGTTCCGCCGACGCGTCGCGCTCTCAGCGCACGGAACCTGTCCCGCCGAAGGTGTCGAACTGATGATCACCGGCGGCCTCACGCCAATCTCAGCCGACGCTGACGGCTACGACGCTTGGTTACGTTCGCAAGGGGCGACACTCAAGCTGCGCGGCGGCCGCGTGCTCGGCGAACTGGCTCCGCCGTCGAGCTTCGCGGTCTGGCGCCAAGCCCAGCAACGCCGGCTGGACGCTTGGTTGCGGAATACGCCATGGGATGATCCTGACGGCGGTGCGTTGCTGGCCGCCACAATGCTTGGGCGGACCGCATTACTACCGACGGACGCGAAGGAGGCGTTCGCGGCGACCGGCACACTGCACCTGTTCGCCATCAGCGGCCTACACATCGCCGGCATGGCCGCGGCCTTGCTCTGGCTGGCCAAGCGGGCACGTCTGCCGGAACTCCCCTCGGGCTTGGTCATCCTCGCGCTACTCTGGCTGTATGTGCAGGTGACGGGTGCGTCGCCGTCTTCCGTCCGCGCTTGGATCATGGCGGCGTTCCTCTGGGGCGGGCACGCGAGTGGGCGCGATACGCCGCCCTTGCAGTCCCTCGCGCTGGCCTGCGCGGTCACGCTGATCCTCTCGCCCGAAGCCTGCACCGACGCCGGCTTCCAATTGAGTTATGCGGCGGTGCTCGGAATCATCGCGGCCGGCGGGCCGGCGGCACATCTCTGCGCTCAACCGACGCAAGAAGAGCGCCTGACGCCGGCCGAAGTTCAGACCTCGATGCAGAAGCTGCGTTGGCGAGCACGTAAGTTCCTGCTCGGCGGCCTGTGCGTCTCGCTCGCGGCCACGCTCGCAGGGGTGCCACTCACGCTGGGTCTCTTCGGATCGGCGAGCTGGGGCGGCGTCTTCGTCAACCTCGTGCTCGTGCCGCTCTCCGAGATTCCGCTGATGCTCGGCATGGCCTCGGTCGCGTGCAGCGTCAGCGATTGGCTCGCGTGGCCGGCGGCGTGGCTCAACGGCCTCGCGGCGGCGTGGCTCCACCTCATGACCTGGATCGCGCAGGTGTGCGCGCTCGTGCCATCGATCAATCTGGAGCTGCCCCTCCCCCGTCGCTGGCTCGGCCCGCTCGGTGGCGCACTCCTCGCCCTCGCCTTCCTGTCTCAGGCCCAATCCAAAAGCCTAGGGCGCCTGCTCGGAGTTCCCGCCATGGTATTGGCGGGCTGGCTGATTCTCGTTTTTCTGCTGCGGGCCTTATCCTGACCTTGCCAGCCTTCAGTCAGAGATAAAAGTCCCGGCATGTCCCCGTCTTCGCTCCGCTCGCTCGTCGCGCTTGCCCTCGCCGCGTCGGCCGTACCCTCGCCCGCCGCGCCGCAAGAATGGTCGGGCATCTACCCCGAGCTCGCCTATTTTAATAACGAAGGCGAATGCGGTACCGGTGCCGTGGTGCCGTGGGCTGACCGTCTCTGGGTCATCACCTATGGACCGCACCTGCCGTACGGCTCGAGCGACAAGCTCTACGAGATCACGCCGGACCTGCAACAGATCGTCCGTCCGGAAAGCGTCGGCGGCACGCCGGCCAACCGCATGATCCACAAGGAATCCAATCAGCTGATCATCGGACCCTACCTCATCGGCGCCGAACGCGAGGTGCGCGTCATCCCGCCGAAACTCATGCCTGGTCGCCTGACCGGCAACGCCCGCCACCTGACCGACCCGGCGAACAAGATTTATTACGCTACGATGGAAGACGGCCTCTATGAGGTCGACGTCCGCACGCTCGCAGTGAAAGGCCTCATCAAGGAGATCATGAACAAGCCGAAGCCCGGCCAGACCGCGGAGGTCAGCCCGGCGACCATCACCTCCACGCTCTCCGGCTATCACGGCAAGGGACTCTATTCCGGCCAAGGCCTGGTCATCCTCGCCAATAACGGTGAACGCAGTCCCAAGGCGCTGCTCGACCCGACGATCGTCAGCGGCGGCCTCGGCTCGTTCAACGGCGAAGGCAACTGGTCCCTCATCCGGCGCAACCAGTTCACCGAAGTCACCGGCCCCGGCGGCCTGAACGGCAACGCCGATCCGGGGAAAGATCCGGTCTGGACCGTCGGCTGGGATTTCCGCTCCGTGATCCTGATGGTCATGGAAGATGGCAAGTGGACGAGCTATCGCCTACCCAAGGGCAGCCACTCCTACGACGGTGCGCACGGCTGGAATACCGAGTGGCCGCGCATCCGCGACATCGGCGAAGAAGGTTCCCGCCTGATGACCATGCACGGCCTCTTCTGGAAATTCCCCGCGAACTTCTCATCGAAACGTTCCGCCGGCGTCACGCCGCGCTCCGCCTACCTCAAGGTCATCGGCGACTTCACCCGCTGGCAGGACCGTCTCGTCTTCGGCTGCGACGACACCGCTAAGTCCGAGTTCCTCAACAAGCGCCCCGCCAAAGGCGCGCTCGCCGGCCCTGGCCAGTCGCAGTCCAACCTCTGGTTCACCGCGCTCGACGCGCCGGATAAGCTCGGCCCGGCCATCGGTCGCGGCAGCGTCTGGGTAGACGAACCCGTCCAGGCCGGCGTCGCCTCCGATCCATTCCTGCTGGGTGGCTTCGCGAAGCGCGCCGTGCAGTTACAGCACGACGGCGCCGCCGCGACCAAGTTCACGCTGGAGATAGATGCCCAAGGCGACGGACAGTGGAAGTCGTGGCGCGAAGTCTCGCTGAAAGCAGATGAAACCACGCAATGGGTCGAGATTCCCGCGACCGTCGCGGGTCCATGGATTCGCGCGAAGGCCGATCGCGACGTCGCCAGGGCGAGCGTCACCTTCCAGTACGCCGCGAAGGATGAACGCGTCGCCGAGCGCGGCACGCTCTTCCAGGGACTCAGCAAGGCCGGTGACTCCTCCTCACAGGGCGCGTTCCTGCTCACGCGCGGCGCGAACCTCCGCACGCTCTCGGTGCTGGCCGCGACCGTGACGTCCGACCAGACCACGATTGGCGCGGCCTACGAACTCTCCGCCGACCTTAAGCTCACCAAGCAGAAGGACTCCGAGGCCGCCATCTTCGTCCAGAAGAACACCCCCATCCCGCAGGGCATCATCACCGCCGACGAAGCCTCGGTCATCTTCGAGGAAAGCGGCGTGCGCTGGCGTCTGCCTCGCTCGGCGTCGCCGGCTCAGGACGCGCTGCTCGCCCGCGGCGCGCTCCGCAAGGCGCGCGAAGTCTGCACCGAACGCGACATGCTCCAAGCCCATGGCACCTTCTACGAGCTACCAGCGTTGAACGCCAAGGGTGCCATCCGCATGCGCCCGATCGCGACCAGCGATACCGCCGTCCATGACTATTGCTCCTACCGTGGACTGCTCGTGCTCAGCGGGGTCTCGGCTAGCGCCGCGCAGGATGACCGCCACATCATCCGCTCCGACGACGGTAAGGCCGCCGTCTGGGTGGGCGCGGCCGACGACCTTTGGCAGCTCGGCAAGCCACGTGGCTTCGGCGGTCCGTGGAAGAGCAGCAACGTCACCGCAGGCAAACCATCGGACCCTTATCTCATGACCGGCTACGACAAGAAGCGGATCACGCTGGCCAACCATGGTGAGGTCGAGACGACCATCACCGTCGAGCTTGATACCGCGGGGGATGGCCGCTTCGCCGCCTACCAGAGCTTCAAGCTCGCCCCAGGCGCAAAGGAGACCTTCGAGTTCCCCGATTGGATTAATGCCTATTGGGTTCGGACGGTTTCGTCGGCCACGACCAACGCCACCGCGCAGCTGACCTACGAATAGTCGCAACCATCGGGGGGTTCCGCGGTTCTACAGGGACAACCCCATGTCGCTCCGCCTCCTCGCCCTCCTCGCCCTCGTCTCTCCGCTCTGCGCGGCCGACGCCCCAGTCACCCTGCTCGCCCAGCCGGACAAGGTGATCGTCAGCGACGCCCTGACCAAGGACGCCAAGGGAGCCGAGTGGAAGATCGCCAAGGGCAAGTGGGAGCGCACCGCGGAAGGCATCCGCGTCGAGGAATTCCCCGCCGACAAGCATGGCGCCGCCGGCCGCGTACTGACGAAGCTGCAGGATTTCGTCGCCGCCTTCGAATTCCGCCTCGATGGCGCCAAGACGATCTCGCTCAGCATCAACGACGCCAAGGAACATGTCGCCCGCGTGATGATCACGCCGACGTCCCTCCGCGTGCAGAAGGACGACCATGATCATGACGGCCCCGAGAAGAGCATCATCTTCCTGAATCAGGCTCAGGCCTTCGAAGCCGGCACCTGGCACAGCGTCGTGCTCGAGATGGTCGGCGACACGATGGTCGCGACGATCGACGGTAAGATCAGCGGCTTCGGCAGCGACGACCTCTTCAAGGCCGAGAAGGCTAATCCTGGCTTCACCTGCGCCGGCCAGTCCGCCACCTTCCGCAATTTCGTGATCTGGAGCGCCAAGGCCGAACCTAAGGCCACCTGGAAAGAAACCAGCGTCAAGATCGCGGAAGCCATGAAGGCCGCGCCGAAGCCCGCCGCACCTGGTGCCGGCAAGGGCAAGGGCGCCGCGAAGGGCAAAGCTAAGGGCGCCGCCGCGAAATAACCACCCAGCAGGCTGATTTAAAGTCGGGGAACCATCTCCCCGCTTGCACCGAGGGAGGTTACGACCAAGTTCGAACTTCCCTTTTTCATGAACGAGCCCTTCGACACCATCGAGGAAGCCCTTGCGGATATCGCCGCCGGGAAACTCGTGATCGTGACCGACGACGAGAACCGCGAGAACGAGGGCGACCTCGTGATGGCGGCTTCGAAGGCCACGCCCGAGACGGTCAACATGATGATCCGCCACGCGCGCGGCCTCATCTGCGTCCCGACCGTCGAGCATCAGCTCCGCCGCCTGGGCATCTCCCAGATGGTGCCGGAGAATCGCGAATCGCAACGCACCGCCTTCGCGGTGGCCGTCGACGCCGCCGAAGGCATCTCCACCGGCATCTCCGCCTACGATCGCGCGAAGACCATCTCGATTCTCGCCGACCCGCAGGCCAAGCCCGAGGCGCTCGTGCAACCCGGCCACATCTTCCCGCTCCTCGCCCGGCCCGGCGGCGTGCTCCAGCGCGCCGGCCACACCGAAGCCGCGGTCGACCTCGCGTCCCTCGCCGGCCTCCACCCGAGCGGAGTCATCTGTGAAATCTTGAACGAGGACGGCTCGATGGCGCGCCTCCCCGAGCTGGTCGAACTCAAGAAGAAGTTCGGCCTGCGCATGATCTCCATCGCGCAGCTCATCGAGTTCCGCCACCGCCGCGAACGCCTCGTCGAGCTCGTCGCCGAAAGCCCCTTCCGGTCGGCGTGGGGCGAATTCAAGCTGAGCGTCTACCGCTCGCTCCCCGATGGCCGCCAGCACCTCGTCTTCACGCTCGGCCAGCCGGACGAATCGCCGACGCTCGTGCGCGTGCAGCGCGAGAACATGCTCGGCGACCTTTTCCGCGGCAGCGCGTTCGGTGCCGGCACCTCGCTCGCCGCCAGCTTCGAAGCCGTCGCTAAGGCCGGTCGCGGCGTGATCGTCCACGTCACCCAGCCTTTCGGCGGCGTGCAGGCCGACCAGTCCGGCATCCGCCTCGGCGCCATGGACGCGCGTGACTACGGCATCGGTGCCCAGATCCTTTCCCATCTCGGACTCCGCCGCATCCGGCTCATCACGAACAACCCACGCAAGGTCGTGGGGCTCGGTGGTTACGCCCTTGAGATCGTCGAGCAGGTTCCGTTCTAAGGGTTTTCGGCCGTTTCCGCTTGCAGACGGGTTCGGAAGCGACTCCATCGCCCCTCTGTTCTTCTGCCATGAGCCTAGACAAGCCCACCCCTGACGCCATCGACGGCGCCGAACTTCGCTTCGCCATCGTGTCGGCAGGCTATAATGCGGAACTGGTCCAGGCCCTGAAGAAGAACGCCATCAAAGGCCTCCGCGCCGCCGGCGTCCCCGCCGCGTCGATCGTCGAGCTCGCCGTCCCCGGCTCGGGCGAGATCCCCTTCGCCGCCTACATGTCGGCCATGACGGGCGACTACGACTGCATCATCGCCCTCGGCGTCGTCATCGCCGGCGACACCCCGCACCACGAGATCATCGCGAATTCGACCGCCCACGCCTTGCAGGATGCGGCCATCCGCTCCGAAGTCCCGGTGATCAACGGCATCGTCGTCACCAACAACCGTGAACAGGCCGTGGCCCGTTGCCAGGGTTCGCTCGACCGTGGCACCGAATTCGCGCACGCCGCCCTCACCATGGCCCGCCACCGCATCACGCTCGGCGAACGCCTCGACCAAGTCGAGGAGGAGGAACGCAAGCGCGGCGGCCAGGAACCTTTCGCCCAGAACTGACCGATGGAAAACGACTCTCCCATTTCCGCCTCCGCGCGCGCCAAGATCCGTATCCGGATCAAGGGCGTCGACTACCGCATGGCGGACCAGGCTGCGGCCGACATCATCGCCAGCATCGCCGGCACGGATGCTCGTATCTCGGGCCCCTTCCCCCTGCCTTCACAGGTCGAAGAACCGCGCACCGCCCTCCGCGAGGAGATCCGCAGCCATCGTCGCCTCATCGAAATCATCGGCTCGAGCCCGAAGACCGTCGACGCGTTCCGCCGTCACAACATTCCGGCCGGCATCGAGATTGCCATCGTCGCTCCCGACGAACCGGTCTTGCCGGATCCCGCCGCGCTGCCCGCCAAGCGTAACCGCCGCCATGACAGCCGCGTGGCCGCCATGCAGTTCCTCTGCTCCTGGGAAGTCCAGCGCCACGCCGACATGGTGACGGGGCTCTTCGACTTCTTCTCCGAACGCCCGCAGCCTCGCGAATATTACGCCTTCGCCGAAGAGCTCATCCAGGGTGTCATCCGCGACCTCGCGCTCATCGACGAGATCATCGGCAAGTATGCCAAGAACTGGGCCTTCGGCCGGATCGCGCGCGTCGACCTCGCCATCCTGCGCATCGCCATCTTCGAACTGATGCGCCGCACGGACATCCCGCCGGTCGTCAGCATCAATGAGGCCGTCGACATCGCCAAGGAGTTCTCGACCGAGGAATCCAAGCGCTTCGTGAACGGTATCCTTGATAGCTATAAGGAAGAATTGGGCCGCGACCCGCGTAAAGCCGAGGGCGGTTGAACCATGGCGGGCTTCTTCGAACGACTGAAGTCCGGCCTGAGCCGCACGGCCGAGGCCGTGGCGAACCTGCTGGCCCGTCCGATGGACGCCGAGTCGGCCGAGCAACTGCGTGAACGATTGATCGCCGCCGACTTCGGTCCGGCGACCGCCGACGAAGTCGTCGAAGCCGCCCGCTCCGCCTGGAAATCAGAAGCCGCCCTGCGCAAGACCTCCCCCGCCGAAGCCGCGGCTGAAAGCATCGTCCGTGCGCTCGGCGGCGAGACCGTCGCCGCGCCCGCCTTCTCCAAGCCGCACGTGATCATGCTCCTCGGCGTGAACGGCGCTGGCAAGACGACCACCGCCGCGAAGCTCGCTTGGCGCTGGCGCGAAGAAGGGAAGACCTGCCTGCTTGGCGCATGTGACACGTTCCGCGCCGCCGCGGGCGAGCAACTTTCCGCCTGGGCCGCCCGCCTGGGCGTCGAGGTCGTCGGCGGAGCCGCCGGCGCCGATCCCGCCGCCGTGGCTTTCGATACGGCCAAGGCTGGCGTCGCGCGCGGCGTGGACGTCGTCATCCTCGATACCGCGGGCCGTCTCCACACCAAGGCCCATCTCTTGGAAGAGCTGCGCAAGGTCGTCCGCGTGACGGCTAAGGCCCACCCTGGCGCACCGCACGAGAAGTGGCTCGTCATCGACGGCTCCTTAGGCGCCAACTCGATCGAGCAGGCCCGCATCTTCCATGAAGCCGTCGGACTCACCGGCCTGATCGTGACCAAACTCGACGGCACCGCCCGCGGCGGCGCGCTCGTCGCCGTGGTCCGTGAGCTGGGCGTGCCCGTCCGCTTCATCGGCGTCGGCGAGCAGCCGGCCGACCTCCAGCCCTTCGATGCGCGAGCCTATGCCCGCTCGATCGTCGGTCTGACCGAGTGAGGTTGTCTTGCCAGCGAGGGCGCCTCGCCTCAGCGTGAACCCATGTCGGCCGAGACCGTCACCGTCGAACTAGGCCAGCGCTCCTACCCCGTCCGCATCGGGGCCGGGATGTGCCAGGAAGCCTTGGCCGTGGCCGAACGCCGCGTGGCCGCCGGACAAAAGTGCGTGGCGATCACCTCCCCCGGAGTCGCGGCCGCCCAATCCGGCTTCGCCGCGCAACTTGCCCGTCTCATGCCCGTGCTCGCGACGGCGTCGGATGGCGAGACAGCCAAGTCGGCCGCCGAACTCGCGCGCGTCTGGGATTTCCTCGCCGCCAACGGCGTTGCCCGCGATGGCGCGGTCTTCGCGCTCGGTGGTGGCGTCGTCGGCGACCTCGCCGGTTTCGCGGCGGCCTCCTACCAGCGCGGCGTCGATTTCTACCAGATTCCCACGACCCTGCTCGCGATGGTCGACAGCTCCGTCGGCGGCAAGACCGGCATCAACCTCGCCGCGGGCAAGAACCTGGTCGGCAACTTTCACCAGCCTACGGCCGTCTTCGCCGACACCGACCTGCTGGCCACCCTGCCACCGCGCGAGTTCGCCGCGGGCATGGCTGAGGTCATCAAGCACGGCATCATCGCCGACGCCGACCTCTTCGGTCTCCTGGAGCAGAACTCGCCGCTCGCCTGGAATCATCCGCTTCTGCCGAGCGTGATCCGCCGCTGCGTCGAGATCAAGGCCGGGGTCGTCGCTGGCGACGAACGTGAGACCAGCGCCCAAGGCGGACGCGCGCTCCTCAACCTTGGACATACTTTCGGTCACGCCATCGAGGCCACCGCCGGCTACGGTACGTATCTGCATGGTGAAGCCGTCGCGATTGGCCTCGTGATGGCCGCCCGCCTTTCGGCCGAGCTCAGGCATTGCACCGCCGCCCAAGCCGAACAGGTCGAGGCGACGCTCAAGCTGCACGCCCTGCCCACCGCGCTGCGTACGCCGCTGCCGCTCGAACCCATGCTCGCCGCGATGCGTCGCGACAAGAAGGTCCGCGGCGGCAAGCTACGCTTCGTCCTGCAGGACGGCATCGGCGCGGCCTGTACGTCGGATTCCGTGCCGGAAGAAGCCGCGGTCCGCGCGCTGCTGGCGGGCGGCGCCTCCCGCTGAGTTCCGTCCGCTTGACCCTGCGGTTGGGTTGGCTTTGGATACGGCATGATCCGCCTCCTCTGCGTCTGCCTGCTGACGGCCGCCGTCAGCCTGCGTGCCGCCGAGACGCCTGAACCTGGCCAGACCTATTTCGGTCGTAATCGGTACATCGAGTATATCGCCGGCAGCCTGCCCTTCGTCCTATCGGCCGCACATGGCGGCCGCGATAAGCCCGAGGAACTTCCGGATCGCGCGAAAGGAACCTTCGCGTTCGACACTAATACGCAGGAACTCGCCCGCGCCATCGACGACGAGTTCGTCGCGCGCACCGGCCAGCACCCGCATGTGGTCATCTGCCGCGTCACGCGTCGCAAGATTGATTGCAATCGTGAGATCGTCGAAGGTGCGGCCGGCCATCCGCTGACCGAACAGACGTGGAAGGATTTCCAAGGCTTCATCCGGACCGCGCAGAAGGCCGTCGTCGCGAAGCACGGCAAGGGCTTCTACATCGATCTGCACGGCCACGGCCACGCCGATGCCCGCCTTGAGCTCGGCTATGCGCACGACCGCCAAGAGCTCGGCCTGCCGGACGCCGAACTCGCCAAGCCGGAGTTCATCAAGAAAGGCACGCTGCGGTTCTTCGCGCTGAAGAATCCTTCCGCCTACCCCGCGCTCCTGCATGGCCCGCAGAGTTTCGGCGCCTTGATGGAGAACGCCGGCTTCCCCTCCACGCCGAGCCTCGGCAAGCCCGTCCCCGGCGAACCCTACTTCAATGGCGGCTACAACGTCCGCACCCACACCGCACCCGGCACCGGCTTCGCGGGGTTGCAGATCGAGAGCCACTCCAAGGGCGTGCGCGACACCGACGCCAGCCGGCGCAAGTTCGCGGCGGCCTTGGTCGACCAGCTCGCGACCTACCTTGACGCCCAGATGGGCCTCAAGTTGCCGCTGAAGCCAAAGGCCCGGTAGGCCTTACTGCTGAGGACCCACGGCCGGCTTAGCCGCGCGCCAGTCGCCCTTGAGCAGACGCTCGTCGTTCTTCTCGTTGGCCGAGCGCACGCGGTCCTCGAGTGAGCCTTGGCCGGCCGCCTGACCCGAGACGGCCGCGGCGGCGGGCGTCTTCTCGGTGACGAACGAACGATCGCCCAGCGGGCTGGCACAGCCGGCGAGCAGGAGGAGGGAGAGCAAGGACAGGGTCTTCATGATAAGGTCATTTGGCGCGACGCTTGGCGTCGGCTTCGAGCCAGGCGCGCAGCGCGAGGGCGGACTTCCGCGCGCGTTCGCGGGCGGCGGCGAGGTCGTCGGCATCGGCGACCTCGGCCTTCGTGAACGAATAGAACTTCACCTTGGGCTCCGTGCCGGAAGCGCGGACGGCGATGCGGCGGCCGTCGGCCAGCTCGGCGAGGATAAACTCCTCGGGCGGCACGCGTTCGCCTTCCGCATCGAGCACCTTATCGCGCTCGTAATCCGTGACGCGGACGACCTTGGAGCCGTCGATGACGGCCGGCGGCGTGGCGCGCCAGGAGGCGACGATGCGGCGGATGCAGGCGGCGCCCTCAGCGCCTTCGAACGAAAGGTTCAGGAGATCCTCGTGGTGGGCTCCGTAGCTGAGGTGCAGCACATCGAGCGCGTCGAGGAGCGTGCGGCCGCGGGAGCGGAGCAGCGCGGCGAACTCGCAGAGCATGACCACCGTGGCGTTGGCATCCTTGTCGCGGACGGCGTCGTCCGCGAGGTAGCCGTAGCTTTCCTCGGCGCCGAGCAAGAAGAGCGTGGAGTGGCGCAGCGCCAGCGGGGCGCGACGACGGAGCGGAAGCGCGGCGGCATCGGGGCCGGCGCCTTCGGTCAGGCGGCGGTGCCAGTTCTCGAGCTTGCGGGCGATCCACTTGAAACCGACGAGGGTCTCGACACAGCGGATGCCATGGCGGGCGCAGATCGCGGCGACCAGCGGCGTCGTCACCAGCGATTTCACCACGGCGGCGTTCGGCGAACCAGCTTCGGGCAGGATCCCGGCGTCCTTCAGGGAGGAGAGGCGGAATTCGGTCAGGAGGGCGGCGACTTCGTTGCCATTGAGCAGGCGATGTCCACCCGCGGGCAGCGGGCAGGCCACGCCGACGCGGTCGGAATCGGGGTCGGTCGCGAGAATGAGGTCGGCGCCAATCTCGTCGGCGAGCTTCAGCGCCAACGCGAAGGTGCTGGCATTCTCCGGATTCGGGGAAGCGACGGTCGGGAAGCGGCCGTCGTGCTCGCGCTGCTCCTCGACGACGTGCGGGTCGATGCCGACACGGCGGAGGGCGGGCACGACCATGACGTCGCCGGTGCCATGAACATTCGTGAAGACGACCTTCGGCGTGTGGCGCGAAATGACCTCGGGGTCGAGGACGACGCCGGCGAGGCGGGCGAGATAGGCGTCTTCGGCGGCGGCGGGCACGGTGAGCACGCGGGCCAGATTCGTCTCGAGGTAGGGAGCGACATCGGCGGGGCCTAGTTTGGCGACTTCGGCGACAATCGTGGCATCATGCGGAGGAAGCACCTGCCCGCCGTCGCCGAGGCAGCACTTGAAGCCGTTATCATACGAAGGATTATGACTCGCGGTGATGACTACGCCGGCATGGGCGCCGAGATGACGGACCGTGAAACTTAGCTGGGGGGTCGAGCGGGCGCCGACGAAGAGATAGGCTTCGCCGCCGAGCTCGCTCCAGGCACCGGCGATGAGCTCGGCGAAGTGACGGGAGAAATGGCGGACGTCGTGCGCGACGACGAGGCGGGCCCCGGGCTGGGTCGCCGAGACATGCTTCCAGAGTCCGATGACCGCGCGAAGGACGTTGATGTCGTTAAGGCAGGCCGAGCCGATGGCGGCGCGGACCGGGAGCCCCTGGGAGTCGAGCTCGTTGGCGGCCGAGACGCGGCCGACGGTGCGACCGCGCATGCCGCCCGTCCCGAAAGCGATACCCTTGTAGAAACGGTCCTCGATCTCCGGCCAGGCGCCGCGGTCGCAAAGATCTTTCAGGGAGTCGATGGCGGCGGCCGGCAGGGCGCCGGAGCGGAGCCAATCCCCGGCGTTGGCCAAGCTGGAGGCGGAAACCTGCCCCTTACCCTGGGCGGCTTGAAGAAGCGAAAGAACGGCGGCGGAAGCGCTCATGAGTCCACCCATACTTACCCTCCCGGGGGCGGGGACAAGCCCGTAGCGGGGGTTGACACAAACGGTCCTTTGCCAAGGGTTGACCCCCCATGCCTGACGACCGTTCCAACAAGCAGCCCCCGGCTGGCGACGACCGTAATCTCGTCGTCGTCGACGAGGATTTCGTGAATGCGGACACCGAAGACCGCCTTTGGCTCTTCTGGGAACGTAACAAGGATGTCATCGTCAAGGGCACTTTCGGTCTCGTCGTGGGCATCTTGGCCTTCCTCGCCTATTTCTTCTGGAACGAAAGCCGCCGCGAAGAGCTCGGCGAAGAATTCACCGCCTGTCAGGACGAAGCCGCCCGCCGTTCCTTCGCTTCACGCCACCCGGGTGAAGCCCTCGCCGTCGTCGCCATGACCGACGTCGCCGACGACCAGAAGAAAGCCGGCAAGTTCGCCGAGGCCGCCAAGGCTTACGACGAAGCGTCCCGCCTCGCCGGCCTCGCTGGCAAAGCGCCGGCCATCACCGCGCTCGGTACCCGTGCCCGTCTCTACGCCGCCCTCTGTCGCCTTGAAGCCGGCGAAGCTGGCGCGGACAAGGCGATCGCCGCCGTCGCCGATGACGTGAACGCCCCCGAGACCCTCCGCGGCTTCGCCATGCTGACTCTCGCCAACATTGCCGTCGCCAAGGGCGACACCGCCGAAGCGACCAAGTGGCTCAACGCGATGGACAAGAAGCTCCGTGCCGGGCACGTCTGGAAGTCCGACAAGGAAGCGCTCGTGCAGTCTGAACCGTCGCTCGTCGCACCGGCCGCGCCGGCCGCCAAGTAATCCACCCGGCACCGGCTCCCCGCGGGGTCGACGAGTCCTATTCTCCTTGCCAATAAAGGTCGTTCGGCGTGTCTTTCATTGACCCGTTCGCATGGTGCCGACGAGTCGTAACCCATCCTCCCGGAGCCCGACACATGAACGAAGCAGCGCCCCTCCCGGAAGCCGCCGTCGTGGCGGAAAAGCTGACTAAGCGCTATGGCTCCCTGACCGCGGTGGAAGACCTAAGCTTCTCCGTGGCACCGGGCGAGATCGTCGGCTTCCTGGGCCCGAATGGCGCCGGCAAGTCGACCACGATGCGGATTCTTTCGGGCACGATGTCCGGGACCTCCGGCCGTGCCACTATCTGGGGCGTCTCCGTGGCCCTCAACCCGGCTGGCGCCAAGCGGCACCTGGCCTACATGCCGGAGAATAACCCGCTTCCCGAAGACATGCGCGTCGAAGAGTACCTCACGCTCAGGGCCCGCCTCAAGGACGTCGACCCCTCCCGGGTCAGCGAGCGCGTCCGTAAGGTCATGGATGACTGCGACCTCACCCGCCGCGCCTCCGGCCGGCTCATCGGACAGCTCTCGAAGGGTTTCCGTCAGCGGGTCGGTATCGCCGACGCATTGCTCGCCGAACCGCGCGTCGTCATCCTCGACGAGCCGACCATCGGCCTGGATCCCCATCAGATCCTCGGTATCCGCGACCTCATCCGCTCGTTGCGCGGCAAGATGGCCGTACTTATCTCGAGCCATATCCTCCATGAGGTCGAGCAGGTGTGCGACAAGGTCGTCATCATCAATCGCGGCCGCCTCGTCGCGCAGGGCCGCACGGAAGACCTCCGCCGTGAGCTCCTTCCAGAAATCAGCTTCACCCTCGTGACGCGCGCCGACGAAGGCACGCTGCTCGCCGCCTGTCGGAAGATCGAACCGGCGGTGTTCGTGACCGCCCTGCCCTCCGCTGATGGCTGGAACTCCTTCCGTATCAGCCTGCCTACGGGTTCCCCCGCCCGCGAGACGCTCGCCGGCGCGCTCATCACGGCTGGCATCAGCCTCCGCGAGATCGCCGAAGATCGCTTCGGCCTCGAGGATATCTTCCTTGCCGCCACGCGGCGCACCCCGGGAGACTCACGTCGTTCCTGATGCGCCACTTCCGCACCTTGCTCGCGCACGAACTGCGCTCCGCCGCGCTCTCCTGGAACACCTGGGCGGCGGGCGGACTGTTCCTGGCGCTCATGGGGGGCATCCATTTCTTCGCTCTCATCGAAGCCAGCCGCGCGCCGAGTGACCGCACGCCCGTCGAGTCCACGCTCTGGTTCTTCTGGCTGCCGCTGCTGTGCGTGCTGCCGCTGCTCACCATGCGCACCTTCGCCGAAGAGCGCCGCTCGGGCACCTTGGCCGCGCTGCTTACCACGCCGGCGAGCGCCACCGCGGTCGTGTGGGCAAAGTTCCTGTCGACGTGGATCGTGTGGGTCGTCTTCTGGCTCCTGTTCACCCTCTTCCCTTTCTTCACCGTCCAACGCCTCGGCACGCCCGGCGACGCACGCCTGGGCGACCCTTCGATCCTTTGGGGCGGACTCTGCTTCATCGCCGTCAGCGGCCTGCTGCACGTCGCCATCGGTATCCTGTGCAGCTGTGTCACGCGCTCGTCGGCGCTCGCCGCCCTCCTCGCGTTCATCTGCCTGCTGGCCATGACCGCCGCGGGCGGTGCGATGGAATCGCTCCCGATCGAAAGCTGGGAATGGCTTGGCTGGCTGCGTGAACCCGCGGCGCACCTGCGCACCTTTGGCCACCTACAGGATTTTGCGGCCGGGATCCTGGATTCTCGTCCGATCGTGCTGTACGGGACCGGCACCCTGCTCTGCCTAGGTTTGGCGGTATTGTCCGTGGAGGGACAAGAGTGAGATGGCTCCCCTCCGCGACGATTTCGGTTCCGTCCGGCCCATCCGCCGGCTCAACCGCCTGACGCAGGCCCTGCTCGCGATCGCGCTCGCTCTGGTCGTGAACTTCCTCGCTTCACTACCGGAGTTCCGTCTCCGCCAGGACATCACCTCGGACCGTCGTCACTCGCTTGCCCCCGAATCGGCTGAGACCGTCCGGGCCGCCGGGCGCCGCAGCCCGGTCGGCGTCGGTCGCAACCAAGGCTGGGTGAAGGCGGTATTGGTCACCAACGACTCGTCCGAGCCTGCGCAGGTCGTGCGCTCTCGACTGCTGAAGCTCCTCGACTCCTATGTCGTTGAATCGGGCCGCGGCGGTCCCGCTTGGTTCGCCATCGAACTCGCGGGCGCCGGGCGTAACGCCCCGCTTCTCTCCGAACTCGCGGCGCGCCATGGCGCCCCTGATGCTTCCATCGCGCTCATCTTGAGCTGCGGCCCGCGCGCCAAATATATCAGCTACCGCGAACTCGTGACCAAGGAAGGCGGCTTTCGGGGCGAAGAGGCCGTGACCGCCGCGCTCATCGAGGTGACCGAAGATAAGGCCGCCATCTGCTACGTCACCATGGGCCACGGCGAGCTCGGCATCGAGGACGCGCTCCCGGAACGCGGGATGTCCCTGCTCTCCCGCCAACTGCGCAACCGTAACTTCGAGGTCCGCCAGCTGAACCTCGCCACGGTCGCCGAAGTACCGCGGGACGCGGCGATGGTGCTCATCGCCGGACCGACCACGCCCTTCTCCGCCTCCGAGAACGCACGCCTGAAGAACTATCTTTACGAACGCAACGGCCGCGTCCTCGCGATGCTCGACCCAGGTCGGGAGCATGGCCTTGAGCCGACGCTGGCGGACTGGGCGATCTTCTCGCCCGACGCCGAACTCCAAGAGCCTGACCCGGCGCGCCGCACGACCGACGGCGACATCGCCCTGATCCGCCTCGAGGAGAAGGAGCACCCGCTCACCAAGGTCCTCAAGGAACAAAACCTCCCGCTCATCGCCTCGCGGATTCGGCCGGCGCGCTTCGACGAAGGGAGCGCCCCGGATAGCACGCTCGGAGTCTGGCAACTCGTCTTCTCCTCCGACGCCGCCTGGGGCGAAACCGACCTCGTCCGACGACCGGTGAGATTCGACCCAGACCGCGACCAGGCTGGTCCCGTCTGCCTCGCCGCCGCCGCCGAGCGCGCCACCGGCATCCGTAAGGGCGTAGGCGGCATGGGTGGCCGTCTTGTCGTCATCGGCACCTCCCAAATCGCCGCTAATCAACGCCTGAACCGCGGAGGTAACCGCGCCTTCGTCACGCAGTGTGCTGCCTGGCTCACCGACCGCGACCGAGCGATCTCCCTGCCGGCCCGCGCCGAGGGCGAATATCAGCTCAACGCCACCGCGTCCGACTTCTGGGCCTTGGCCCTCCGTTTCTCCCTGATTCCGCTGGCCATCCTCGCAGTGGGGCTTGCGGTTTCCGTGTGGCGACGCAGAAGTTGACGTGCCTATGCGGATCTCCCGCACCACCGTCATCTTACTGGTCGCCAACCTGATCGCCTTCGGCCTCGTCTGGAGGGCCACGTCCGGCCATCAGCCGACGGCGATCGGGCAGACGCAGCTCTTCCCGTCGACGCCGACGAAGCTCATCCTGAGCGAGGGCCCTGAACGCATCGTGCTTGAAAAGCGCAGCGCCGGCTGGCGTCTGACCGAGCCGTTCGACTGGCCGGCTAATATCTGGACCGTCCAACGCCTGCTCGACGAACTTCGTTTCGTCAGCGCCGAAACTGGGTTCGACGCGGCCGAAGCCAAAGCCAACGGTTCCAGCCTCAAAGACTACGGCCTCGAAGCCCCGCGCTGGACCCTGAAGGTCACCTCTGAAACTGGCGCGACCGTCGAAACGAGGATCGGCGTACAGCCCTCGACCCGCCATCACTTCCTGCTGACCGACGACGGTAAGCGCATCATCCCCCTGCCTGAGGCGATGTCCGCGGCCTTGGCCGCCAAGCCCGAGAGCTATCGCGTCGACAAGATCTTTGAGGTCGCCGACTTCGAAGCACGCGCGGTCTCGGTCCGCCACCGCACGAAGGATGGCGAAGTCGTGACCGCCCTGACCTCCGAAGCCCGGCCGCGCATCGGCCGGCGCGTCCAGCTTCCCGAGTGGCGTTTCGAGACCCCTTATGACGCGCTCGCGGACGCGGACGCGACGACCCGCGCCGTGGCCGACCTCACGAACCTGCGCGCGAGCAAGTTTGTCGCCCTCGCCGACGACGTCACCGGGCTGACCGCTCCGACCCTCCGCCTCTCGCTCGAAGGAAATTCCCGCCGCCAGGTGCTGCTCGTCGGCAACCCGGCACCGGGCCAGCCCACGATGCTCTGCGCGCGGCTCGAGGAAAACAATTCCGTCTTCCTCATCGAAGCCCGCCTGCTCAACGACTGGTTCGCCGCCCGCGAGACACTCGCCGCCTCCCGGCCAGCCGACTTCGATCCGGCGCTCGTCACCGGCTTCACTATCTCCACCGGTGGCCGCTCCATCACGTTGCATCGCCTTGAAGGCGCCGCCGCCGAGGCCCGCTGGGAAATCCCGGTCGCACCCGGCTCCACGGCCACCAAACGACGCGAGGCCGACGCCAAGATCATCGGGCGCTTCCTGGATGCGGTCGCCCGACTCCGCGCGACCCGCCGCCAATCCGCGGGCGGCACGAGCGTACCTGCCGTGATGGCGCAGGCGAATCCAGGCACCGCGTCCATCCAGACCTTGGAACTTGAGTTCGGTACCGAACGCATGCTGCTCAGCTTTACGGACGATCCGGACCGAGGCGCGGGCACACGCGTCGTGCACGTCAAGGGCTCGCCGCTCGCGGCGATCTGCGACGTCTCCTTGCTCGACGGCGGCCACCAAAACGTCGAGCCACAGGCTTGGCGAAAGCGCTCGCTGGCGGAGCTTCCCCAGGGAGCCCGCGTAAGCGGCCTCCGCCTCACCGCCCGCGGCGACGGTAAGGTCCTCGGCGAAGCGCGCCTCGGCCCCGACGGCAACTGGGCCGGCTCCGGCCGACTCGACCCCGCTAACTCGCGTCGGCTTGCGGTCGGCCTGGCCGACGTGCGCGCGGCCGAGTTCCCCGGACGCGACGTCGGTTCGGGCGGCTGGAAATTTGAAATCCGGGTGACCGACCAAGCGGCCACCGGCGGCGCGGCCAGCGAAACATTCCGGACCTACCTCTGCTCGGCACCTTTCAGCACGCGCTCGCTGCTCATGCGGGACGAAGCCGACGACGACGATTTCATCCTCGAAGCTGGCCTCGCCGAAATCCTGATTCCGCTCCTGGCCGAACCCGGCAGATGAAACCAAAGCCGGCCAGTTCCCCATTCCGCAGGTTCCTGCGCGGACTGACGAACACCTGCCTGCTCCTATTACTCCCAGTCCAGCTGACGCTCTGCTGGGTCGCCAACCTCGATCACCCGACGAAGTTGCCGGACTTCCTCACGGAGCGCATCTCGACGCAGCTCGCCGAACATGGTCTGCGCCTGCAGGCCCGCAATTTTTGGATGATGCCGGACCTGACGTTGGCGGCCGACGACCTGTCGCTCGGCGTCGACGGCATGTCGGGCGATGTCTTCACCGCCGCGCGCGTGGAAATCGCGCTCAATCCTGCGCTCCTCATCGCCGGCCAGATCGAGCCGACGCAAGCGCGCGTATCGGATGCCCGTCTTTGGTGCCCGGCCTCCGTCGCCCGCGGCGGCGTCCGCCGTCCGTTGATCGACACCCTGACCCTCGATGTCACCAAGGAAGGACGCTGGCTCAACCTTCGGTCGATCCAGACGCGGGGCGGCAAGATCACCTGCCATCTCTCGGGTGAAGTACCGACCGGGCTCCTGCGCGCCGAGAAAGAGAACAAAGGCCCGATTCCCCTTTCCCGCCGGCTGGCCGCCGCCTTCGCCTCCATCGAGACGGCCATCGACGTCGCGGAGCGATCCGGCGGAGCCTCCGTCTCGCTGCGTTGCCAAGGCAGCAGCGACGGCAGCGCGGAAGTCTCCGTCCTGGCCGTGCTGGGCAACGACTGGTCCGACAGCGGCCTCGGTCTCATCCAAGTGCGCGGGCTCAATCTCCGCGGCACCGTGAAGGTGGCCTCCGACGGCCGAATCGCCGACTGGCGTCTGGACGGCGGCGCGCAAGAAATGGCTTGGAGTAACATCACCGCGGAGCGACTTGACCTGCGTGCACGGGGTAATGGCCGCCGCGAAGATACGGTCGCCGAACTGACACTCGCCCAAGCCAAGGGTGCCGGCCTCGAACTTCGGCGCGTCAAACTGGCGGCAAGCCCCGCCTTGGGCGACGGCCACCGGATCACCTTCGACATCCTTTCCGACGGCTCGACCGCCAGCGGTTCGGCCATCCTCGCCCCGCATGGAGCCGTGACGGCCATGATCGACCAGGCCCACCTGTCGGGCGCAGAGTTCAGCGCGCAGCCCGAAATCGGCCGCCTCCTTCACGCGGCCGGCGTCGACCTACGGGGCGATGTTCTCTTGCGCGAGGTCTCAGCCGAAGTCTCGGCGAAAGGCGAATTCAGCCGTGCCTCCGGCGAGATCGCGGTCTCTGGCTTCCGGGGCCTCGGACTTTCGGCGGAGGCGATCTCGCCGGACAAGGCCCTGCCTTTACGCACGCGCTTCGATTTCGACCCTGCCCGCGCTGGCGCTCCGCTCCGCCTACGTGAGCTACGACTGGCTTCGATAAGCGGTTCGGCCGACTGCGAGCTCAAGGCCGGCGGCGCCTTCATGCTCCACCTGAATGGCGAGATGGACCCCGCATGCCTCGATCGCCTTCTCGGCGAATGGTGGGTCTCGCTCTGGAAGATGTTCTTCCTCCGGGAGCGTCCCTACGCCTTCATCGACGTCGAAAGCCATTGGGGATCGCTGACCAGCGTGACCAAAGGACGCGCCGTCTTGAAACGTTTCGATTTCATGGGGGCGCCTTTCCGCTACGTCGAGGTCTCCGTCGACGCCGACCCGAAGCGGACTCACATCGGCTTGCATCAGCTGGGTGGCGGCGATTCTGAAGCGGATGGCAGCGTCGATGGATCCGCGACATGGGATTGGTCCAAGCCGCTCGCGCTCGCCGGCCCGGTCGTACGCGCCGAAGGCAACCTGCAGCCTTGGATCGCCGCGCGTTGCGCTGGTAAAGATTTCGGCGAAGCCCTGCGCGGCCTCTCCCTGCCCGTCGACCGTCGCTTCACCTTACTGCTCACGCCCGGCGCGAAAGGTCCGGACGTGAAGACCTCCATCGAGTGCGCCGGCGCTTTCTCGGCCTGGGGCGTCGCCGGAAGTTCGCTGCAAGCGAGCACCGAGAATATCGACAGCGGTATGCGCGTGCGCGCAAAGCTCGGACTCGCCGAGGGCGAAGCGCGGCTCCAACTGGATGGCGACCCACTGCGCCAGACCAAGCTCACGCTCGCCCTCAAAGGCTGCGACCCCGCGCAGATCGGCCAGTTACTGAGCGACCTGAGCACCCCGCCGCCGAAGGACGCCCCGCTGACTCCCGCCACCAAGGTGGCCTCGGCCGGCAAACTGGACCTCGATTTCACCGGGCATCTTGACCTTGAAAAGCCCCGCCTGCTCAAGGGGCTTGGCCACTACTCGCTCACGGACCCGGGCCTGAAGAAGGTGCGGCTGCTAGGAGACATCTCCAAGGTCTTGGAAGCACTCGGCGTGGGTGCGACAACCTACGAACTCAGCCAGGCGAAGGGCACTTTTGGCTGTTTGGGCGGGCAGGCGTACTTCCCTGACCTGGCCATCACCGGCCCCCAGGCCCGCCTGGACTTAGCCGGCGAAATCGACCTCCAGGCCTCCACCCTGAACTTCGAAGGGGACTTCTCTCTCCCCCGCAAAGGCGGGCTCAACCCGCTGGAACTTCTCAACCTCAATCGTGCCCTGATCGGCTTAACGAAAATTAAGCTAAAAGGGCCCATTTCTAAGCCCGAAACCAGTGCGATTCCGACCCTAAAAGATATCATTAACTCACGCAATGACAGTAAGTTAGGCAAGATTCCCGACGGAATTCAGGAATGAGGGGTTGATTAACCCCCCTCACACCCTGTATCAGAGAGGGACACCCCCTCACGGAGGACATTACCTTGGACCTAATTAAGATTAAACAAGTCGTGGATTTGATGAAGAAGTCGGACCTTTCCGAGTTCGAGATCCAGGACCAAGATTTCAAGCTGCGCATCAAGCGCGACCTCCTTGGTCGTGCCCCCGTCGCAGCCCAAGCCGCCCCCGTAGCGGCCGCCCCCGCCCCCGTGGCAGCGGCGCCTGCCCCTCTGGCTGCCCCCGCACCGGCAGCCCCCGCCGCCTCGGACCCCAGCATCAGATTGGTGACCTCCCCGATGGTCGGCACCTACTACTGCACCCCTTCCCCTGAGAACCCGCCCTTCGTCACCGTAGGCTCCCCGATCAAGGCCGACTCCGTCGTCTGCATCATCGAGGCCATGAAGGTGATGAACGAGATTCAGGCGGAAATCTCCGGTACGGTGGTCGAGTGCCTGGTCGCCAACGGCACCTCGGTCGAATTCGGCCAGCCTCTCTTCCGCGTGAAGGTCAGCTGAGCGCGAACACCCGAGCATGAACAAGATCCTCATCGCCAATCGCGGCGAAATCGCCCTTCGCGTCATTCGCGCCTGCCGCGAGCTGGGCATCAAGACCGTCGCGGTCTACTCCCAGGCCGACGAGCAGTCGCTGCACGTGCAGCTCGCCGACGAAGCCGTCTGCATCGGGCCTGGCCCGAGCAAGGATTCGTACCTCCGTGAGGATCGTATCATCTCCGCCGCCGAGATCACCAACGTCGACGCCATCCACCCCGGCTACGGCTTCCTTTCCGAACGCGCCGGCTTCGCCGAGAAGTGCGCCGCCGCCAACATCAAGTTCATCGGACCCAGCCCTGAAGTCATCCGCAAGATGGGCGACAAGGCCGTGGCCCGCCAGACGGCCGCCGCCGCCAAGGTGCCCTGCGTGCCTGGCACCGATGGCCCCGTCGACAACCAGCGCGAAGCCATCAAGGAAGCCCAGCGCATCGGCTTCCCTGTCATCGTCAAGGCCGTCGCCGGCGGCGGTGGCAAGGGCATGCGCATCGTCCATAACGCCGCGGCTTTCGCGAAAGAGTTCGAAAGCGCCCGCGCCGAAGCCGAGAAGGCCTTCGGTGACGCTCGCGTCTACATCGAAAAGTACATCGAGCAGCCCCGTCACATCGAGTTCCAGCTCCTGGGCGACGAACACGGCAAGGTGATCCACCTGGGTGAACGCGACTGCTCCGTGCAGCGCCGCCACCAGAAGCTCATCGAAGAATCCCCTTCCCCTTTCCTCACCCCGAAGCTCCGCGAGGAGATGGGCAAGGTCTCCGTCCGCCTCGCCGAGACCATCGGCTACCAGAACGCCGGTACGATCGAGTTCCTCGTCGATAAGAACGGCAAGTACTACTTCATGGAGATGAACACGCGCATCCAGGTGGAGCACGGCGTCACCGAAGAAGTCACCGACATCGACCTCGTCCGTCGCCAGATCCTCATCGCCTGCGGCGAGAAGCTCGAGCTTTCCCAGAAGGACATCAAGATGACCGGCCACGCCATCGAGTGCCGCATCAACGCCGAAGACCCGGCCCGCAACTTCGCCCCGAGCCCCGGCACGATCGGCCTTTACTACACGCCCGGCGGCCACGGTATCCGCGTCGACTCGCATTGCTACTCGGGCTACGTCATCCCGCCCCTCTACGACTCCATGGTGGCCAAGCTGATCTCGGTCGGCGCGACCCGCCAGAAGGCCCTGGACCGCATGCACCGCGCCCTCGGCGAGTACATCATCCGCGGCATCCACACCACGATCCCGGTCTGCCGCGCGATCATGAAGGATCCGGCCTTCCGTCAGGGCGGCGCCACGACGAAGTACCTCGAGGACTTCTTCGAACGCACCCCGAAGGAACTCTGGTCCGCCGCCCAGCTCACCTAAGCGGCCTTGCCGCCGACGATGAGCGCCCCACAGCGCCCGACCCCCGCCGCCACCGCCCGCCTCAGAACGGGCGGTGACTGTTTACGCTTTGCCAATCGTCTGTTCAAGTCGGCCGGCATCGCGCACGGCCAAGGCTTCGTGAACGCCGAGGAAGAATCCCTGACGCTCATGGGCCATGCCACGGGCCTGGCCTGGGAGAAGCTCCCCTCGTGCTTCGAACGCGCCCTGACAGCCAAGGAGAAGGCCTCCTTCCTCGCACTGGTCGAACGCCGCGTCTTCGACCGCGTGCCTACCAGCTACCTCGTCGGCGAAGCCTGGCTGGGCGGCCTCCGCTTCCGCGTCGACGAACGCGTGATCATCCCGCGCTCCTATTTCGTCGAGCTCATCCCCGAGGCCATCCCGCAGTGGCTCCCGCCGGTCGCGCAGGTGACCGACGTGGCTGATATCTGCACGGGCTCGGGCTGCCTCGCCATCCTGCTCGCGAAGCGCTTCCCGAAGGCGCACGTCCACGCGACCGACCTCTCGGCGAAGGCGCTCGAAGTGGCCGCGCTCAACGTCGCCGACCACAAGCTGGCGAAACGTATCACGCTGCACGAGACGGACACCATGACGGCGCTGACGAAGGGTCCTAAGTTCGACCTGATCCTCAGCAATCCGCCTTACGAGCCCGAAGGCATCTACCGACGCCTGCCGGCCGAATTCAAGAAGGAGCCGAAGGGCTCGCTGGTCTCCGGCAAGGACGGCCTCGACGTCATCCGCAAGCTGCTCACGCAGGCGCGCGAAGCGCTGAAGCCGCACGGCATCCTGGTCATCGAGGTCGGTGGGCTGCAGAAGGCGATGCACCTCGCGTGGCCGAGGCTACCCATCATGTGGCTGCCGACGGCCGACGGAGCCGATTGCGTCTGCCTGATCCATGCTTCGGACCTGCGACGTGAGCTACCGTCACCAAGCGCGCGGCGCGGGCGCTGATTCGAGCCGGTCCTGCGTCACTTTGGGCAGCTTCGGGAAGAAATCCAGTCCGGTAAGTTCTTCGAGTCGGCGGATGCTCACCAGGTAACGCGTCAACTCGACGTCGCGCCACTTCTCTTCGTGAGGTACGAGGTAGGCGATGGCGCGGATCCCTCCGACGCTCTCATCGTATTCCGAGATCAGCATCCAGAAAGACGTGGGGACCGGGATGCGGCCGACCTGCTTCGCGGACGGCGAGGAAATGACCGGACCGAGTTGGACCCAAACGGTGCCGTAACGCACGACGTAACGCTTAATGATCCGCTGCTCCATATCCTTCCAGAGACCGGCGTTGAGCGCGTGGAGCTGAGGCACGATATTGCTGAGGAGGAACGTCTCCCGCTGCGCCTCCTCACCGTAGCAGACCGAGATCGCGTAGTTGGGCGCGAGGTGGCCGCGGTCGTAGCCCGAGCGGACGTATTCGGAAGTCGTCACGCGCGCCGCGGTGCGTCCGTCGGACTTGAACGAAGAAGGCCTTTCGAGATACACGTCCTTATAAGGAAACACGCGATAAGAGGACCAGCGGGGCAAAGGCAGCGCATCGTCGTAGCCGACCGAGTAGCCGCGATTGACGAGGCGCTTGAGACCCAGGCGATCGGTAGGCTCTCCGTAGGGGGCGGTCGCGTCCTTATCCGGCGTCGGCGCGGGGACGATGTCACCCTTCACCACTTCGGTACCGTCGGCGAGGCGATCCAGGGCGTCGACGACCTTACGGGGCGTGGTGCCGTCTTCTCGTACCGTATCGACCACATTGAGCACTCGCTGCTCGATGGCGATTTTCTGCGTTCGTTCGGAGAGGACATAGACCAGCCCCAGCACGCCAACCGAAAGCAGGACGAGCAGGCAGACCCAGCCGAGGAAGCGGAGTAGATTCCGAATCATGTCAGCGCGTCAGGTAATAACACTGCCAAGCCCAGTGGGCGACGAGCACGGCCACGAAGGCGATGCGGGCGCGACGGGAATAAGCAGGCTCGATGAAGAGACGAAGTCGAAGCGTGTCGCGACGGAGCCAGAAGACTGCTGAATAAGTCGTCCAGAGCGCAGCCAGCGTGACGGTGAGAAAGAAACCCGGATGATAAAGGAACGCCTGCCCGAAGTCCAGGTTCACCAGATCACGGGCGCAACGCGTGCCACCGCAGCCGAGGCACGGCAGGCCCGTCAGCCGCATGAAGATGCACTGCGGCAGCTGCAGGCCCGTCAGGAACCAGCCCCAGGCGAAGACCGCGCCACCGAGGAAAGCCGCCGGCCAGACGAGCTCATGGTTGAGCTCGCCGGGATAGGCAGGTCTGCGGATCAGCCGGAGCACCGATCAGCGGGTGGCGGCGGCCCACCAGAAAAGAATACCTGGCAGGGCGCAGCAACAGCAGCAAAGGACGAACCAGACGAAGCTGGAGATGCCGAACTGTTTCCAAGGGCTGACCCCTGTCGCTGCGCCGAAGCACCGGAAGTAGACGACCAACGCCGGGATGAAGAACACGGAGCTGATCACCATCTGGGCGCCGAAATTAAAAGCCAGCAGCTGGAGCGGAGCCATCAGCACCGCCAGGATCGCGGCGACGAGCAAGGAGGCCGCCACGGTGCGCTCGAGCGGCACCTGATAGCGGAAGACCCGCTGGCCCAGCCAATGCAGCACGCCGAAGAACGCGTAAATGAACGGCGCGATGGCCAGCCCCATGCCGGCGCCGAAGACCGTGATCCAGACGGGTGCCGGTTCGGCCTTGGCCATCTGTTCGACCGTCTGGCTCAACTCGGCGATGTTCAGCTTGCGGAGCCACTCGGCCACCTCGGCGTTCTTGTCCCCGAAGACGATCGCGTTGACCAGTTGGAACGGCAACGAGAACAGCACTCCGAGATAGCAGAAGACCACCCAGTCGCCGAAGGCGTAGCGACCCGTCGAGAGGACCGAAGGGTTCACGACGGCCGCCTTGATCGTGGCGAAGAAAGACCCGAGCGACTTGCCTTGCTCCCAGGGGACCGTCGACACCGGGGGAACGTCCGGCGTGGCCACGCCCGGCGACGCCGGCACGCCGACGGCGCGGAATTCGGGCCAGTCGCCGAGCGGCGTCCAAGCCGGCAAGCCGTCGCGCCAGGCGAGGTCGGAAGCATGGAAGCGGCCGGTGGAAAGCCCGGCGACGATGTCTTCGGGAACGAAGACCCCGAGCTGGACGGAGTTACGGGCGACGTGGATCTGCATGGGGATCAACCGGCGAATTTATTGGCCAGGGCGGCGAACATCAGCGCGTACAGGCCGCACACGCACAGGCAAGGGATCACGATCAGCGAGATCACGACCTTCCACCAGGCGATCCGGTGCACCTGCGAGTGGGCGATGATGGCCGCGACGAGCTGCCAGGGCATGACGACGTAGTTGACGCAGGGGATGAAGGCGAAGGGCATGAAGGCGCCGTAGGCGTAGGCGTTGGCGCGATAGGTCTGCGCGAAGCCACCGGTAGGCCGCCAAGGAAGCAGCAGGAGATGCGTGAACGCCGCGCCGACGAAGTTGAAGAGCGGGACGAAGAGGAAGAATACGGCCAGCGCCGCGGAGATCACCAAGGCGGCCGCGAGCGGGCCGATGTCGTTGATCCAGGTCATGAAGGCGTCGTTGCGTCCGCCTTGCCCCTTGGCGGCCAAGGCCATGCCGCCGAAGAGCGCGCCGTACAGGATGCTGCCGCCGAGCCAGGCCGGCAGCAGCGACCAGTAGGTGAAGGAGATCGGGCGCGCGTAGCCGCCGTCGCGCAGGTTCGCGAAGGTACGTACCGGATCGAGCGCGACTTCCTTGATCGTCGCGACGTAGTGGGCGAGCGAAGAGCCACGCTCCCAGGAAGGCATCGCGGGCGCAGGTTCGCCGGACTCGGCAGGCATCGCATGCGGCGAGGGCGGCGGTACGCCGGCGCCGCGGAACTCGGACCAGTCGCCGAGAGGAGTCCAGGCCGGCAGGCCGTCGCGCCAACCGAGGTCGGAGGCGAGGAAGCGACCCGATTGCAGGCCGGCGATGATTTCTTCGGGGGCGAAGACCCCGAGCTGGGCGGAATTACGGGCGACGTGAATTTGCATGGCGTTGAGTAGTCGCTAGGCCAGCCTGCCGCAAACCCAGAACATCCGGATACGGTTAGCCCGCCTCCCCGAAAAGGGCGGCGGGCCGGGAAAGTGGTGAGGAGGGCGGGACTCGAACCCGCGACCGGCGGCTTAGAAGGCTGCTGCTCTGAATCCAGCTGAGCTACCCCCTCATGAAAGTGACCGTATGACGGTCACCCCAAATGGGCAAGCCGTCAGCAGACTAGCAGATCAGGTCTCTGAAATTGCTGAAATCCGCCGAAAGACCGCTCGGCATCCCCTTGTTGATGACCGAGACGGCATCGTGGGAATGGAGGGATTCGAGGTGCGAGCAGGCGATGACGAAGTCGCGTACGCGCGCATCGGCGTCGAACTGCTCGTAGACGACGCGGGCGGCGTCCTCGACGAACTTGGAATAGGCGCCGTTGAGCTCGGCGAAGGCCTGCTCATCCTCGCGCTTCACCATGACCTGGGTCTCCGTCTGGAGGCCCTTGAGGCAGAGTTCCTTCATGTCCTCGACGAACAGGACGCGCCCCGGGGCGACCTCGGCGACCACGCGGGCCTTGGAGCGCTGGGAGTGCGGGATGCCGTAGGCGGAGCGCTCCTCGCGGGCGTGCTCGGTGAGCTCGGCGGAGCAAGGGCAGGCGGACGAGTAGACGAAGTCGAAATGGACGTAACGGCGGAGGCGGTCGAGGTCGTCGATCGTGCCTTCGAGCACCGCGCGGTAGTACTGCCAGCCTTCGAGTCCCGAGCGCAGTGACTTCTGCAGGATCGGGTAGCGGAACTCGACCATGATGCGGGCGCGGCTGCAATCGAGGTCCTTCTTGTAGCGGACCAGGATCTCCTCGAGGAGCTCATGCGAGAGCACGCGGTCCTTGAATTCGTAGAACGTCCGCATGATGCGGGACATGTTGATGCCCTTGCGGTCGGCCGCGAGCGACACCGAACCGGTGATCGTGCACTCGAGGGGCAGCGGCTTGGCGTCGCGGGTGGCGACGAGCATCGGCAGGCGGAAGCCGGAGATACCGACGTGCTGGATCGGGACGTTGGCGCCCTGGATCAGGGAGGCGTCCTTGTTCTGCATGTCCGGCAACGTCGCGCGGTACGCGTCATCGGCCCGGAAACTGCGGTCGTAGCGTCGGGAAAGATCCCGGCTGCGTGGCGGATGGTCGGCGCGACTCATGGCGGGAAGGTTGGAGGAAAAGCCCGGACGGGCAAACGGTCGGCGAAAATTGTCCCCTGCGATGGAGCCACCTGCCGGATTTGAACCGGCGACATTCTCATTACGAATGAGATGCTCTACCAGCTGAGCTAAGGTGGCGTCGCAGAGGAACGACGAACATGGGCAGCCCGGGGCGGAAATCAAGCCTTGGCGACGTGGGAATGCCCTCGCCAGTCCCGAAAGTAACCGCAAATTAGCCCGAAAGCCCCATGCGAGCCGCCCTTATTGCCCGCCAGTTCGACGTCCAGGGAAGGCTCGTGACCGTCGAGCCCTACGGCTCAGGCAACGTCAACGACACCTATCTGGCGGTCTTCCGCACCACCTTCTCGGAGCAGCGCTTCATCGTGCAGCGCATCCGCAAGTCGGTCTTCCCGAACCCGGAAGTCATCATGCAGAACATGCGCGTGCTCACGGATCATTGTCACGCGAAGCTCGAGGCCGAGGCCGAAGGCGCGGACCGCATCTGGCAGCTCCCGAAGATCATCCAGACGAAGACCGGCGAAGATTGGGTGACGGACGTCGACGGCGATCTCTGGCGCGCGATCTCGCAGATCGCCAGCGCGGACGCTTACGAAAAGGTGCGCAACCCGGAACACGCCCATGAAGCGGGCATCGTCCTCGGCCACTTCCATCGCATGGTCAGCGACCTGCCGGCCGAGAAACTCGGCTATGCGCTACCCGGTTTCCACGTCACGCCTGGCTACCTCTCCAAGATGGATGCCGCGCTCGCGACGCCGGCCGGACAGGAACGCCTGAATGCCTCCCAAGAGGCCAAGCGCGCGGTCCGCTTCGTCGAAGCGCGCCGCGCCCGTTGTTCCGTGCTCGAGGATGCGCGCGCCCGCGGAGACCTCGGCCTACGGACCACGCACGGCGACCCGAAGGTCGGCAACATCATGATCGACGAGGCCACCGGCCGCGGTACGTGCATCGTCGATCTCGATACCGTGCAACCGGGGCTGGTCCATTATGACATCGGCGACGCCATGCGTTCCGTCTGCAACCCCGCGGGCGAAGACGCCTCCGAACTCGGTTCCGTCATCTTTGACCTCGAGCTTTTTAGCATGATTTACAGGGGTTATCAGGCTCATGCGAAGGACTTCCTCAGCCCGGCTGACCACCGCCATCTCTTCGACTGTATCCACCTGATCCCACTCGAACTCGGCATCCGCTTCCTCGCGGACCATCTCGCGGGCGACGTCTACTTCAAGGTCCGTTACCCGGGCCATAATCTGCGGCGCGCGCTGGTGCAGTTCAAGTTGGCCGAGAGCATCGAGGCCCGCGAACCTTCCATCCGCAAGGTGCTCGGTGAATCCTGATGGCCACCGACGTCCCTGCTCTCTCCGTGACCGTCTGGGTCGCCCTCGTCATCCTCGGGGTGCTGATGGCCCGCGGCGCCTGGCGCGGCTATCGACGCGGACCGATGCGCCAGCTCGCCGGACCCGTGGCGCTCGCGACCGGTCAGCTCGTCGGCTGGATCTTTGGCTCGGATCTCGGGCATGCCTGCCTTCAAGGCACCTCCTACCCCTGGCTACTACGAGGCTTCACGGGCGTGGTCATCCTGACCTGTCTGACAGGCCTAGCCTGCTACGCGCTCTTCTGGCGATTGGGCCGTCAGCCCGAAGGCCAGACGGAAGCCGAGAGTCCGGTCTTAGGCTCACTGGTGGGATGCTGGACGGGTCTGCTCTACTTTCTCATCGGCGTCGCCGTGTTGGCGACCGTGGCCTCGGTTTACGACTTGTTCGAAAAACCTGGCGATAGCCGACACCACTGGTCGGTCGAAATCCGGAACGAGTTGGCCGGCACCGCATTCACCGCCGACCTCAAGGACTGGTCGCCCATTCCTGACAAGCAGCGGACCCTCATCCGCCAGACCCGGCGCCTGATGGCCGACCCGGAGGCCCGTCGCCGGCTTATGGCCCAGCCTGAAATCCGCGCCCTAGCCGCCCACCCGACCCTTTACCAAGCCTGGGAAGATAAGAAAGTTCGCGAGTTGTTGAATAACAATGACTTAACTGGATTCATTGACCACCCAAAGGTGCGGGCGGTCTTGGCCGACGAACAGCTCCAGAAAGACGCCGAAAAGGTGGATTTGACCAAGATTATCGAACAATCGTTGCAGAAGCCAAAAAAGTGAAGGGGTGACCATTTTTTGGTAGTCCAGAGGGTTGTTTTGCCTATGTTCAAACCTCCCTCCCCACTCACATGAACAAGTTCTCGTTCCTCCTGGCTGCTCTCTGCGTCTCCCTGAATGCTCAGGAAGCCAAGCCTGCCGAAACCAAGGCCCCTGCGGCTCCGGCTCCGGAGATGAAACTCGCAGGCGGCGCCAAAGCCGAACAGAAGACCTACTTCGCCGAAATCTGGGTCGGTAAGAGCATCCCTGAATGCCTCAACTTCCAGAAGAACATCCAGGTCCTCACCCAGCAGGTCGAAGAGCTGAAGCGCCTCCAGATCTTCCTCGATAACGCCCTCACCACGCCCGAGAAGGAAGCCCGCGGCCACGATATCGCCGCCAAGACCGCCAAGCTCAAGGGCGACAACGAGTCGATGACCAAGCTCTATAACGGCTTCAGCATCGAGCGCCCCTATCAGTTCACCGCCACCAAGGCCGTGATCGCCACCCCGATCTCCAACGAAGAGTTCGCCAAAATCTCCAGCGCCAAGGATTTCAAGGCCGACTCCATCATCTCGACCGGCGAGAAGAAGTTCCAGATCCGCGACACCATCTCCGGCCAGGGCGAAGTCGAGACCTTCGGACTCTCCCTCAAGCGCATCACCGATGCCAAGGCCCAGCTCCAGCAACTCATCGACGTCCAGCCCAAGCTGACCAATGAAGCCGACAAGAAGAAGGTCGAGAAGGCCATCAAGGAAATCCAGGACGACCTCTCCCTCAACCTCGACGAGTTCAAGAAGGCCCGCGGTTTCGATTTCAACGCCGAAGCCATCACCCTCCCCTCCGAAGCCAAGCTCTCCGTCCAGATCACGGAAGAAGAGAAGAAGGCCATCGAAGCCAAGGCTCCGACGGCTTCCGACAAGAAGTAAGCCCCTTACCCCAACCCCAACCCCGTCCCTAACATGTCCGCCACCGAAACCCCCACCGCTCCGGCCGAAGCCCCCAAGGGCCCGGTCATCGAGCTTATCCCGCTCGGCCAGAACCTCGGCCGCGTCGTCCTCACGATCTCCAACCAAGGCTCCCTCGCCCGCTTCCAGCAGGAACTGCAGACCCTCGGCCAGCACTTCGGTCGCATCCAACAGCTCCAGCAGCGCATCCAGTCCGCCCTCACCACCGTCGAGCGCGACGCCCTGAGCAAAGTCGGCGAAGCCGAAGTGAAGGATTTCGCCGAGAAGGACGCCGTGTTCGCCAAGGTCTGGGGATTCAACGTCCCGGCCGTCGCCAACCGCCAGGCTACCTTCGTCAACACCGCCCTCCGCCTCTTCGCCGTCATCTCCGAGGAAGAAGCCGCCAAGGCTCGCTCCTCCGCCGACTTCAAGGAAGAGCAGCTCGTCATCCGCGGTGACCGTCGCCTCCTGCAGACCGCCGAAATCCGCGGCCTCGATCTCGTCATCCAGTTCGACCAGTTCGCCAAGGTCCTCCAAGCCCGCCGCGACGCCGTCATTCAGCTCACCGAGCTGCTGAAGCGTTCCACCAACGACGAAGAGAAGACCCGCATCCAGACCCAGCTCGACCAGACCTTGGAGCTCCTGAACAAGGGCAACAAGGAGATGGCCGAAAGCGTCGGTTACTCGATCACCCACAATTACGAAGTCGAAGTCCTCGAGTCCAAGTTCGTCATCCTGCTCAACCAGGAAGAAGTGAACCAGATCCAGGGTCTCGTGGCCAACGCCCAGCAGCAGGCTGCCGCCGCGGCTCCGGTCGCCATCGAAGCCCCGAAGCTCGAGAAGAAGGCCGATAAGAAGAACTAAGCCTCGCGCTTGATCTTCCCACCAAGGCCCGCCCTCACCGGCGGGCCTTTTTGTTGATTAGAATAACTCGCCCTGCTGCGCGTCGGCCGGCGGCTTGACCTTGGGCTTAGGCGCTTCGCCCGGCGGCGTGGACGGCTCCGGGGCGGCCGGAGCCCGCCCATGCTTGGCCTGATAGCGGCGCAGCGTCGAATGCATCTCCATCTCGGAGAGGAATGATTCCACTCCGACGATGTCTTCCGCGACGGGCTGGCCGGGAGAAAATTCGAAATCGGTCCGGAAAGTGACGAGCTTGAGATTGCCGCGGATGCGCTCGGCTTCGGCCTTCACCTGCTCGCGGAAGCGCTCGGGCTGCAAGGCATCGCCCGCGCCGAGCACGCCCTCGAGGTTCCCGTATTCGGCGAGCCACTTCACCGCCGTCTTCGGGCCGACACCCTTGAGCCCAGGGATATTGTCGGAAGCGTCGCCGACGAGCGCGAGGTAATCGGGGATGCGCTCAGGCGGGACGCCGAACTTCTCGGTGACCGCGGCCGGATCGAGGCGGCGCCAGCCCATGGCCGGGTTCGCCGTCGGCGGCGGCGCCAATTGGATGACGGGCCCGCCCACGCACTGGCCAAAATCCTTATCGGCGCTTACGATGATACACTGGTCGCCGGACGCGGAGAGGATCCGCACGGCGGTCGCAATCAGGTCATCGGCTTCGACGCCACGTCGTTCGAAGACCTGGAACCCGAGAAGGGCGGTGAGGCGCTTGATCTCCGGCAGCTGCTGGACGATTTCCTCCGGCGTCTCAGCGCGCTGGGCCTTATAGTCCGGCAACGCGGCGAGATGGCGGTCAGAGCCGCCAAGGTCAAAGAAGACGGCACAGCGGTCAGGCGTCTCCCCTTCGCGGAGGTCCAGGAGCGACTTCATCCAACCGTGCAAGGCCCCCGTCGGGAACTGGTCGCTCTGCCGACGGAGATTAGACCGCTCCATCGCGAAGTGGCTCCGGAAGACCAAGTTGAAGCCGTCGATGAGCAGCCAGCGCATGGGAGGAGTGTCGCTCCACCCGGTCAGGCCATCGAGAAAAAAGCGGGCCCGCCGAATAGCGGGCCCGTCATCAGCGAAGCGCGAGGCTTGGCTTACTTGGCTGGCTCGGCGACGACCGGGGTCGGTTCCGAGGGCGCAGCGACTTCGACGGGTTCGCGATAGACCGCACCACCCGGGGAGATGAGCGTGGGGTTCGAGAAGGTCGAGCCAGCGCGCATGCCAGGGTGGCTGCTACGCAGGGTGGCGCCGCCCGGAGAGACGAGGTTGGCAGTCACGAAGACCATCAGGCTCTTCTTCTGGATGCTCTTGCCGCTGGAGCGGAAAGCCGCGCCGATGAGCGGAATGGAACCAAGGACCGGGACCTTGTCGTCGAGGGTCTTCACTTCCTCGCGAGTCAGGCCGCCGATGACGACCGTGGCCCCGTCGAAGACCGTGACTTCGGTGGTCACTTCGCGGGTGCTGAAGATCGGCTGGAAGAAGCCAGAGGGCACGGAGACGGTCACTCCGCCGGAGATAGCGACCGAGGTTCCGCCGTATTCGACAAAGCCTTCGAATTCGGTCACCTTCGGCTTGAGGTTAAGAGCGATCGAGTCGTCGGCCGCGACGGTCGGGGTGACTTCGAGGGTCACGCCGACTTCCTGGATGGTGAAGTCCTGAGGCGTACCGGCGGTGATCGCCACCGCGGCGCCAGTGGTCGGTCCTCCCGCACCGGCGCCACCGCCGCCGCTCGTGCCGACGTTGGACTGGGTGTCACCATAAGCCTGCGGATAGCGAAGGAGCTGGGCCACCTTGATGACCGCCGTCTTACCGTCGAGGACCGTGAGGCTCGGGGAGGACATCAGGTCGCTACCGGCGTTTTCTTCGATCGCCCGGATGGCCAGACCGAGGGTCTCCGCGCCGATGATACCGACGTTGGCGGAATAGCTCTGGTTGGTATTACCGAGGTTGATGCCTCCTGGGAAGTTAGGAGCAGGCTGCGGAATTGGCTGCAAGCCCGTCACATTGAGGCTGCGCACCGTGGAATTATTGGTGGCGAAGACCGAATTGATCGAGCGGAGATTGGTGGCAGCCTTGGCCGTCGCCGTGGGATCGACCTGCGAAGTCACTCCCCCAATCGTCTGTAGGGTCGGAGCCAGGCTCCAGTTCACGCCGAGCTCGTTCAGGATCTTCTGTTCGACTTCCATGAACTTGGCTTCGATGTGGACCTGCTTGATGTCGGAATAGCGACGGATGATGTTCTTCACCCGGTCCAGATTCTTGCGGCTCTGGTAGACGATGAGGTTGGTGCCGTCATACGAGAGGGTGGCCGGGAGTTCGAACGCCACGCCCGAACGGGTGAGGAAGTTCTTGATCGCGACTTCTTCCGGACGCTGGCCATCGCCAGCACCGGCGCCACCGGCGGCGGCACCACCGAAGGGGCTGGCGGCACCACCGCCCGCGGCAGCACCGGCGCCACCACCGGCACCGAGGCCAGTCATCTTCAGCACGGCCGCCGTGGAGAGAGGGTAGATTTCGGTCTCGAGGAGGCTGTCGCCGGTGTCTTCGCGGACTTCGACGATACCACCGGCGCCGACGGTGAAGCTAAAGCCGACGCGCTTACAGGTGTAATCAAGAGCCTGATAGACGGAGACGTTGCGGAGCTGGAGGCTGACCGTAGGATTCTTGTTGGCCGTGTCGATGAGGACGATGTTCACGCCCTTCTGATCCTTGTCGTAGGTGGCGGCCTGAGTCTGCAGCAGGATGAGCGCGCGGTCGAGCGGCTGGTCGCGGACGAGGAAGCCCTCGGGGAGTTGGATGGACTTCATCTTCTCGATCACCGGGTCGTTACCGTTGGCGGAGTCGACCTTGACGTTTTCGCGGTTGAAGACTTCGGGGAGCTTCCAGGTCTCGTCGAGGAGCTCGAGGAGCTTGCCCTTGGTCACGCCACGGTTCCACTGGCCGGAATTTTCCGACAACATCTGACGGATGCGAATCTGGTAGGCCTTGGATTCGGAGTTGTTGGGCTGGTACTGGAGGACTTCGCGGTAGGAATCGAGGGCACCCTGATAGTCGCCGTAAAGGTAGCGGGCACGGCCCCGGACGAGCAGCTCATTGACCTTGTCGTCCTTGACCCGAAGGCCGGGGGAAGTCTCGTCGACATTGCGGTAGGTCGGATCGTTCCGCTTGGAGGCAAACTCCTTCTGCAGGCGGATGACTCGGGCGTCATCGTTGCCCTTGAGTTCGGCGTACTGGGCGATGACCGCGGTGGCCTTGATCATATCGCGGGCTTCGATGGCGACAAGGGCGCGTCGGGCGAGGGCGGAGCCCTTGGCTTCCTTGATCCGGTCCTTGAGGCCGGCGTTGGAAAGGCTGGCGGTACCGAGGGCGCGATCCGCCGCATCGAGGTCGGCCAGAGCCTTGTCGATGGACTCAGCCGTTCCCTGACGGATCAGGCTTTCGGCAGAAGAAACCACGTCTCCCTGCTTGCCGATCGAGTCGGAGTTGGCGCGGGCGAGGCGCTTCACCTCATCCTTGGCAGCAGAAGGGCCGCCGGCATCGCGGGCGACACGGGCTTCCTGTTTAGCGAGGGAGATGGAGTCGCGAAGAGTCTGGGCGGCCGGGGTGGTGTTCTCGGCGAGGGCACCGGCGGCGACATCAAGCTGTTCGAGGGCGGCCTTGTGGTCGCCCGCGGCACACTTCTTGCGAGCGTCTTCGATGACTTTGCTGACCTGGGCGAAAAGCTTCTCATTCGAAGCGGCTTCGTCGGCGGAGACCGCAGGGGCATCAGCCTTGGGCGCGTCACCCTTGGGGGCGGAGGCGGCATCGGCGGCCTTCTTGGCGGCTTCGGCTTCGGCAATAGCGGAGTTGACGGAGGCGAGGCCTTCCGTGGCGCCGACATCCTTGGCGTCGATGGCGAGGATCGCCTCGAAACTGGACTTGGCGGCCTGCAAGTTGCCTTCATCGCGGGCCTTCAGCGCCTCGGCGAGGAGCTGCGGCTTGCGCGCGGCGCTATCGCCGTCTTGGGCGATAAGGGAGCCGGCGGCGAGGGCCAGAGCGAGAGCTGCCCAAGCGAGCTGCGAACGGTGGAGATTTTTCATGGGGTGGTTGCGTTAAAAATTATTGCTTAGGGGTGGTTGCCTTGGTGGCGGGAGAGGGGGTCTTCGGCTTGGCGACGGGAGGCGGAGGAGCCGGGACGGTAAGCGTCTGCGGATCAGAGGTAAGTTTCTTCGGCTTCTTGGGGTTAAGAGCGAAGGTTTTGTCAAAACTCACGCTCTTGTTAGGCAAGTCAATGTCTTTGACCACGTATTGGGCCCCATTGTAGGTAAACTTATCCCCAACGGCGTGCAGCGTGAGGGTCCAAGTCGGGTCGGAAGTGGAACTGATGATGATGTCCGTGCGCGCGGTGAATTCCGTCGGCTTTTCGTCGTTGATCTCGACGATCTGACCGAATTGGCGGTCATCGACCGTCAAGAGGTTACGGGTGAACGGGATGCCGTCGGCATCCTTTCCCTTGACGACCTTATAGGACTTGAGGGTCAGGTAAGGGGCGTCGGCGATGGGCATGTTCAGCTTACAACCGTCGAGGTATTGCTTCGTCTTCACGTTCTTCAGGTCGAAGAGGCGTTCTTCCTCTTTCTTGCCAGGCGCCAGCGTGGACTGGATGAGCATGAAGGTGTAGGTCGGGTGCCCGGCCGAAACCAGTGCGATACCAAACGGAGGCATCTCCTCGGCCTTGCGGCTCCGCGGAACGTACTCCTTGATCGCCGAATCCCAGACGACGTCGATCGTCGTGAAGAGGTCGTAATCCCAATTGTCGTCATTCTCTTCCGGCGTCGGCCAATCCAACACGTTGTCCTCCAGAGAGGCGCGAGGGGTAGACGGGTAGGCTTCACCACGAGGGGCGGCTTCCTTGAGCAACGTGATGGCGGCGGCCTTGCCTGCCTCATCGGGGACGACGGGCGCCACCAGGCCCGGAGTGAGAAGCACCACGGCCCCGGCGACGAGCAGGAGCGCACCGAGGATGACGAGGATGATGTCCTTGCGAGAATTCATGGCCGGGATGCTTTATTTCTTAGGTTCACCCTCGGCGCTTGCCGCAGGCTTCTCCTCGGGGATGGAAAGATAGTCGATTTGCACGACAAAGGAAGAGAGCCTGCGAGGCACGACGAGGACACGCTGATCCACCAGTGAAGCGGCTGGCTTGGAGCCGCTGACCGCAACAGGTTCTTCGGCTCCGAAAAAGCCGCCGAGCGCGGACGGGGCGGCGGCGACAGAAGCGGCAGCCCCTGGCAGCGCGGCCGGGGCGACGCTGCTGGCGAGCAACTTCTCGAAATCCTTGGGCGCCAAGCCGACGTCGATCGTCGTGATGGCGACCGGGCGGCCAGAGTTGCGAATCTTGTTCACGAACGTGCGGAGGGTCGGCGTGTAAGCGACGAAACGGACGCGAAAGGAAAGCGAGTCGACCAAACCGTTACGGTCGAAGGTCCGGGAAGGAAGGAACTCGTCGATTTCGTTCTTGGAGCCGTCCGCGTCGGGGGCGTAGCTGCCGGCGCCAGGCTTACCTTCGGGAATCAGGACGAATGTCTCGATGGGCTCGCGGTCGACGGACTCGATGAGCAAGGGAGACCCGGCCGGGCGGGATTCGGCGAGCTGACGGACGATGAAGTCGATGATCTGCCGCTGCTGGTCGACCTTCTGGAAATCGCGTTTCGGGGAGGTGCCTTGATTGTGGATGTAGCGATAGAAGCCGAAGGCGGTCGGATCGTTCGGCATCAGCTTGATGCCCTGGTCGGCAGCAAGCTTACGCCAGCCGTCGACGGACTCACGCAGGAGCGCGCTGAGTTCGGCGGAATTGGCCGAAGCCTTGCCCTTGATGACGAGATCGGGATTACCGGCGATCGCGGCGCGGAGCGAGGCGAGATGCGCCTCGAGCTCCTTGACATCGGCGGCCGCCGCTTCGACGTTCTTATCATTGAGCGAGACGGCCGCGGCGCCGGGCACGAAGGAGTGGCCGTTGAGCAGGGCGAGCTGATCCCTGCGGGCCCGGGCCAGATCAAGGGCGGACTTGGTGCTGCCTTGGTAGGCGAGGAAAGCCAAGGCGCAGCCGACGATGAACAGCGCGGCGATCGCGATGAGCGCGAGGTTGAAGCCGAGGTTTTTCTTGAAATTCTGCATGGCTTAGAGGGCCTTGTCCTTGTGGATGACGAGGGTGAGGGTCGCCTTGGGCGTCATCCGGATTTCCGTCTTATTGTCGGCGGCCTTGATGGTCTGCTCGGTGACGACGATCTCGTTCTCCGGGACGGCGCTGACATAGGGAGACTTGCGGACGACCTCAAGCAGACGGCCGATGGCCGCCTTTTCCGACTGCGACTTGTACTGCTTAACATCGAAGGGCACTTCGGCGAAGAGGAAGCGGACGGAGAGCATGACCTTGGTCACCACGACCGGCGCGGGCGCGGGCTGGCCGTCGACGGCCGGAGCGGCGGGAAGGGTCTCGTACTTCACGTGCATCTCTTCGATCCAAGTGTTCTTGAGCGTGCCGACGCGGGACTGGAGGTCGCCAAGGAAGGCCGGCCAGTTGGAACGGTTGAGGACGACCTGTTCGATCTCCTTGGTCTTGGCGGCGAGTTCGGCGGCCTTCGTGCGGGACTCCTCGATCGCGTTACGACGGACGGTCAGTTCGGTCTGACGGGCCTGGATGATGCCGGCCTGGGCTTGATTCCAGCCCTCGGCGGAGGCGAAGGCGAGCCAGACGCAGAAAGGAGCGGCGGCGGCAAGCAACGCGGCGACGACCAGGCGGGGCTTACGTGCATCGAAGGCCTGCTGGGAAGCGATGTCGCGCGGGATCAGGTTCACCCCGATAGGCTGCGGCAAGGTGAGGCGCGCCGCTTCGCCGATCACTTCCGTGATCTGATACTTGGCGCGCACGAGCTGCTCCGCGTTGGTACCGGCTCCCAGGGTGATGACCGAGGAAGGGTCGAAGACTTCGACCGGGAGGCGCAACGTCTCGCAGAGCTGTTCGGAAAGGCCAGGCACCTGAGAACCGCGACCCGTGATCAGGATGCGGGCGGGCTGGCGTCCGTTGGCGCCACGGCGCACATTGATCAGCCGACGATTGATGTCCTGCGCGAGACGCCGGATGAAAGTCTGCGAGTTGGCCTGCAGGATGGCGACCTGCGGATCGGACTCGGTCAGCTGGACGATGCCGGAGAAATATCCCACCTTGATGGCTTCGGAAACCGCGAAAGGCTGGCCCGTATTATCGGAGACGCCCTGCGTGAGGAGGTTGCCGCCGATGTTGGTGGCCGACTGAATATTGACGCCGCTAGGGCCGACGAAACTGAGCGTGGTCGAACGGGCGCCGATGTTGATGATGAGGACTTCCTCGGCGCCGGAACCGCCAGCGAGACGGAACGCCTGGCTGTCGAGCAACGGGGCGGCCTGAATCGACATCGGACGCAGGCCGGTTGAAGTGACCATGTTCGCGATCTTAGTCGCGATCTCGGTGCGCAGGGCGAAGAGAAGGACTTCCGCTTCGACGCCGTCGGAGGCCATCAGCTGGCTGTCCCAAATGACTTCGTTCAGCGGATAAGGGATGGCGTTCTGAGCCTCGAAGGCGACAATCTGGGCCTGACGGGCACGTTCGACCTGCGGGACCTTAAGTGGCTTCTGTAAGAGCAGAAAAGCGGGGGCGATGACGGAGACGCGGCCCTTGAGCTCGTGGGTATTGACCAGACTCGCCAAGGCGGCGATCGCCGCGTTCAACCACTCGTCGTCGCCGGTCAGACCGGGTGCGATTTCTTCGACAAAGAACTGCTCGAGTACCAAGCTGCCCGCTTCGACGGAGAACTGGGACACCGAGACATTGGAAGCCGCGAGATTGACGATAGTTGCCTTCTTCTGGCTCATACAAAAACAGGGAGGAGGGGGATTAGCGGGAACCGTCTTCCCGGATGAACTCGGGGGAAGGCGAACCCTGCGGCAAAGCATCGAAGATGGCGTAAGGCACCAGGAACTGCGGGCGCAGCATGCCGGTATTGGCATTGGCGCCTCGGTCCGCGAGGTCACGGGCACCGTCGAAATCCTTCTTCGTGACGAACGTCTTGTGCACGGCGCCCAGCATGTCCGGATTCAGGCGGCCAGCTTCATTGAAGAGAGGGACCTCCGTGCCAGCGACGTCGAGCTGCACATAGTAATAGTCGGGCTGCATCTTGAGGCGGTCACGCTTCACGATATCGCCAGGCAGGTAGAAGTAGACGGAACGCGGAGAACCGACCTCCAGCGTCAGCACGGTCGCCGAGGAGCGGTAGTAGGAAAACTCGGTCGCATCCTTGGCCGTAAGTGGCTTGAAGATCTGGGTGACGGTCACCTTGACCTTGTCCACCCACATCTTGTTGGCGGCCCGCTTGGTGGCCTGCTCGGCCGGAGCGACCTTAGTCTCGGGATTGAAATTGGCCTGAAGTTCGACCTGCATCCGAATCCAGTCATTCTTCTGTCCGCCGATTTTGACCGGGTCGAAGTGGACCGAGCGCACGATGACCGGGCTTTTGCCGACGTTACCAGCCGCCGTGGGCGCCTGAGCGGAGACGAGGGGTACGGACAGGCAATAAGCCATTAGGCTGGCAAAAACAGCACGTGCTTGGGGCATGGGAAGGGGAAATCTGTTGCGAGTGGAGGGCTTAGGCAAACGCAAAAACTGGCAGTCTGGGAACATTTGTTAAATGCAAACTTCTTGCATCTGGCTCCGAGCCCTGTGAGTCTGGATTTACGTGCTTCGTCTCCTTGCAGCCTTGATCATCTCCGCGACTCCCTGGTTCGGCGGGCAGGCCTACGCGCAAGAAAAACCGGTCGTCGTGTCCAGCTTCAGCGTCATTGAAGAATGGGTTCAAGTCATTGGCGGTAAAGGGTTTGAATCGATAAGTATTATTCCACGGGGGAGCGAGGCGCACGGGTTCCAGCTCAGCCCCCGCCAAGCGAAAGACCTGAGTCGGGCATCTTTAATCGTCGCGATGAGCCCGGAGTTTGAGCCCTGGCTCGCCGCCTGGGCCAAAGCCAATGGGCGCACCGACTCGATTCTCTGGCTGCATGGGGGATCCGGTGCCCACGCGGGGCACGATTGCGCCGATATCCCGCACGCCTGGACTGACCCCATCGAAGTCAAAAAGATGGTGAAAGTGCTCGCTGAAAGGCTGAACCAAATCGGAGGGGTTTTAGATACACAAATCGCTTATGAACAGTATCTTAAAGAGATAAACTCCGTAGATAAAGAGCTGAGCCAGCTGTTCCAGCAAATCGCTCCGGCTAAAAGGGTCTTTATTTCTCATCACGCCAACCTCGGGCAGTTCGCCAAGCACTTTGGGCTAACCGTTGCTGGCACGATCATCGCGAGCGGGTCCGGGGAGTCCGCTGATCCTTCCGCCCGACATTTTTCCGGGCTGCTCACCTTGATCCGAAAACAGAAAATTCACGTCATCATCACGGATAAAGGGCAGAGCGATGCCTTTGCCCGGAGATTGACCGAAGACGCCGGCCTCCCTCCCCCGCTCTCCCTCTCCTTTGAATACCTCGAGCCGATCGGTCAACCCGGTGACACCTGGACCTCGATGATGCTCACCAACGGCAAACGACTTCATGAGGCGCTCCTGAAATGAGCCGCATCATCACCGCGCTCTCCCGCCACCTCGGCGAGGCGGCCTTCTCCATCCTGCCCTCCATCCCTTATGCGCAGAAAGAGCTGAACGGCTGCCCGGGCATCGCCGTCTCAGCCAAGCAACTCTCCGCGGCTGCCCGCCTCGACGGACCGGTCGCCTTTCATGACGCGACCTTTGAAATTCCCTGCGGCTGCCGGACCGCGCTCATCGGCCCAAATGGCTCCGGCAAATCCACCCTCCTCCGCGTGCTCGCCGGACTCACGCCGATTCGCTCGGGCGAAGCGCTGGTCGCCGGCGAGTCTCCGCGCCTCGGCCGCAGCCGCCTCGCCTACCTCGCCCAGCGGCCTCACCTCACCGAACTCTTTCCCCTCAAGCTTCGCCGGCTGGTTCAGATGGGCACCTACGCCCACCATGGTTGGTTCGAGGAATGCCGTCATGGCGACGATGTCATCGATCGCGCGCTCACGCGCCTCGGCCTGGCCGATCTCGCGGAGCGCCCAGTCCACACATTATCCGGAGGCCAATTACAACGTGCGCTCATCGCCCGCGCTGTCGTCCAAGGCGCTGAGATCCTCCTGCTCGACGAGCCGTATGCGGCCCTCGATCAACCGAGCCGCGAGATCATCGACCGTTTCCTCTTCGAAGAAGGCTCGGCCTTCACCGTCGTGATGGCCACGCACGACCCCGCCGACCTCGGCCGCTTCGACCGTATCCTGGAGATGCGTGATGGCGCCGTCTCCACCCGGCATGCCTGCTCCGGCCACGACCACCGCCATGCTTGACCTCCTCTTGCAGCCATTGGCGGAACCGTTCTTCGTGCGGGCCCTGCTCGCCATCGTGCTCAGCGGCACGACCTGCGCCTGCCTCGGCGCCTACGTCGTGCTCCGGCGCATGGCCTTCGTGAGCACCGCGCTCACGCACTCGATCCTGCCCGGCGTCGTCGGCGCGCTCCTCCTCGGCCTCTCACCTTATCTGGGCGCGCTCGTCGCCGCCCTGCTCACCGCGACCGGCGCCGCCTGGCTGGCCTCGCGCAAAGGTACGAGTGAAGACAGCGCGGTCGGCGTGATGCTGTCGGTGATGTTCGCCGGGGGTATCGCGCTCATGCAGCAGGCCAACTCCTGGCGCGACTTCGCAGGGCTGCTCTTCGGCAGCGTGGTCTCGGTCGGCCGCGAAGACCTCATCGTCATCGGCGTCACCGCCGCCCTCGTGCTGTTCGGGCTCCGGGTGCTGCACAAGGAGCTCGAACTCGCCTCCTTCGACGAAGAATACGCCGCCTTGCTCGGCGCCCGGCCCGCGCTCATGCGCGCCGTGCTCCTCGTGCTCGTCGCGCTGGGCGCCGTCGCCTGCGTGCGCCTCGTCGGCGCGCTGCTCACGACCGCGCTCTTCGTCATCCCCGCCGCGACGGGCGTGCTGCTCGGACGGACCGTGCCTCAGGTGATGGCCTGGGGCGCCGGCTGCGCCCTCCTCGGCGGGTTCGGCGGCCTTTATCTTTCTTACTACGCACCGGCGGTACCGTCGGGCGCCGGGATCGTGCTCTGCTGCGCGCTGCCCTACCTGGCCGCGCGCCTCTTCGCCCCGCGTCGCTGATCAGAAGCGCGGCGGCCGCAGCGACAGCGGCAGACCGAGCACTTCGCGGGCGACGAGCGCCTGGCGGAGGGCGGCTGTGCCGCGAAACTGCAGGCGCGTGTGCGCACGCGCTGGGCGCGTGACCACGAGCGACGTATCGTCAAGATGAACAGCGGCCGCAGGGGCCGAGGGTTCCGGCTCGGGCGCGAGGGTCGGCGGCGCATTGCGCACCCGACGGTTGCGACGCGGCACGGGCGGCGGCAACGGTGTCGGCTCGACCGAGGCCTCCTGCATGAGCTTCTTGAGGAAGCCAGAGCCGTAATTGAAGAACAGGAAGACGGCCAAGCCGAGGACGGCCTTGATGACGATTTCCGAGTCCATGCTCAGGCCTTGGCGCCAGGCGCGGGACCGTCACCGGCGATACCCTTGCGCATCTCGGTGTCGGAACGAAGGTTCTCCAGGCGCTGGAAATCCATGTAGCCCATGCGGCCGGAACGCAGCGCGTCGGCGAGGGCCTGCGGGATCTGGGCCTCCGCTTCGACGACGCGGGCACGCATCTCTTCCACGCGGGCACGCATTTCCTGTTCGAGCGCGACAGCCGCCGCGCGGCGGATTTCGGCCTGAGCCTGCGCCATGTTCTTGTTGGCATTGGCCTGGGCCTCCTGGAGCATCGCACCGATATTGTCGCCGACATCCACGTCGGCGATGTCGATGGACATGATTTCGTAAGCGGTGTTGGCATCGAGGCCACGCTCGAGGACGGTCTTGGAGATGCGATCCGGATTCTCGAGGACGATTTTATAGCTCTCGGAGGAGCCAATGGTGGTGACGATACCTTCGCCGACGCGCGCGATGATGGTCTCTTCCTGGGCGCCGCCGACGAAACGGTCGAGGTTGGTGCGGACCGTCACGCGGGCCTTCACCTTCACCTGGATACCATCCTTAGCGACGGCGTCGATCGTGGTGCGACCGCTGGCGGGATTAGGCACATCGATGACCTTGGGGCTGACGGAAGTGAGCACGGCCTCAAGGACGGACTTGTTCGTGCCGCGGGTGGCGATGTCGATCGCGCAGGCGCGATTCCAGTCGAGATGCAGGCCGGCCTTCTGGGCGGCGATGAGCGCCTGGACCGTCTGCACGATATTGCCGCCGGCAAGGAAGTGGGCGTCGATTTTCTCGACGTCGACCGTGAGTCCGGCCTTGGTGGCGGCGATCTTGGCATCGACGATCACGGCGTAGGGAACGCTGCGCAGGCGCATGCCCACGAGGTCGAACAAGCCGACCTCGGCGCCCGCGAGGCGGGCGCGCACCCAGACAGCGAGGAAGGAGAGCAGGAAGAGGACGAACAGGAGCAGGGCGGCGGCTCCGATCCAGATGATGATATTGGGCATGGTATTCATGAGAGGAAAACGGAGGGTCAGCGGGAGCGGCGGACGGTCACGCGGCCGGAACCGGCCTCGGTGACGACGACGGCGGCGTTGCGTTCGACGAAACCGTCGAGCGAGAAGGCCTCGATCAAGGTGCCATCGATCTCGATCGTGCCGGATGGCGCGAGCACGGTGGCGGCCTTGCCGGTCTTACCGACGTAGACGGCGTACCCGGCGGCGGCAGGCACGGCGGCACCCTCGTTGCTACTGACGTTGATCATCGAGCGACCGATGGCGGTCTGCGGCAGGAGGCGGCGGAAAGCGAAGAACTCGAGCGTCAGGACGACCAAGAAAACGACGCAGAACACCGCGCAGGTGAGGCCACCCGCCTCCGCCGAGAGATAGATGCCGGCGAAGGAGACGACGGCGCCGAGGAAACCCAGCACGACCGTCGGAAGAAAGAATTCCACCCCGATCAAAACCAAACCAGCAACGAGCAGGCCGATGGGCAGGATCAAGGAAACCTCTTCAGGGGAGGCGGCGAAAAGCATCATGCGGCCAACGATGGCGGCCCCCTTTCCTCTTTCCAATCTTTTCTGGCCCGACCGCCTTACAATAAGGTAAAAAACCTGTAATATCCGTAGGACGCTTGCGGGCCGAGCACCGCCCGCCCTACGCTCGACCATGGCCAAGAAACCCCCCGCCCCCCGTCGCACCCCCATCAAGGAAGCGCACCACGTACTGCAGGACGCCCTCCTCAAGGCCGGCGATGGTGACGGCAAGGACAGCCAGCTCAATAAACACGGGGAGATCGCCAAGTCGCTCGGCGTCTCTCCCTCGATGCTCTACAAGTGGCGAGAGCCGGCGGAAAAAGGCAGTGGCCAACCCAACCCGCTCCACCGCACGGCCCTGCTGATCGACCTCACCGGCGACACCCGCATCGTCGACTGGCTCGCCCGACGCGCCGGCGGCCAGTTTACTCCGATCGAAGGCGAAACCCCGGGCGGCAATCTGGACAAAGCCGCCAACGCCCTCGTCCGCGAATTTGGCCTGCTCATCGCCGACGTCGCCGACGCGATGGAAGATCACCGCATCACCGCCGACGAGACCCAGGAACTCCGTGAGAAATGGGACCGCATCCGCAAGCGCACGGAGGCCTTCGTCCGTCGCTGCGAAGAAGGCGACTTCCGTCCGAAAGACTGAGCGATTTCGCTTTCACGCCCGCCGAAGAAAGGTAACCAGAAGCCATGGCCGAATTCACCATCCGCCCCTACGGCGACCCGATCCTCCGGGCCAAAGGCGATCCCGTGAAGGAGTTCGGCCCCGCCCTGCGTTCGCTGGGCGACGCGATGCTGAGCGCGATGAAGACCGCCAAGGGCATCGGCCTCGCGGCCCCGCAGGTCGGGCTTTCCTTGCAGCTCTTCGTCATGAACGTGCACGACGAGGACTTCCTTCCTTTGCTCGACGGCAAACCCCGCCAGCCAAAAGAGATCATGCCGATGCTCCTCGCCAACGCGACGGTGAGCGTGCCGGCCGGCGAGCCGGAAACCTACACCGAAGGGTGCCTCTCCTTCCCCGGCATCACCGGCGACGTCGAGCGCGTCGAGCAGGCCATCGTGCGCTACCGCGACGCCGACGGCGCGCCGCACGTCCTCGAATGCGCCGGCCTGCTCGCCCGCTGCGTGCAGCACGAGCATGACCATTGCCAAGGCGTCCTGTTCATCGATCGGATGACGCGTCCGCACCAGCTGCTGACCGCGGCCAAGGTGAAGAAACTCAAGCGCGCGACGACGATCGAGATGAAGGCCGCGCGCAAGGCGCAAGGCTGATCACTTCGCCGGCGCGGGGGACGCGATGGCCAGGGTCAACTGACCGACGTCGATACCTTGGCCGCCGGTCGGGATGCTTGAGACCTTAAAGGCGATTGATCCGGCTGGAGCCGTGTCCGTGACGGCGAGCCACTTGGCCCGGACTCCATCGGAGCCGGCGGGGCCACCGCCTGCGACGATCACCACGTACGGTGCCGCGGCGATGCCGAGCCTGCTCCGGGTGACCGAAAGATGGGCCAGTAAGGCGGAGGCGAGCGGGTGGCTCGCGCGATCAAAGCCGAGCACCCAGTCGCCGGCTTCACTGAGGCGAGGGAGGAAACTGCGGTCGTCACGCAATGCGACCTGACAGCTGCCGGCGGGGGCCGCCGCGACGCCATGCTCGGTGAACGCGACCTCTGAAGCGATGAGGCGCATGGTCTGCGCGTCGGCCAAGCGCAGGAAGAGCAGCCCGCGCTCGCCTTCGGCGGCCACGACATAATATTCAGCCCAGACGACGGCGACCTGCTTCGGAGCGGTGGCTGGCTTGAGGCCCTTGGAGAGAGACGGCGTGCCCTTGTCGATAGGGGGAATATAGCTGTAGCCTTCAGCCGGAACGGCCGCGAGCGACTTATCGTCCGCCCTGGCCCACGCGGTGCGGATGTCGGCGGTCATGTCCGCTGGTCGATTGAGCTTACCATCGCCAAGCAGGCTGATCGAACCGATGAAATGCACCTTGGCGTAACCCAGATCGCGGGCCTGCTTCTGCAGTCGGACGACGGACTGGCTCACGGCGACATTCCAAGCCGTCGGCGCAAAATCGGCGGCGAAGGTGACCGGCTTGGTCTTTTCGGCGGCCCGGACGGCGGCGACGGCCCGCAGCCGGACTAGCGAAGGCAAGGCCTGCTGGATCTGCGCATTACCTTCGTCGATGATCTTCTGGGCGCGGATCTTAACCTGCTCCGGCGTCTCGGAAATACTGCCGGCCTTCGGGGCGTTAGCCAGCAAGGTGTCGACGCTTATCTTCATGATGCTCTGGCCGGTCTTGACGCGGGTTTCCCCAGCCGAGTGCGCGCGCGTGGCGCTATTCCACTCGGCGAGCTCGTTGGACTTAAGGTAACGTCCCACCTCCGCATCCGGGATGGCCGGAGGGGGCGCCACCTCGCCAGCGGCGATGAAAATCAGGGAGGCGAGGAACGCGTACATGGGGCGAAGGATCAGGACTCGTCGAACTTCCGGGCGAACAGCGCTTCCATCTCTCCGAGAAGGGCGGCGCCATCCTTGCCGCGGACAGAGAAGCGGAGCTTCGAGTTCTGGCCGGCGGCGAGCATCATGAGTCCCATGATGCTCTTGCCGTTCACGGACTCCTCGTCCTTGGAAACGGTGATTTCGACATCCGGATAGCGGTTAGCCAGTCGGACGATCTGGGCGGCCGGGCGGGTGTGGATGCCCATCCGGTTTTGCACGGTGAATTCTCGGGCTAAAGCCTCGTGGGTTTCTTCCATATAAGGGGTCTGTCCTGAGATGAACGCAGGATAGAGGAAAAGGGAGGGTGGCGGCAAGGCGGGTCAAGGCAAATTGAGCCGAAGGGAGGGGACGCTTGACCTTCCCCGCCAGACCCCTCCAATCAATCCAAACGAACTACCGTGGCCAAGCCCGCTGTCCTTACTCACCCGGAATCCCTGAAGCGCCCTGCCGGCCCTTCGGAATACGCCAAAAATCCGGTCAACGCATCCATGTCAAAGGCCGACAAAATCGCCCTTTACACCAAAATGGCTCGTATCCGCCATTTCGAGCAACGCTGCATCCGCATCTACCAGCAGGGTAAGATCGGCGGATTCCTCCACCTTTACGTGGGCCAGGAGGCCGTTGCCGCCGGCACGATCTCCCTCCTTGGTAAGCACGACCACATCATTACGGGTTACCGCGACCATGGCCACGGCCTGATGGTCGGCATGGGCATGAACGAGTGCATGGCCGAATTGACCGGACGCGTCACCGGTTGCTCCCAAGGCAAGGGCGGCTCGATGCACTACTTCGCCCCCGATAAGAACTACTGGGGCGGCCACGGTATCGTCGGCGGCCAAGCCCCCCTCGGCACCGGCCTCGCCTACGCCGTCAAATACATGGGCCTGAAGGGCAGCTGCCTCGTCTACATGGGTGACGGCGCCGTCAACCAAGGCGCGGTCCATGAAGCCTACAACCTGGCCTCCCTTTGGGACCTCCCGGTCATCTTCGTCGTCGAGAACAACGGCTACTCGATGGGCACTTCCCAGGAACGCTCGACCGCCCACCCGGGCTGCCTCGCGAAGCGCGCCGAAGGCTACAACATGGCTTGGGACGTCATCAACGGCCACGACGTCTACGAAGTCCGCGCCAAGACGGCCATCGCGCTCAAGCGCGCCCACGAGGAATCCAAGCCGACCGTCCTCGAGATCTTCACCTACCGCTACTTCGGCCACTCGATGGCCGACCCGGACAAGACCTACCGCGATAAAGAAGAAATCAAGGAGTACCGCGAAAAGAAAGACCCGGTCCTCGCCTTCGAACAGGAACTCCTCAGCGAAAAGGTACTGACCCCCGAACTCTCCCTGAAGATCAACGAAGCGGCGATGGCCGAGGCTGATAAGGCCGCTCTCTTCGCCGACGAGTCGCCGGATCCAACCGTCGCCGACATCACGAAACACATCTACTGGGAAGAGGACAACCGCGGGCCGAAGACCACGAGCCGCGGCACCATCATCTTCGAATAATCCTTCTTCGCACCCACTGTCATGGCTGTCATTTCCTACCGCGAAGCGCTCCGCGCCGCGATGCGCGAAGAACTCAAGCGCGACGACAAGGTCGTCATCATGGGCGAAGAAGTCGCCCAGTTCAACGGCGCCTATAAGGTGACCGAAGGCCTCCTCAAGGAGTTCGGCCCGAAGCGCATCGTCGACACCCCGATCTCCGAAGCCGGCTTCATCGGCCTGGGCATCGGCGCCTCGATGCTCGGCATCCGCCCGGTGATGGAGCTGATGTTCTGGTCCTTCTCGTACGTCGCGTTCGACCAGATCGTGAACAACGCCGGCAACATCCGCTACATGTCCGGCGGCCTCATCAACTGCCCGATCGTCATCCGCGGTCCCGCCAACGGCGGCACCAACGTCGGCGCGACCCACTCTCACACGCCCGAGGCCATCCTCGCCTCGCACCCGGGCATCAAGGTCGTCTGCCCGGCCACCCCGTACGACGCCAAGGGCCTGATGAAGGCCGCCATCCGCGACAACGACCCGGTCTACGTGATGGAGAACACGATTCTTTATAACGACAAGGGCGAGGTCCCCGATGAAGACTACATCGTGCCCCTCGGCGTCGCCGACGTGAAGCGCGTGGGCACCGACCTTACCATCGTCGCCCACGGCCGCGCCGTGATCACGAGCCTCAAGGCCGCCGAGATCCTCGAGAAGGAACACGGCGTCAGCGTCGAGGTCGTCGACCTCCGTTCGATCCGCCCGCTCGACGAGGAGACCATCCTCGCCTCCGTCCGCAAGACGCACCGCGCCCTGCTGGTCGAAGAGAACAAGCCCTTCTGCGGCGTCGACGCCCAGGTCGCCTACCTCATCCAGTCGAAGGCGTTCGACGAACTCGACGCCCCGATCCATCGCGTTTCCTCGATCGACGCTCCGCAGATCTACTGCAAGCGCATGGAAGACCTGCAGATGCCTAACGTCGAACGCGTCGTCGCCGAAGCGCTCAAGGTGCTCGCCTAACCCCCTCCCCTCCTACTTTTCAAATCCGATGGCTGAAATTATCGATATGCCGAAGCTCTCCGACACGATGTCGGTGGGGACTTTGGTGAAATGGAACATCAAGGAAGGCCAAGTGGTAGCCTTCGGCGACATCCTCGCTGAAGTCGAAACCGACAAGGCGACGATGGAACTTTCCTGCACCGTGCCGGGCACGATCCTCAAGATCTACGCCCCCGCCGGCCAGCAGCTGCCCGTCGGCGCTCCGATTTGCGCCATCGGCAAGAAAGGTGAAGCCGCCCCTGAGCCCACCGCCGCTCCGGCGCCGAAGGCTCCCCAGACCGCCGTCCCGGCCATTCCCGAGAAGGCCGAAGTGAGCTGCGTCCCCGCGGCTCCCGCTTCCTCCGGCTCCGTGACTCCGCAGTCCGACGCTTCCCGCACCAAGGCCTCGCCTTACGCCAAGCGCATGGCCGAAAAAGCCGCGCTCAATGTCGCGACTCTCGCCGGCTCCGGCCCTGGCGGCCGCGTCGTCGGTCGTGATGTCGCCGCCGCTGCTTCGGCTCCGGCCGCCGTCGCGCCTTCCGGCCCGCTCAACGTCGCGGTCGCTCCGCCCGCCGACGGCAAGGGCATCCAGCCTGACGCCGACGTCCCGGTGGGCGGCATGCGCCAGACGATCGCTCGCCGGCTCCTGGAGTCTAAGATCACCGTCCCGCACTTCTACCTCGAAGTCGAAGTCGACGCCGCCCCGCTCATGGCGATGCGCGAATCGCTGAACAAGCGCCTCGCCGAAACCGGCGCCGACGCGATCAAGCTTTCGGTCAACGACTTCATCCTGAAGGCCTCCGCCGAAGCCCTCCGCCGCGTCCCCGCGGTCAACGCTTCCTGGGCCGGCACGAGCATCCGCACCCACGGCGCGGTCCACCTCTCCTTTGGCGTCGCCCTCGAAGACGGCCTGGTCACCCCGGTCATCCGCGACGCGCATGCCAAGACGCTCAAGGACATCGCCGTCGAGGCGAAGGCGCTCATCGGCAAGGCTCGCTCGAAGAAGCTCACGCCGGGCGAGATGTCGGGCTCGACCTTCACGGTCACCAACCTCGGCATGTTCGGTGTCACCGGCTTCTACGGCATCATCAACGTGCCCAACGCCGCGATTCTCTCCGTCGGCGCGACCATCAAGAAGCCTGTCGTCGACGCTCAGGACCGCATGGTCATCGGTCACCGTATGGTGATCGGCCTCTCAGGCGACCACCGCGTGGTCGACGGCGCCAACGCCGCCCAGTTCCTTCAGGCGCTCAAGCAGCTCCTCGAAGAACCGGCGCTGATGCTGATCTGAGCGGATCGAAAGCGCTTCCGAAACCCGGGCCCGCGAGGCGCCCGGGTTTTTTGTGCCTGCGTCAGAACGTACGCACCGACGACAGGCCACCGTCCACGTGGAGCACCTGGCCCGTCATGAAACGCGCATGCCCGGAGAGCAGATGCGCGACGAGCGCAGCCATGTCCTCGGACCGACCCACCTGCTGCAATGGGTGACGCTTCGCCGCGGCTTCTTTCTTCAGGTCCGAATTAAGCAAAGCGCCGGCGAGCGGGGTGTCCGTCAGCGACGGCGCGATCACGTTCACGCGGATGGCCGGCGCCCATTCGGCGGCGAGGCTCTTGGCGAGGCCTTCGACGGCGCCCTTCGCCGCCGAGATGCTGGCGTGCATGGGCATACCCTGCGCGACGGCGACGGTAGAGAAAAGTACGACGGACGCGTTGCCCGAGGCCTTGAGCGCGGGCAGCGCGGACTGGAGCGCGGCGATGGCGCCGAAGAGGTTCACCTGGAGGTCGCGCTGGAAATCTTCCGCGGTGAGGCGATGGAACGGCTTCAACGAGATCGAGCCCGGAAAATAGACGAAGCCGTCAAGGCGCTCGGGCCACGTGAGCGGACCAGGCGCGGCGGCGTCGAACGGTTGCGCGACGATGTCGAGGTCGGCCAGTTTCTCGGGCGAGCGGCACGCGGCGTACACCGTGTGTCCGTCGGCCTGGAGCTGCGCGACGGTCGCGCGGCCGATGCCGGAGGTGCCGCCGATGATCGCGATATGCTTGGACATCCCGGCAAGGTTGCGGAGCGGTCGCCGAGGTCAAACGGGACGCCTCTTTTCCGGGCACGAAAAAGGCCGGAGGCGAACCTCCGAGCTGATCCGGGCGACCTGGCGGTCGCTTACTTCTTCTTGGGGGCCTTGCGCGGGGTCTTCTTGTCGAGGTTCGCCTTGAGCTCTTCTTCGGTGAACTTCGTGGCGACGCCGGCGGCAGGGACTTCAGCCTTCGCGGTCCAGACGATCGCGTTGAGGACGAGCGTGCGCTGGCTGTCGTTAGCCCAGCCGGCGTGATAATGGCCGCCGGTGAAACCGAAGCCACGACCGCCATCCTTGCGCTCGACCGCCCAGGCGACGACCGCGGGCTTCTTCGCCTCGAGGACCATCTTCTTCACGTCGGGGTTGCCGGAGTGCGGGCCTTCGTTGCGGCTCATGGTCTCGGCGGGAGCGACCGCGGACAGGAGCGGCGTGACGCCTTCCATGCCGTCGCGGAAGCGCATGTTGAAATACCACTCGTCGTTGGAGCCGAAAGGCTTCACGCCGCGGCTGGCCGGGTGATCAGGGATGACCTTGAAGTCGGCGGTCCAGTGCGGGTTCACGGACCAGTGCTGCTCGAAGTAGCCGCCGAGCCACTCCTTGAACTCGAGGGCGCCCTTGCCCTTGGAGGATCGACCCTCCGGAGGCGGGCTCACGGGCTTGCCGTCGACGCTCAGCCAGCCGGCACGCTCGTAGGCGGGCTCGACGGCGTAGTGGAGGCAGACGAAGCCGGTGCCAGCGGCCATCTTCTTGGCGAGCTGATCGAGGTGAGGGAGGGCCGGGTGGCCGCCACCGCCATCGGAGTAGATCACGATCGTATCAGCCTTGGCGACGCGCTCGTCGGAAGGCCATTCGCCGTTGAGGGAAACATCGACGTTAACCAAGTCGGCGGCGGACTGCTTGAGGCCGGACGCGAGGAGCTGGATGCCGGCGTTATGCTCGTGCTCGCCCGGGGCGTGGCTCGGCTTGCCGGCGATGAGGAGGACATTCTTCTTGTCCGCGGCCGAGACGAACGCGGCCGAGAGCAGGAGGAGGCTGAGGATGGATTTTTTCATAAAGGGTTATTTGATCTCCTTGAGGACGATGTCCTTGACCTGGACGACCATGGGCGGGCCGGCGTGGAGCTGAAGGGCGAGGAGGCCCTTCTTGGCGCCGACGGCGGTCTCGTCAGTGACGTCGACGGTCTGGACGCCGTTGATGAAGTGCTGCAGGTGGCCGCCCTTGGCGACGACGCGGTATTCGTTCCACGCCTCAGCCTTGATCTTGGCCTGGATCTCCTCGGTCTTGCCGAGCGAACCGGTGACCTCGATCTTCGGCTTCTTGGCGTCGGCGCCTTCCTTGACGACGACCTTCTCGCCGCGCTTGGCGAGGATGCCGCGGCCCTTCTCCTCATAGAGGATGCCGGAGTAGGTCTTGCCCGCTTCGAAGTCGCCCTGGTAGCCTGCGATCACGAAACCCTTTTCGTCGACGAGCTTGCTGCGGTACTGGACGCCGGAGTTGCCGCCGACGATCTTGTACTGGAACGTGAGCTCGAAGTCGGCGACTTCGCCTTCCCACACGAGGAAGGTGTTCCCCTTCGTGGGCTTCTCCTTGGTCGTGCGGCCGGTGATGGCACCGTCTTCGACGGACCAGAAATCAAGGCCCTTCCAGCCGGCGAGATCCTTGCCGTTGAAGAGGTTCTTGTCCTCGGCGGAAGCCGTCGCGCAAAGCGCGGCGAGGGCGAGGAGAGGGGTGAGCAGTTTCATGAGCGGGTCGGCGGAAGGGCTACTTCTGCTTGCCGAAGAAACGGTTCAGGTTCTTCAAGCCCTTGACGGCGATATCGTCACGGTGCGGCTCCATCGCGCGCCAGATGGCGGCGGCGCGGGCGATCACCTTGACGTCGGTGGTGAAGGACTCGATGACGACGTCCTGCTTGTAGCCGATCTTCTTGAGGGCGCCGACGATGGGCTTCCAGTCGAGGGAGTCGCCACCGGGGGTGCCGCGGTCCGTGCCGCAGGCATGGAAGTGTCCGAGGTGCTTGCCAGCCTTGAGGATGGCGGCGGCCTGGTTCTTCTCCTCGATGTTCATGTGGAACGTGTCGAGGTGGAGCTTCACGTTGGGCAGGTTGATCGCCTTGACGAGGCGGAGGCCCTGGTCGCAGGTGTTGAGGAAGTCGGTCTCGAAGCGGTTCAGCGGCTCGATGTCGAGCTCGATGCCCTTCTTCTGCGCGTACTTGCCGATGACCTTGAGATTCTTGACGACGAGCTTGAAGTGCTTGGCCTTGGTCTTGTCGTCATGGGCGCCGATGAGGCCGACGACGGAATAGAGCGGGCCGATGATGCGCGGGCAACCGGCGAGAGCCGCCTGGTCGATGAGCGCCATGATGTACTTACGGCCGGCGGCCTGATCCTTGGCGGAACCGCGCAGGTCGCGGCCGGGGCCCATGCAGGCGCAGATGGAACCGATGGCGATGCCGGCGCTGGCGGCGGCGGCCTTCAGGAACCTCGGGTCGGTATGCGACGGATCCTCGATCGGGATCTCGACGGTGTGGAAGCCCCAGTTCTTGAGCTTCTTGAAGAGGTGGACGCTCTCGTTGGTGAACGGAGAGGCGTAGAGGAACGTATTGAGGCCGAAACGCATGGGGGTGTGGTGATGGGGGAGGAGCGGAGTTTTGGAGGGGGTCAGGGGGCGGTCAAGGCTGGGCGTCGTCCGAGGCCTATTAAGGGACGAGTTCGCCGAGAATCAGCAGCGCACCCGGGAAGAAATGGAGGGGGGCGAAGCGTTCGGGCTTATCGATCTGGTTCTTGTTCTTCGCGAGGACGGCCGCCTTGTCGATCGGGTCGGCCAAGAGCTCCAGTCGGACGGTGTGGACGCCTTCCGGCAGGCCAGTGCCGACGACGAAATTGCTCAGACGCGCGTAAGTGCAGTAAGCGTCGATGCGCTGGACGACGAAAGGCTTCCCGCCGTCGAGCGTGACGGCGACCTTCCCGCCAGCCGGGCCGACGACGTCATAGACGGCGCAATGCGTGCCTTTGAACTTGAATTCGATGGTCTGGCCGGGCTGCGTGAGCCGGACCATCGTAGGCAGGCGATTAGCCCAGGCCTTGGCGTAATCCGCCTTCTTCATGTCCGCCGGGAGGAGTCCGTCCGACAGCTTGGCGGCGGTGATCGGCACGAGCGTCGCGCCCTCGAAGTTCGCCGGGTCGAGGGCGAGGTTGCTCACGTGCGGCGTCGGCGTGTTGCTCGCGATGGCGAGCGCGGGCAGCGAACGGACGATGGCCTGCGTATAAAGCACCTGGCCGGTGGAATCATGCGGATGGACGCCGTCCCGCGCGAAGACGAACTTGTCCCCAAGCGCGGCCTTCTCGGCGTCCGTCTGCGGCAACGGCGCCTTCCAGAGGAGTTTGCCGGCCTTGGCCAACCTGGCGACTTCCATGCCGAGGGTGATCGTCGGGATGCCGTAGAATTCGGCTACCTTCTCCATCGCGCTCGCGGAGCGCTGCAACTTGCCCTCGAGCATGGGCGGGGAAAGCGCCTCGGTCAGGGTGTAGACGAAGCAGATATCCGTCTTGGGGTTGGCCTGCCAGGTCTGTCGCACGATGCCCTCCATGCAGCGGATGATGCGCTGCGGGTCGGTACCGCCGTCATTCACGGCGAACTCGACGAAGAGGAGATCCGGTCCTTTCGAGAGGACGTCCTGCTGCACGCGGAAGACGCCGAGGTCCGAACCAGTGCCGCCGATGGCGGCGTTGATCTCGGTGAAGGTCGACTGCGGGTAGGCTTTCTTGAAATGGGCGAGGGTCTGCACGCGCCAACCGTTCTGCGCGGTGATCGAGCCGCCAAGGTAGCCGATCTTGAGCTCAGCGCCGGTCGTCTGCGCCTTCTGGAAGAAGTTCGGCAGGCCACCGCGGGCGCGGACTTCCTGCGCGTCGGCCAGCGGGTAGTCCTTGTCGGCGGCGTGACCGAGGATAGCGGCGCACAGCGCCAAGGCGGAGAAAAGCAGTCTCATGGGGGGTATCAGATTAGACGGAGAGAACCTCTCGGGGTTCCAGCCTATTGGCGGCTCCCGGTGAAAAAATGAAAGTCCGCCTTCCTTCCGCGACCGAGGCTCGTAAGTTCATCGCATGGATAATGTCACGCACGCCGCCCTCGGCATCGCCGCCGGCATCGCCGTCCGCCGCGCCGGCGCCTCCCTGCCCGCGGCCGCCCTCGCGGGCCTGCTCGCTGGCGAAGGCCCCGACCTCGACCTCTTGATCCGCTCCGCCGGCGACCCGCTCGTCTCCTTCCGCTGGCATCGTCACTTCACGCACAGCTTGGCTTTCACTCCCGTCTGGGGCCTCCTCGCGGCCTTGGTCTCGGCTTGGTTCTTTCGCCGACGACCGGACGCGCATTGGCGAGACCTATTCCTGCCCGGCCTGGCGGGGGCGTTGGCGCACGTGCTCTGCGATGCGTGCACGAGCTATGGTACGATGCTGCTCTGGCCTTTTGACTTCGGCCGCTACGCTTGGGATTGCATGCCGATCATCGACCTCTTCGCCACCCTACCCGTGCTGGTGCTCGCCATCCTCGCTTGGAAGAAAGCCGCTCCCCGGCTGGCGGTCTACGCCCTGCTCTGGTTTACGACGTATGCTTCGATGGGCGCTTGGCAACACGCGCGCGCAGAGACCGCGTTGCGCCAGTGGTTCGCCTCACAGCAGGTCACCCGTCGCATCGAACGCATCGCGGTCAAGCCGACCGCCCTCAACCTCGTCGTCTGGCGCTGCGTTTGGCTCGAAGACGGCAAGTGGCATACGGCTGCCGTGCGGGTCATGCCGTTCATGGCCCCGCAGGTGATCGTCGGCGAAACGCGCGTGGCCGTGACTCCGAGTAGCCCCGGCCTGCCCGCGGTCGGCTCAGCCGCGGCGGTCATCATCACCGACTTCTCTCACTTCACGCAGGACTGGAACAGCTTCACGGTCGATGGTTCCGCGGTGCTCATCGGCGACATCCGCTTCGGCATGCTGCCGACGAGCGCGCGCCCGCTCTGGTCCGTCCGTTACGAACCGAATATGCCGACCACTGTCATCATTGACCGCTCTCTCAAGCCAGGCGACTGGGGTCGCTTCGGGCAGATGATCGTCGGCACCCATCCCGACTACGTCAGCTTGAGATGAGGCGCTTGGCCTCGCTCCCCCTCTGAGTGATTCAACGAAGTTCGTAGCGGTAGCTCGCGACGGCTTCGGACTCGACCGGCGTCCGATTACGCGAAGCGGGCGTGAAGGTCGAAGCGCGCGCGGCCGCCAAGGCGGCTTCGTCGAGCAGACGGCTCCCCGAACTCTGCGTCAGCTCGACCTGCCGCACGGAACCGTCCGCCGCGAGCGCGATGCGCACACCGACGACGCCTTCGACGCCGGTGCGACGCGCACGCTCAGGATAGACCGGCTCCTGACGAGAAAGGAACGAGGGCGGCACGAATACTTCGGCGGCCGGCGCCGGCGCGGCGGCGAGCACTTCGCCCTTCGTCGCGACAACGATGGCGGGCGCGGAAGTCGGTACCGATGCGATGGTCGGCGCCGCGACGAGCGGCGCGGCGGAAGGAACGGCGACGGGAACGCTGACCGCGACGGGGACGGGCAGACCCGCACCGAGCGCCACGCCGCCCTTGGCTTCGCCCGGGAGAGCGACCGGCTCGGTCACCAGCGTCACCAGAATCAAGCCGCCTTCACGGGAGGCTTCGCTGACGCCGAGGGCGCCGCCCATCCAGACCGCGGCGACGGCCGCGAGGTGGACGCCGGCCACGGCGGTCCAGATCAGACGATGGCGACGGCTTGCGGGCACGTTGGCAGGGTCGGGGCCGCATCGCGTTCCGTCAAGAACGGGCCGTGTCATTTCGCGAGATCCGGAGGAATCATCCACAGCAGGCTCCATGAACCATACGGGCGGAGGCGCGTCGGCTTGGCCGTGCGCTCCAAGGCCAGCAGGCCAGATTTGCGGAAACGGACCGCGGCACCGCCCTCGACCAGGCCCAGCAGCAAGGCCGTCAGTTCAGCCAGATGCGGGTTATGCCCGACGAGCAGGCGGCTACGGCGCGACTTGGCGAGCAGCACCGCCGTCTTGCGCGGATCGTGCTCCGGCTCCAGTCCGCCCAGGACCTTGAGCGGCAACGGCGAACCTGTCGCGAGCCGGAGTAGCTGGGCCGTGCGCACCGCACGGACAAGCGGACTGTGCTCGATCGCATCGATCTCCTTGAGAGGCACCTGCCCCGCGCCCTTGGCGAGCAAGGCGACCTGCCGCTGCCCGTGCGCGGTGAGGTCGCGCGAAGCGTCCGGCGTCCCGGGGACGGCTTCGGCATGTCGGAGCAGGTAGGCGCGCATGCCGGCAAGTTGGTCAGGTAATGATATTAACGCAAATCGGTCTTGCGCACGGGCGCGGTCCGTCAACCAATCGCCCGTGCGCTTCGCCGCCATCGCCGCCCTCCTCCTGAGTTTGTCGTTCCCGGCCGAGGCGGCCGCCGCCACCCCGTATTCAAAGGCCGGCATGAGGGTCGACGGCACGATCTGCGTCGACGCCGCGACCGGCACGGTGCTCTCCGAAGAGAAAGCTGACTTTCCGGGCCATCCGGCGAGCGTGACGAAGCTCATGACGACTCTCCTCGTGCTCGAGGACATCCGGGCCGACCAGACGACGCTGCGCAGCCGGGTGAAGGTCACCAAGGCCGCCGCCGACATCGGGGGCTCGCAGATTTGGCTGGCGCCGGGCGAAAGCTTCACGGTCGACGAGATGCTCTACGCGCTGCTGCTGAAGTCCGCCAACGACGTGGCCGTGGCCCTCGCCATCGATCGCGCGGGCAGCGTCCCCGCCTTCGTCGTCCGCATGAACCGCCGCGCCGCGGAGCTGGGCATGACCCGCACGAGATTCGTGACGCCCAACGGCCTCACCTACGGCAAAGGCCCGCATGACACCACCACCGCCCGCGATGTGGCTAAGCTCTCCGTCGCGCTCTGCCGGTTCCCGGAAGCGCTTAAGTACACCGGCACGAAACAATATATCTTACGCCGACCGGGCAAACCGCTCGAACTCCTTAACCATAACCACCTCCTGGACTCCTTCCCTGGCTGCGACGGATTGAAGACCGGGTGGACGGTGGCCGCGCACGCCTCCATCGTGACCACCGCCAAGGATAAGGATATCCGGGTGATTGCGGTCGTGCTCGGCTGCCAAAGCCCAGCCGGAGCCAAGGCCGAGCAACGCCTCCGCGACAGCCTAGCGGCCGACCTGATGGCGCAAGGCCTCGCTAAATTAAAGAAGCTCGAGGCCGAGAAAGCCCTCCAGCTCGCCCAGACGCCGGCCCGCAAAGCCCCAGTAAAAGCCAAGAAAGACGAGGGTTTCTGGGACTGGCTGGTGGATTTGTTTAGCTTCTAACCCCCACCCAAAAGGGGGGTATAAAGAGGTAGTGAACATTTGTTCATTTTGCTTGCAAGGCTCCCCGCCCTCGGCACCTTCCCTTACGCATACCCAACGCTATGTCCGCCAAATCCGAACCCACCGCTAAGGAAAAATCTGCCAACCAGGCAGCCGAGAAGAAGACCCTCGATCTGGCTCTCTCCGCCATCAACAAGCAGTATGGCGATGGCACCCTGATGCGCATGGGAGACGCGACCAAGATGCAGGTCTCGTCCGTTTCCACTGGCTCGGTCGCCATCGACCTTGCCTTGGGCGTCGGCGGCCTCCCCCGCGGCCGCATCGTCGAGATCTTCGGCCCGGAGTCCTCCGGTAAGACGACCCTCTGTCTCTCCATCATCGCCGAAATCCAGCGCCAGGGCGGCAACGCCGTCTTCGTCGACGTCGAACACGCCCTCGACCCCCGCTACTCTAAGGTAGTCGGCGTCGACCTCGATAACCTCCTGGTCTCCCAGCCTGAATCCGGCGAAGACGCCCTCAATATCGTCGAAACCCTCATCCGCTCCGGCGCCGTCGATGTGGTCGTCATCGACTCCGTCGCCGCCCTCGTCTCGAAGCAGGAACTCGATGGCCAGATGGGCGACGCGACCGTCGGCGTCCAGGCCCGTATGATGAGCCAAGCCATGCGCCGCCTCACGGCCGCCATCAGCCGCACCAATTGCATCTGCATCTTCACGAATCAGATTCGCGAAAAGATCGGCGTGATGTTCGGCAGCCCCGAGACCACCCCCGGCGGCCGCGCCCTGAAGTTCTTCTCCTCCGTCCGCATCGACATCCGTCGTATCGGCCAGATCAAGGAGCCTTCCGGCAAGGTCATCGGCAACCGCACCAAGGTGAAGGTCGTGAAGAACAAGGTCGCCCCTCCCTTCACGGAGTGCGAGTTCGACATCATGTACACCGAAGGCATCTCCCGCTCCGGCTCCGTCCTCGACCTCGGCATCGAACACAAGATTCTCGAGAAGAAGGGCGCCTGGATCGCCTATAACGGCCAGCTCATCGGCCAGGGCCGCGAAGCCGCCAAGGACTACCTCATCAAGAACCCGAAGGTCCTGGAGGAAATCCAGAAGATCATCATGGAGAAGGTCCAGGTCGTCGGTGGCATGACCCTCGGCGTCGGTGTCGCCGAGAACGTCACGGCCGAA
>DBCR01000069.1:0-711 GCA_002293125.1 Opitutia bacterium UBA953
GGTCTCCGGTTTCCCTTTGAGTTGGGTTCTTGGTAGGGCCAAGCATCCCTGCTTGGCCGCGGCCGACCAAGGATGGTCGGCCCTACCCATGACAGCTATGTCGTGACGCGGTCCCGACCCTACCTAGCTGCGAAAACAAAAAGGGCGCCCGCAGGCGCCCTCTTCACTTTCCCATGTCACCGTGGCCCCTCGCCCACGTGACCCTCGCGGCGGCTCACGCCGCGCTTAGTAACGATAGTTATCCGGCTTGAACGGGCCGCACTGGTTGACGCCGATATACGAGGCCTGGTCCTTGGAGAGGATCGTCAGCTTGGCGCCGAGCTTGCCGAGGTGAAGACGGGCGACTTCTTCGTCGAGGTGCTTCGGGAGGACGACGACGCCGGGCTTGGCGGTCGCGCGGGTCTCCCAGAGATGCAACTGAGCGAGGACCTGGTTGGCGAACGAGGTCGACATCACGTAGCTCGGGTGGCCGGTGGCGCAACCGAGGTTCACGAGGCGGCCTTCGGCGAGCATATAGAGCTGGCGGCCGTCCTTGAACGTGTAGCGGTCGACCTGCGGCTTGATGGTATCCTTCTTGGCGCCCTTGAACTCATTAAGACGGACGACCTGGATCTCGTTGTCGAAGTGGCCGATGTTACAGACGATCGCCTGGTCCTTCATCTTGGTCAGGTGCTCGAGCGTGATGATGTCCTTGTTGCCCGTGGCGGTGAC
>DBCR01000069.1:886-31102 GCA_002293125.1 Opitutia bacterium UBA953
GTAACCGATGACGAGGGCGACCTTACCGGCGATCATGACGTCGGTGGCGCGCTTGATGCCGTCGACGAGGGATTCGCGGCAGCCGTAGAGATTGTCGAACTTCGACTTCGTGGCGGTGTCGTTGACGTTGACGGTCGGGACAAGGAGGGAGCCGTCTTCGAGCATGCGGTAGAGACGCTTGACGCCGGTGGTGGTCTCTTCCGAGACGCCCTTCCAGCTCTTCACGACCTTATGCCAGTGGCCGGGCTTTTCCTTGGCGACCTTCTTGAGCAGGTTCTTGATGATCTGCTCTTCTTCGGATTCCGAAGGAGACCAGGCCCACTTGGAACCGTTCTCGAGCTCGTAGCCCTTGTGGATCAGGAGCGTGGCGTCGCCGCCGTCGTCGACGATCAGCTCAGGGCCGTCGCCGTTGGGCCAGGTGAGCGCCTTCATGGTGCACTCCCAATATTCGACGAGGGTCTCGCCCTTCCAGGCGAAGACCGGGATGCCGGCCTTGGCGATGGCCGCGGCGGCGTGGTCCTGGGTGGAGAAGATATTGCAGGAGGCCCAGCGCACGTCGGCACCGAGCTCGGCGAGCGTCTCGATGAGGACGGCCGTCTGGATGGTCATGTGCAACGAACCGGCGATGCGCACGCCCTTGAGGGGCTTCTTCTTGCCGTACTTCTTGCGCAGGGCCATCAGGCCCGGCATCTCGTGCTCGGCGACTTGGAGTTCCTTGCGGCCCCATTCGGCGAGGCCGAGGTCGGCGACTTTGAAGTCGGTGAATTTTTTGGACGAGGATGTGAGTGCGGTGGCCATGTTTGTGAGTATAGAGGTTGGAGTATCGAGTATAGAGGGCGTAGTGATTACTTGCTGAGAGCCTTATGGAAGGCGGCGAGCTTCGACGTGACTTCCCAAGGCAGGCCCTTCTTGCCGAAGTGGCCGTAGTGGGTGGACGCGCGGTAGATCGGGCGACGCAGGTCGAGTTGGCGGATGATCTCGGCCGGATTGAAGAGGAACGTCGCCTTCACCGCGGCGAGGATCTGTTCGTCCGGAAGCTCGCCCGTGCCGAAGGTGTCGAGGTGGATGCTGGTCGGCTCCGGGTGGCCGATGGCGTAGGCGAACTGGAGTTCGCAGCGTTCGGCGGCGCCGGACGCGACGATATGCTTGGCGACCCAACGGGCCATGTAGGCCGCGGAACGGTCGACCTTGGTCGGATCCTTGCCCGAGAACGCGCCGCCGCCGTGGCGACCCATGCCTCCGTACGAGTCGACGATGATCTTACGGCCCGTGAGGCCGCAATCGCCCTGGGGGCCGCCGACGACGAAACGTCCGGTCGGGTTGATCAGGTATTCGGTCTTCTTGCTGACGAGGGATTTCGGGAGGCTCTTACGGATGACCTGCTCGATGCAGAATTTTTCGATCTGGCGGTGCGAGACGTCGGCGGTGTGCTGGGTGGAGATGACCACGTTCTCGATGGCGACCGGGCGGCCGGCTTCGTAGCGCACGGCGACCTGCGACTTGCAGTCAGGGCGAATCCACTCGGTACCCTTGGCGCCCGACTTGCGGAGGCGGGCCAGCTCGCGGTTGAGGCGGTGGGCGAACATCACCGGAGCCGGCATGAGCTCAGGGGTCTCATCGGTGGCGTAACCGAACATGATGCCTTGGTCGCCGGCGCCCATCTGGGCGTGCTTCTTCCCTTCGGCCTTACGCTCGTCGACGCCCTGGGCGATGTCAGGGGACTGCTTCGTGAGCAGATTCGTGATGAAGACCTTGTCGGCGTGGAAGACATCGTCGTCGTTCACGTAGCCGATCTCGCGGATGGCCGCGCGGACGACTTCCTCGAAATTGACCTTCGCCTTCGTGGTGAGTTCGCCGGCGATGACGACGTGGTCGCTCTTGACCAGGGTCTCGCAGGCGACGCGGGAGAAACGGTCTTGGGCGAAGCAGGCATCGAGGACGGAATCCGAGATGCTGTCGGCGACCTTATCGGGGTGCCCCTCGCCGACGGATTCGGACGAGAAGATGTAGGAGGCGTGAGATGCCATAAGGTCAGGGAAACAAAAGGGTAACCGGCCCGATGGCAAGTTAGTATCCAAGTATCCAGATAGGAGGATATGTCATAGGGGCCGGCGAAAAGCCGGCCCCTACGGGTGGAAGCGGTTAGCGGTTAGGGAGCACGCGAGAGGCCCAGAGGCTCGGAGGCCCGGAGGACCAGAGACCAAACGTCCCAAGGGGAAACCGGAGACCGGGAGGGATGCCGCGGGGGATACATTTTCAGGTCCCAGGTCTCGGCCGTCGGGTATCAGGTTCCCCTTTGAGTTCATGAATCTTGGTAGGGCCAAGCATCCCTGCTTGGCCGCGGCCGACCAAGGATGGTCGGCCCTACCCGATACAAGCGGATGCGATGTCATCGCATCCCTACCCAAACAAAAGAGGGCGCCCGTAGGCGCCCTCTTCACTTTGCTTCGCAGCCTGCCGACATGCCAGCAGACCCCCACGCGGGCTCCGCCCGCGTTAGCCCCCGATCGACTTAAGGGTGACCATATACTCGATCAAGGCGGTGAACTCCTCGACGGTGAGACCAGCGGCGAGGCCGGCGGGCATCATGGACTGCGGAAGATGCTTCTCGGATTTCACGTCGTCGCGCTTGAGCTTGAAGACCTGGCCGGCGATGTTCCGGAGCGTGATCACGCCATCGGCTTCAGCGGTGACGAAGCCCATCTGGTCGGGGCCGTTCTTCATCGTGAACACGACGGTCTGGAAGCCTTGGGCGACGACCTTGTTCGGATCGAGGATGGAATCGATCAGGTACTCGCGCGGGAACTTCGCGCCGGAGGCGCCGAGGTACGGGCCCTTCTGTTCGGCGGCGAGGTCGATGGCGTGACAGGCGACGCAACCCTGCTGCGTGAACAGACGCTGGCCGTTCTTCACGTTGCCGCGGCCCTTGAGGGCGGCGTTCGCGACGACCTTGGCGTCGAGCTGGGCGATCTTCTTACCCTTGCTGGCAGCGGCGAGCTTGCCGGCGGCGAGCGCTTCCTGGGCGGCCTTGATCTGGATGACGTTATCGCCCTTCATGCCTTCCTGCAGCTGCTTATCGAAACCCGTCAGGCCGAGGTCGGTGATGGCGTGGAAGAAACCGATGTCGCGCGGGTTCTTGTCGACGTGACCGCGGACGGCCTTCTTCTGCTGCTCCTTGGTGAGCGGGCTGCTGAGCACGTTGAGCAAGGCCTTCCAGAGGATCGTCGAGGAGGCGTCATCGGCCTTGTTGGCCATCGTGCGGAGCTTGTTCACCTGGTTGCCGCGTTCGGCTTCGTAGATGAAATCGCTGATGGCCTGGGTCGCGGAGGCGGGCGCCTGCTTGTCCTGGGACCAGCCGGCGAGGATCTTCACGCGGGGCTCGAGGCCGGCGTCGCCTTCGACCTTGAGCAAGGCCCGGTAGCAATCGATGCGCTCTTCCCATTTGCGGCTGGCCTGGAGAGCGGCGGCGACGAGCAGGGCTTGGTCGGCCGGACGCAGGGTCTGCGTGGCCATGGCGAGACGAAGCGGGTCAAGGCCTTCGAGCTTCAGGTCGGTGATCGCGATACGGTTCTTGGCGAGGATCTCGAGCGAAGCCATGCGCAGGTTGCCCGGCAGCTTGGCGTAGGCGGCTTCGATGCCCTTGTGGATGCGTGCCGTGGCGGCCCAGGCGTCGGGTCCGAAGTAGGGACCGCGGTCGTCGGGGCGGGTGCTCCACCAATCCTTATAATTCCAAGGCTTCTCGACATGGTAGAGACGGGCGAGCGCGGAGACCGCGCCGAAGCGGACGGCATCGTCGCCGCTCAAGCTGAGCGCGAGGAGGCCATCGACGGCCTCGTCGGAATGGATGCCCTGGATGGCGCGGAAGGCGATGTTGCGCTGGGCCGGGTCGGCGAGCGCGGCGAGGCAGGCCTTGGCGTTACCGAGACGCTGGAGCGCGGCGATGACGGTGTGCGGGAGTCGGTAATGTTCGCCTTCGCCGAGCTTAGACTCGTCGGACGGCCACTGGGCGGCGGCGGCGAGCATGGCCGGAGCGGCGTCCTTCGCGCCGAGGCGCTGGAGGCCGATGACGGCTTGGAGACGGACGCGCGGATCGGCGTCGTTCAAGGCGTCGACGAAGAGCTGCACGGGCACGCCTTCGAGCTGCGTGGTGCGGTCGGCAAGCGCGCGCAGGGCGAACTCACGGACGCCGGCATCCTTGGCGAGCGCGACGAGCGCGGCGTTAGCCTTGGCGCCGAGGAGCTGCTTGTAGGTGAAGAGCGCGGCGACACGGGCGTAGAGATGCTCCGAGCCAGACTGCGCGATCGCGAGGACCGGCTCGGCGAGCCCGGACTTGTTACGCTCGATGATCTGGCGCTGCGTCTCGAGGCGCTGGACGGCGGACTTCGAGGAGAGCTGCTTCACCAGGTCGGCGTCGGAAAGCTTCGTGACATCGACGTAGACGTTGGGCTTCACGTCCTTGGCGGTGATGATCTGGACCGTGCCGTTCGGATAGTAGATGGGTTCTTCGACTTCCTTACCGCCCTTCATGACCTTCTTGGTCTTCGGCTTATTGTTACCGAGGTAGCTGAAACCACCGCCACGCCAGTCGGTGAGGAAGAGGCGGGAGTTGCCGTCGACATCGAAGTCGGTGGCCTTGGAGACCTTCTCGAAGGTCTCAGACTGGGCGACGAAGGTGGCTTCGAAGCGCTTGATCGGATGGCGATACACCGCGTTGGTCGTCCAGTCGCAAGTGAAGAGAGATTCACCGAAGTCGCCAGGGAAACCGGGCTCGCTCAGATAGAGGCCGCCGGTGCCGGAACCACCGCCGTAATCGGCGAGGGGATGGGCGATTTCGTCGGCGAAGTTCTTATACAGGCGCGGGTAACCGGCGTCGGCCAGCGAAGTGAAGTGGTGGAAGCGGGTGTTCCAGCCTTTGCCGTCGTTGGTGTTATCGCGGGAGAAGAGGTCGAGGGTCGGGGAGATGGCGACGTCGCAGATGTTGCGGGTCATCACGGTGTAGTTCTCGAGCTCGGTGCCGTCCGGGCGCACACGCATGACGCCGCCGCCATAGAGCGTCACGCGCTTCTTGTCGCCGAGGCCGATGGCGCCGTCGTTGTCGCGAATGATGCCCGCGCCGAAGTCGCCGACGGCGATGTAGAGCCAGCCGTCGATGCCCATGCGGGCGCCGTTGGTGGTATGGTCGGCGCCGCGCGGGTGCTCGATGCCGCCACCGAGTCCGTCGACGAGGAGCGTACGCTCGGTATCATAGTCGGCCTTGCCGTCGCCGTTCTTGTCCTGGAACTTGGAGAGGAAGGGCGGGTGGACGAGATAGAGGATGCCGCCGATGAAGTGGCCGCCGCGCGGGCTCTCCACCTTGGTGTATTCGATCACCTGGTCGGCCACGCCGGCACCCTTGGTGTCGCGGGCGATGAGGATGCGACCCATGCCCGGGGTATGGCCGAGGGAGCCGTTCTTGTCCGAGGACACGTAGACGTCGCCATTGGCGGCGGCCGTCACGGCAGTCGGATAGATTTCGGGGTCCTGGGCGTTGCCGAGGAACTCGCGGATGACGAAACCTTCCGGCACGGCCTGAGCAGCAGCAGCGAAGAGGAAGAGCACAAGGGATGAGCGAGGCATGGGATGCGGGGTAAGGGCATAAGATGTAGGCGAGGCGGGCTTTGTTCCAAGCGGGAAGTCCATCTTAGCGTCTTGCCCGTCGGCCCGCGGGGACTAACCCTCCTGCCATGGCCCTTCCGGTGCTCACGCTCTTCCCCCGCCCGAGGGAACTGACCCTGCGCGGGGGCTGGCTCAAGGTGCCCCCCCTCCCCCACCCGACCGCCTCCTTTATAGAGAGCCTCCCTACGACCATGGAAGAAGCCCGGGCGGCGCTGGCCGGGGCGGCCGACGGCGCCTGCCGGATCGTCCACCAGCCCGCGCAAGGCGCCGAGGGCTATCACATCGAGATCCTCTCCAGCGGCATTCGCCTCAACGCCGGTGACGCGCAGGGCGTGCTCTACGGCGCCCAGACCCTCCGCCAGATCGCCGCACAGTATCCCGACGAGCTCCCGCAGCTCGCGATCGCTGATTCGCCGGATCTGCCGGTCCGCGGCTTCATGCTCGACTGCTCCCGCACGCGCGTGCCCACGCAAGCCGAGCTACTCGTCCTCGTCCGCGCGTTGGGTCGACTGCGTGCGAACCAGCTGCAGCTCTACGTCGAACACACCTTCGCCTTCCGCGGCCATGAAGAGGCTTGGCAAGACGCCTCGCCGCTGACGCCCGCCGAAATCCGCGAACTCGACGGCGCGTGCGCGGCGGTCGGCATCGAGCTCGTCCCCAACCTCAATACCTTCGGCCACATGGAGCGTTGGCTCCGTCATCCGCGCTACCGCGCGATGGCCGAATGCCCTGAAGGATGGATTCACCCGCTCACCGGACAATTCAAGGAGTTCCCCGGTACGTTGCGGCCCGACCAAGCGTCGGTCGATTTCGCGGGAGCGCTGCTCGACGACTATCTGCCGAATTTCCGGAGCCGCCAGGTGAACATCGGCGGAGATGAACCGTGGGAGCTCGGCCAAGGCTTCAGCAAGCAGGCCGTCGCCGAACGCGGCAAACACCGCGTCTACCTCGATCATCTCAAGAAGCTATGCGCCCTCGGTCGCGACCGCGGCCGCACCGTGCAGTTCTGGGGCGACATCCTCCTGGAAGACCTCGCGCTTGCGCAGGATGCGCCCGTCGACACCGTGCCGGTCGTCTGGGGTTATGACGCCGGCCATCCCTTCAAGGAACAGTGCGGGCGTCTGCGCGAACTCGGACGCGCCTATCTCGTCGCGCCGGGCACGAGCGCCTGGCAGAGCTTCACGGGACGCCTCGATAACGCGCTGATCAATCAAGCCGAAGCCGTCGGCGCCGCCGTACGTCACGAGGCGCGCGGCATCCTGCTCACCACGTGGGGCGACAACGGCCATCATCAGCCGTGGCCGACCGCCTGGCTGCCCATGGCCGCCGGACTCGCGCAGGCCTGGGGCTTCGCGGCCAACGCCAAGACCGGCTTCGCCGCCGGCTGCGCCATCCTCGGCAACCTCTCCCTGGCAGAGGGGCAGGTCATCGCCGCGGCGCTCACGCAGCTCGGCACGCTGGATGGCCGGATCGCCAAGGCGAACCGTAACAAGAGCCTCACCTGGGATTTCCTCACCGCCAAGCCCGACGCGCTCGCGAAGTTTACGGACGGCGTTTCAGCGGCGGAAATCGCCGCCTCGCGGTCGCACCTCAGCGAAGCCGAGGTGCTGATCGCCAAGATCGCCGATGTGACCATCCGCGAAGAGCTGTCGCTGGGCGCCCGTCTCGCCGGGGCCGGCCTACGTCGCGCCGCCGGCCAAGCCATCGCTGCCGAAGAACAGGCACGTCTTAAGCAGGAATATGGATCTGTCTGGCTGCGGCGTTCGCGCCCGGGCGGATTGAGCGAGAGCGTGGCAGGGTTGTTCGGCTAGGGCTGAAGTGAGAGTATGGAGTATCGAGTATAGAGTATCGGTTGTGCGTTCGCCGCAGGGCGAACCAAGGTAGGGGCGCGATTCATCGTGCACTCCGTAACAGGTATTGGCGGTCGGCGGTTAGCGGCTGGAAACAGACCAGGCAAGGAGGGCGCGGCGTAGCCACGCCCCTACCCTCGGCCGCCCTGCGGTGGCCGCTACGTCGAGGCATGCACTCCCCCGATACTCGATACTCCATACTCGATACTCTCATATTTACCCTATCCTCATCCTTATTGCCTCTCGCCTTCAGCACTGGCATCTTCTCGCCACCCCGCCGACCTTGGCAAGCCTCCGCCCATTCTTCCGTCATGCTGCGCTTCTCGTCGGCGGAGCGATGATTCTTACCGCCCAGACGCTGCCGCCGCTGATCGCCCCCAAGCCGGCAGCCGTCAACACCTCGCCGGACGCCCTCTTCGCCGGCTTCATCCCGAAACTGGAGCTGACCATCTCCCAGGAGAACATCGATAGGCTCGCGAAGAACCCGCGGGACTACGTCACCCTGACGATCAACGAGCCCGGTGGCGTTAAACTCGAGAAGTGCTCGATCAAGCTCAAGGGTTCCGCCGGCAGCTTCCGCCAGATCACCGAAGACCGACCCGGCTTCTCGCTCCGCACCGCGAAGACCAAGAAGGGCCAGGAGTATCGCGGCCTGACCAAGTTCCAGCTGAACAACTGCGCGCAGGACGGCTCGATGCTGCTCGAGATGGCCGCGGGCGAGATGGCCCGCCGCGCCGGCGTCCCGGCCTCGCGCTGCACGCACGCCTTCGTCGTCCTCAACGGCAAGCGCCTCGGCACCTACGTGCTCAAGGAAGGCTTCAACACCGAGTTCCTCTCCTATTTCTTCAAGGACACCAAGGGCCACCTTTACGACGGCGCCTTCTGCAACGAGATCGATGGCCCGATCGAGGTCGATCAAGGCGATCCGGACGACAAGGTCCGCCTGACGGAGCTGATCGGCGCCACGAAGGAGGCGAGCCCGGCATTACGCCTGGCCCGCATGGAGCGCATCCTGGATGTCGACGCCTACTTCCGGCACCTCGCCCTCGAGCAGATCATGTGCCACTGGGACGGGTATTCCTTCAACCGTAACAACTATCGGTTCTACGAGGACCCCTCATCCGGCAAGTTCCACTTCATGCTCCACGGCATGGACCAGGTCTTCGGCGATGACCGCTGGTATGTCTTTCGTCAGCCCGGGGCGCTCGTGCCTAACGCCTTACTCTGGGATCGGACGATGCGTGAACGCTACCGGACCCAGTTCTTCGCCGTCTACGAGAAGAACTTCCAAGCGTACGACTGGCCGAAGCGGATCCTAGAACTGGCCGCCAACTCCAAGGCCAAGCTCACCCAGTTCGACCCCCAAGAGGCGAAGCGATTCGACCAGCGAGGCATGGAGGCTGCCAGCAGGGTGAAAAACCGCCTCGCCGCCATCCGCATCCAACTCGAGGAGTCCGCGCAGCTCCGCTCTATCGGCGGCAAGGCGACGCTCGGGAAATACGCTTGGGAGCGCAACGCCGACGAGAAGGAGGCGGACGAACGCGACTTCGAGGGGCGCCATTGTTTCTACGTGAAGGCCGGCCTGAAGAAAGGCGGCGACTTCCGACTACCGCTCGCGACCGGCCCCGGCCGCTATCGCCTGACCGGCATGGTCAAGACCGCCGGCATCATTGCGGGCAAGGATGAGCAAGATAAAGGCCTGCGCCTCCGCATCTCCGGCCTCAACGGCGTGCCTGCGCTCACGGGTACCAGTAGCTGGCGCACGGTCTCCTTCGAATTCTCCGTCGCCGAAACCGACCCGGTGCTCGTCCTCGAGCTACGCGCCCAATCCGGCCAGGCTTGGTTTGATCGTAATTCACTGACGCTCACGCGCATCCCCTGACCATGGAGATCGCGGCCCGCTTCGAACTGAAATACATCCTTTCGCTCGCGGAGCGGGACGCCCTGCTCGCCCACTTCCCTGGACGTGTCCTGCCTGACATGCTCGGCGGACCGACCGGACACTATCCGGTCGTGAGCCTCTATTGCGACTCCGCCGACCGGAGATGCTACTGGGATAATTGGCGGGGCGTGCCCTCCCGGCGCAAGCTACGCCTCCGCCTCTACGGAACAAAAGATGGCGCAATCCCGGCGGCTACGTTCCTCGAGATCAAGCATCGCGACGGTGGCGCAGGTGCCAAGCGGCGCGTCCAGCTGCCGCTCGAACAAGCCGTCGCTTTCGCGAACGGAGCGGAAGCGCTGGAAACTGCACCCGCGGACGCGCGCATCCTCGCCGAGGCCCGTCAGCTCATCTCCGTGGAAGGCTTCCAGCCGGCGTGCGTCATCCGCTATGACCGCCACGCCTACCGGCTGGTGGATGAAGCCGGGCATGAGCAACTCCGGCTCACCTTCGACCAAGGCATCCGCTGCCGCTTCGACGACCTGACGCCGCGAACCGAAGACGACGGCTGTACGCTGCCCGTCCTCCATGCCGGCCAGTGCCTGATGGAAGTCAAAGGCGCGACCGCGGCCCCGTACGATTTTGCGCGCTTCCTCTCGGGCCACGGAATCTTTCCTCGCCCCTTCAGCAAATACGCCGAGAGTGTTCGCCAATACGGCGCCACCCCCGCCCTTTCCGCCTGATGCACCTCCTGCCCCGACTTTTCCTCGCCGCTAACTCCGTTCCGGCCGACGCCGACGCGATGACCCGCCTGGTCACCGACCACGCCGACAAGCCCGGCGTAAAGGAGATCCTTTTCGCGATCCTCTTCAGTTTCGCGCTCAACGCCCTGGTCGCCTGGACGTATAAGCGCACCTACCGTGGTACGCGCTACTCGCAGGACTACGTCCACACCCTGCTCATCCTCGGCACGGTCGTCACGCTCGTCATCCTTGTCGTCGTGGGCAACCTGGCGGCCGCGTTCGGCATGTTCGCCGCGTTCTCGATCATCCGCTTCCGCCGCAACGTCGGCCAGTCGCGCGATATCGGTTTCATCTTCCTCGCCATGGGCACCGGTCTCGCCGTCGGGGCCCGCCAGTATGAGCTCGCCGCCGTCACCGTCCCGCTCGTATGCGCGATCATCTTCGCCCTTTCGCGGGCGAATCTCTTCTCCTCGTTCAAAGGCTCGCACCTCCTGCGGATTCGCGTGGGCACCGATGTCGACTACGACCAGGCCTTCGCCGGGCCGTTCGCGCAGCACCTGGCGCAGCAGTCGCTCAAGTCCGTCGAGACGGTGCAGGCTGGCCTGATGACCGAGCTGCGCTACGAGGTCACGCTGAAGGATGGAGCTGGCATCGGTGAATTCGTGCGCGCCCTCCAAGCCGCCAACGGCAACAACCGCGTGTTGCTTACCTGCGTCGGCGAACAAAGCGTCGTCGAGGCGGAGTAGCGCGTAGTTAGAGTATCGAGTATGGAGTATCGGGGGAGTGACGGCTTGGTAGGGCTGGCCATCCTTGGCCGGCCGCGGCCGACCAAGGATGGTCGGCCCTACCCGATGCAGCCATGTCGTGAGACAGGCGGAGGCGATGTCATCGCATCCTAACCCAACAAGGAGGGCGCCTGAAGGCGCCCTCTTGCTTTCCACTTGTCACCGTGCCCCCTTGCCCGCGTGACCCTCGCGGCGCGCGGCGCCGCGCTCAGTCTCCGCCCTTGGAAGGCTTGCCGGTGGAGGAGAAGAACTCCTTCACGCGGGCGCGGAGGTAGTCGCGGTTGAGCTTGGCGATGACGTCGAGCGTGATGCTCTTCGGGCAATGCGCCTGGCACTCACCGTAGTTGGTGCAGTTGCCGAAACCGGCTTCGTCCATGGTCTTCACCATCGAGAGGGTGCGGCGGTCGCGCTCGGCCTGGCCTTGCGGCAGGATGTTGAGGTGGTTGATCTTGGCGCCGACGAAGAGCATCGCGGAGCCGTTCTTGCAGGAGGCGACGCAGGCGCCGCAACCGATGCATTCCGCGGCGTCCATGGCCTCATCCGCGATGGGCTTGGGTACCGGGATATTATTGGCCTCCGGGGCGGAACCGGTGCGGACGGTGATGAAGCCGCCGGACTGGATGACCTTATCGAAGCCGGAGCGATCGACGGCGAGATCCTTCAGCACCGGGAAGGCGCGGGCGCGCCACGGCTCGACGGTGATCGTCTCGCCATCGCGGAAGTTGCGCATGTGCAGCTGGCAGGTCGTCACGCCGGGAATCGGGCCGTGAGGCATGCCGTTGATCGTCATCGAACACATGCCGCAGATACCTTCACGGCAATCATGGTCGAAAGCGAAGGTGTCCTTGCCCGCTTTGATGAGCTGCTCGTTGAGCATGTCCATCATCTCGAGGAAGGAGGCCGAGGTCGGCACGGCGGCGAGGGAGTGCTCCTCGAAGGCGCCGGGCTGGCCGCGGCGCTGACGCCAGACGCGCAGCTTGAGCGCGAGGGTTGGTTCTTTTCCGTTGTCCTGGACCATGGTGATTACTTGTAAGAGCGGGTGGAGAGTTGGGTCTCCTCGTAAACGAGGGGCTCGACGTGGCGAGCGGGAAGCTGGCCTTCGCCGGTCCATTGCCAGACGGCGGCGTGGGCGTACCGGGCGTCGTCGCGCTTGGCTTCACCGGCGTCCTGGAATTCGGTGCGGAAGTGGCCGCCGCAGGATTCTTCGCGGGTGAGCGCGTCGAGGCACATCATGATGCCGAAATCGAGGAAGTCGGCCACGCGGCCGGCGCGTTCGAGCTCGGGAGCGAGGGCGTCGCCGGAGCCGACGACCTTCACGTTCTCCCAGAAATCCTTCTTGAGCGCCTGGAGGTCGCGGATCGCGCCTTCGAGGCCGGCCTTATCGCGGGCCATACCGCACTGCTCCCAGGTGATCTTGCCGAGGGCCTTGTGATAATAGCGCGGAGACTTCGTGCCGTTGATCGAGAGGAGCTTCGCGACGCGGTCGTTGACGTCCTTGACGACGGCCTGGAATTCCGGGGCGTCCGTGGAAGGACGGCTGCCAGACTTCTCGCCCGCGAGGAAATCACTGACCGTATAGGGCAGCACGAAATAACCGTCGGCGAGACCCTGCATGAGCGCGGAGGCGCCGAGGCGGTTGGCGCCGTGGTCGGAGAAGTTGGCTTCACCACCGACGAATAGGCCCGGGATGTTCGACTGCAGGTTATAATCCACCCAGAGGCCACCCATCGTGTAGTGCACGGCGGGGAAAATGCGCATCGGCTGCTTATAGGCATTCTCACCGGTGATATTCTGGTACATGTCGAACAGATTACCGTAGCGGGCGCGGATCTCGGACTCGCCGAGGCGTTTGATCGCGGCGGAGAAGTCGAGGTAGACGCCGAGACGCTTGCCGTCGACCACCTGGCCGACGCCGCGGCCTTCGTCGCAGACTTCCTTCGCGGCGCGGGAGGCGATGTCACGCGGGGCGAGGTTGCCGTAGCTCGGGTACTTACGTTCGAGGAAATAATCGCGGGCATCCTCAGGGATTTCAGAGGCGGGCTTGGTGCAATCGGCCTTGTTCTTCGGCACCCAGACGCGGCCGTCGTTACGGAGCGACTCGGACATCAGGGTGAGCTTGGACTGGTCTTCGCCGTGCACCGGGATGCAGGTCGGATGAATCTGCGTGTAGCAGGGATTGGCGAAACCGGCGCCGCGGCGGTGGGCGCGGAAGGTCGCGGTGACGTTGCAGCCCTGGGCGTTGGTCGAGAGATAAAAGACGTTGCCGTAGCCGCCGGTGCAGACCACGACGACGTCGGAGGACCAGGATTCGATGGCTCCCGTGACGAGGTCGCGGGTGACGATGCCCTTGGCCTTGCCGTCGACGAGGACGAGATCGAGCATCTCGTGGCGCGTGTACATCTTCACCGTGCCGAGGCCGATCTGGCGGGAGAGCGCAGAGTAGGCGCCGATCAGGAGCTGCTGGCCGGTCTGACCGCGGGCGTAGAACGTACGCGAGACTTGGGCGCCGCCGAAGGAACGATTGGCGAGGAGACCGCCGTATTCACGGGCGAAAGGCACGCCCTGCGCGACGCACTGGTCGATGATGTTCGTCGAGACCTGGGCGAGACGGTAGACGTTGGCTTCGCGGGCACGGTAATCGCCGCCCTTGATGGTGTCCTGGAAAAGGCGGCGGACACTATCGCCGTCGTTCTGGTAGTTCTTCGCGGCATTGATGCCACCCTGCGCGGCAATCGAGTGGGCGCGGCGCGGGCTATCCTGGTAGCAGAAGCAGGAGACTTCGTAGCCCATCTCGGCGAACGAGGCGGCGGCGGCGGAACCGGCGAGGCCGGAGCCGACCACGATGACGTGGTATTTGCGGCGGTTGGCTGGGCTCACCAGGCGGAGCTTCGCCTTATGGTTATTCCACTTGTCGGCCAGCGGGCCGGCGGGAGTCTTCGGGTCGAGATTCATGGGTGGGGCGCTTGCTTCTTTCATGGGGGCTTACTTCAGATAACCGGTGAGCACGGCGAGAGGGATGGAGATGAAGCCGAGTGCGATGATCCAACCATAGGCCAAGGCGAGACCGTCGAGACGGGAGCGCCAGCGCTCATTGCGCAGGCCGAGGGTCTGGAAGACGCTGCTGACGCCGTGGCTGAGGTGCAGGCAGAGCAGCAATAGGCTGATGATGTAGAAATAGGCGACCGGCTTGCTGGAGAAGCCCGCGATGACCATCTTATAGACGTCGTCGCCGAAGGAGACGTCGCCCAAGGCCACGGCCTTGAAGGTGAAGTGCAGCAGGTGGAAGATGGCGAAGCCCAAGATGACCACGCCCGAGTAAGGCATGGTGCGGCTGGCGATCGTCGCGCGGCGGGTGGCGTCGACGGCTGGACCTCCGGCGCGGGCGGCGCGGTTATCGAGCGAAAGCAGGATGCCGGCCCAAATATGGGCGATGGTGCTGATGATCAGCACCGCTCGAGCTCCCCAGAGGAGTCCGGGATTGGCGTGCAGCCAGGCGGCGTAGGCGTTGATGGCCTCCGGGCCCTTGAACATCAGCAGGTTGCCCGTCATGTGGCCGAGCACGAAGCCGGCGAGGACGAGGCCGGTGAGGGCCATGACGACCTTCTTCCCGATGGAAGAGGGACGGCAACTGGAGCAACAGGAGTTTGCGGACATGGCGGAGCGGGGACGGGATGCAAAAGCCATCAAATAGGGAGTCGCCCCCCTTCCCACCACGGAGGAGGGCAAAAGGGGAGGTATTAGCGGGAAAGCCCCAGGGCGTGAAAAACCCTCATAGGCCTCCGGGGCGTCCCCCGGCCTGGCCGGACGGGGAAGACTCGACCAGAACGGGTCTGCCCGGAAAAACCGCTTGCCACAGTTTTTTTCGCCCATGCAATTCGAAAGTCCAGACCGGCTCTCCGTCACAGGACCTGCCGGTCTTTTCGTTTTTATCCGCCCCCAGCCCACCCGAACCTTTTCCATGAAGTATATTTTTGTCACCGGCGGCGTCATCTCCTCCCTCGGCAAAGGCCTCACCGCCGCCGCCCTCGGCGCGCTCCTCGAATGCCGCGGACTCAAGGTGCGTATCCAGAAATTCGACCCGTATCTTAACGTCGATCCGGGCACCATGAGCCCCTACCAGCACGGCGAAGTCTACGTGCTTAACGATGGCGCCGAGACGGACCTCGACCTGGGCCACTACGAGCGCTTCACGTCAGGCGAACTCTCTCGCCTCAACAGCCTGAGCTCCGGCCAGGTCTACGAGACCGTCATTCAGAAGGAACGCCGCGGCGACTACCTCGGCAAGACCGTGCAGGTCATCCCGCACGTCACCAACGAGATCAAGGAACGCATCCTCAAGGGCGGCGAAGGCGTCGATGTGCTCATCACTGAGATCGGCGGGACCACCGGCGACATCGAAGGCCTGCCCTTCCTCGAAGCGCTCCGTCAGTTCCAGCATGATGCCGGCCGTGAGAACGTGGCGTTCCTGCATTGCACGCTGGTGCCCTTCATCAAGGCCGCAGGCGAACTTAAGACCAAGCCCTCGCAGCAATCCGTCGCAAAACTGCGTGAAATCGGCATCCAGCCTGACCTGCTCGTCTGCCGCACCGACCGCCCCATCGGCGAGGAAAACCGCCAGAAACTCTCGCTCTATTGCAACGTCGGCCTCGATGCCGTGTTCGAATGCCGCGACGTCGAGCACTCCATCTACGAGCTCCCGATGCAACTCGCCGAGCAGCGCATCGACGAAGTCGTCGTCAAGCGTCTCGGCCTGCAGTGCCAGCCGATCGACATCACGCCGTGGCGCGAGATCGTCCGCCGCCTCCTCGAGCCGAAGCACCGCGTGCGCGTCGGCGTCGTCGGCAAATACATCGAGCTCCAGGACGCGTACAAGTCCGTCTACGAATCCATCACCCACGGCGGCATCGCCAACGAGACCGCCGTCGAGGTCGTGCGCATCGACGCCGAGGACCTCGAGACCAAGGGCACCACGCAACAACTCGAAGGCTTGGACGGCATCCTCGTGCCAGGCGGCTTCGGCAACCGCGGCATCGAAGGCAAGATCATAGCCGCTAAGTTCGCGCGCGAACGCAAGGTCCCCTTCTACGGGCTCTGCCTCGGCATGCAGATCACCGTCATCGAATACGCCAGGCACGTCCTCGGCCTGAAGGATGCCCACTCGACCGAGTTCGCCCCCGGGACCAAGCACCCCGTCATCCACCTCATGGAATCGCAGAAGAGCGTGGTGACCAAGGGCGGCACGATGCGCCTGGGCTCCTATGACTGCGCCTTGACCCCGGGCAGCCGCGCCCGCGCCGCCTACGGCATCGATGACATCAAGGAACGCCACCGCCACCGCTTCGAATATAACGACGCCTACCGGGCCCAGCTCGAGGCCGCCGGCCTGATCGTGGGAGGCACCAATCCCCAGAGCGGTTTGGTCGAAATCGTCGAGGTCAAGGACCACCCCTGGATGGTCGGGGTCCAGTACCACCCCGAATTCCAGTCCCGCCCGGACCGCGCCCACCCCCTCTTCGCTGCTTTTGTGAAGGCTGCGGTTGAGAAGTCCCGGCTATCCTGCTAATTCAGAGACGAAACCGGCTCTGCCGGACGCTGCCAAGCGAGCGGAGATCCGCCGAACGCGCCACCCCGCGCGACCCTTCCCTACCCCCATGTCCACTAACATCAACGCCGCCGGCACTTGGGTGCCGCGCCTTCGCGAACAGGTCGCCCGTGTCGTCGTCGGCCAGCAATACCTCGTCGACCGCCTCCTGATCGGCCTCCTCGCCAACGGCCACGTCCTCCTCGAAGGCGTCCCGGGGCTCGCGAAGACGCTCTCGGTACGCACCCTTGCGCAAACCGTCCACGCCGACTTCTCGCGCATCCAGTTCACGCCCGACCTACTGCCGGCCGACATCGTCGGCACGCTCATCTACGACCCGAAGACGGGCGAGTATAACGCCAAGCGCGGGCCGATCTTCGCCAACTTCGTCCTCGCCGACGAAATCAACCGTGCGCCCGCCAAAGTGCAGTCCGCGCTCCTTGAGGCCATGCAGGAACGTCAGGTCACCCTCGGCGGCGAGACGCACAAGCTGCCCACGCCGTTCCTCGTGCTCGCGACGCAGAACCCGATCGACCAGGAAGGCACCTACCCGTTGCCCGAAGCCCAAGTCGACCGCTTCATGCTGAAGCTCAACATCGGCTACCCCACGCGCGAAGAAGAACGTAAGATCCTCGACGCGATGGCCAAGACCTCACCGAAGCTCGACGTCGAGGCCGTCATCACGAAGGAAGAAATTCTCGAGGCCCGCCAAGCCGTCGACGCCATCCATGTCGCCGACCCGATCCGCGACTACATCGTCTCGCTCGTGCTCGCCACCCGCGGCCAGCATCCGGGCGGCCCGGACCTCGCGAAGTACCTCCAGTTCGGCGCCTCGCCGCGCGCGACCATCAACCTCACCCTCGCCGCCAAGGCCTGGGCCTTCCTGCAGGGCCGCGACCATGTGACCCCGCAAGACGTGAAGGACATCGCACCCGACGTCCTCCGCCACCGCCTCATCCTCACCTACGAAGCCGATGCCGAAGGGGTCGATGCCGACGCCATCGTGCGCCGCGTGCTCGACGCCGTCAGCGTCCCTTAAGCAATCCCGGCGACCGTGGCCCAGCCCGTCCCGACCCACCCGCAGGAGACTCTCCGCCGCGCCCAGCGCGTCGAGATCGTCGCCACGCGTGCGGTCAACGACGCGATGGTCGGCGCCTACCTCTCGCGCTACAAGGGCCGCGGTACGGATTTCGAAGAACTGCGCGAGTACGTCCCGGGCGACGACGTACGCTCGATGGATTGGAACGTGACCGCGCGCACCGGTAAGCCGTTCATCCGACTTTACCGCGAGGAGCGCGAACTCACCATGGTGATCGCGGTCGATATCTCGGGCTCGTCCTCTTTCGGTTCCGGCGAAGCGACCATCCGCGAACGGGCGGCCGATGTCGCCGCCTGCCTCGCCGTCTCCGCGCTCAAGGCGGGCGACAAGGTCGGCCTACTGCTCTTCACCGACCGGGAGGAACTCTGGGTGAGTCCGAAGAAGGGCCGCCGACACGTCCTCCGCCTCATCCGTGACGTGCTCGAATTCCGGCCCGTCTCGCGCCGCACCTCCTTCGCGTCGCCGATGCGCCGCCTGGGCCGCGCGCTGAAACGCCGCTCGATGGTCTTCGTGGTCTCCGATTTCCTCGCCGGTCCCGAAGGCACCGACGCCATGGCCGCCGCGTTGGGCGAACTCAACGCACGCCATGACACCGCGTGCGTCCAACTGGTCGATGCGCGCGAACGCGTGCTGCCCGACGTCGGGGTGGTCGCCCTGCAAGACGCCGAGACGGGCGAGATCCGCGAAGTCGACACGGGGTCGGAGCGCATCCGCCGGACCTTCGCCGCCAACGCCGAAGCCCGCCTCGCCGAGACCGCCGCCGGCCTGGCCCGCGCCGGGATGGATGTGGCTCGACTCGACGCCGAGGATTCCGTCGCCCCCACCCTTTCCCGTTTCTTCGAACGCCGCCGGCGCCGCCGCTGATGTTCCTCGCCCTCGAAGAAGCCCCGTTCGTCCTGCAGGGACCTAAGCCGACGATTCCGCCGGCTGCCTGGGAATCCTATTGGGCCCTCGGCTTGATCGCCCTCGGCCTGATTGCTCTCGGCGTCGTCGCTCTTCGCCGATTCCTCCGCAAGGGTCCGCCGTCGCTGGCTCCACTCGCCCAACTCGACGTAGCGCTGCGCCTCGCCGAAGCCGAGCCCGCCCCCGCCGCTATCGCCCAAGCCACGCGCGCCCTCCGGGTCTACCTCGCGTCAACCGACGCACGCGCCGCCGTCTCGCTTTCAACCGAAGAGCTGGTCTTAGTTCTAGCCGGCCTACCGGTCTTCCTGCCGGCCCGCCAGCCACTGCTCGCCGCGCTCCGGAGCGCTGACGCCGCGAAGTTCGCCGGCGCGTCGCTCGAAGTGTCCCTCCTCATCGCCGGTATCCGGGAGGCCGCCCAGCGCATCGAGGATGCGCAGCGCACGTTCGCCCGGCCCGCCGTCGCACCGCTCGTCCCGCCCAAGCCACGCCCAGCTTCGCCCGACGTTCCGCCGCCGCTACCGGGCCCACCGCCATTGCCTAGGGGGGATCACGCCTGATGGAACTCGGTTTTGAATTCCAATATCCGTGGGCGCTCCTTCTGCTCGCGCTGCTACCGCTTTATTCGTGGCTACGCGGACGCGTCGGCAAGGCCGCGGCGCTGACCTACCCCGACACCTCGCTGCTCGATGGCCTCGGTCGGCCCGTACGCGAACAAAGCGGCCGACTGCGCGCCTTCCTCCGCCTCCTCACCGCCGCCCTCCTCGTCATCGCCCTCGCGGGCCCGCGGACGGCGAACAAGGAAATCGAACGCGAGACCGACGGCCTCGACATCATGATGGTCGTCGACCTTTCGTGGTCGATGATGGCCTTGGACATGAGCACGCCGCGCGCCGAAGTCACGCGCTGGCAGGCCACCCAGAGCGTCATTTACGAATTCCTCTCGAAGCGACCCGAAGACCGCATCGGCGCGGTGGTCTTCTCCGGCAAGCCGTACCTGCTGAGCCCGCTCACGATCAACAAGATCTGGGTCGAGAAAGGCATCGACCGCATGCACATCGGCATCATCCAGGAGACTGGCACCGCCATCGGCGAAGCCGTGGCGATGGCCGTCGACCGCATGAAGAACACGAAGGGCAAGGGCTCTAAGGTCATCATCCTGCTCACTGACGGCGACGACAACATGAGCAAGGCCATCCTCCCCGTGCCGGCCGCCGAACTCGCCGCCGCCCTCGGTATCCGCATGTACTGCATCGGCCTCGGCAAGGATGAGCCCACCGTCCTGCCGCGCTTCGACACCCGCACGGGCAAGATCTACCGTGACGTCCTGGGTAAGACGATTCCGATGCAGACCATCAACCCGGCCAACTACGAGATGCTCGGCAAGATGGCCAAGGTCGCCAACGGTCGCTTCTACCGCGCGCTCGACCAAAATCAGCTGAGCCGCGTCTACGAGGAGATCGACCGCCTCGAACGCACCGAGGTGCGTATCCGCGAGTCCGTCGTCTACGAAAACTACCGCCTCATCTGGGCCGCCCTCGCCGGGCTGCTCCTCCTCCTTGAACTCGGCTGGGGCCTCCTGCGCCCCCGCTCTCCCTGAGCCGTGGAAACCGCCGACTTCCATTTAGAGCAGCCGTGGGTGTTGACCGTCGCCGTCGTCGCCGGCCTCCTCCTCTTCGTCGCCCTGTGCTGGGCGGAGCGCCGGCGCCGCCGCGGGCTCGCCGGCTTCGCCGCGGCGCGCCTGCTCGAACGACTCACCGCCGGCTATTCTTCCGCACGTCGACGCACGAAGGACGTCGCCCTTTCGGTCGCCTGCGCGTTGCTCATCGCCTGTTTCGCGGGACCGCGCTGGGGCGTGGAAGTGTCGCAACAAAAAGGCGCCACCGAGGACGTGGTCTTCGCGCTCGACGTCTCCAAGTCGATGCTCGTCGCCGACATGAGCCCCACGCGCCTCGCCCGGGCCAAGGTCGCCATCGCCAACTTTATCCGCCGCAAGGGTACCGGCAACGTCGGGCTCATCGCCTTCTCCGGCCAAGCCTTCTTGCAATGCCCCCTGACACGCGACTACGACGCGTTCTTCCGCACCCTCGAGGAGACCGACACCGGCAGCATCCAGGTCGCGGGCACCGATATCGGCCGCGCGATCGAGGAGGCCGAGCTGGCCTTCTACTCCAACCGCAATCGCAAGCTCCTCATCATCCTCACCGACGGCGAAGACCTCGAGGCCGGCGGCATCGAGATGGCCAAGCAGCTCAAGCGCAAGGGCCTGGTAGTCCACACCGTGGGCGTCGGCACGCCTTCCGGCGGGCCGATCCGCGTCATCAGCCCTGCGGGGTCGATCGAGACGCTGAAGGATAAGGACGGCGCGGAAGTCTTGAGTCGTCTCGACGAGAAGACCCTCGGCGGGATCGCGGACGCGGCCGGCGGCCGCTTTGTCCGGCTCGGCCAGGCTGGCGAAGGCATGGAAGCGCTCCGGCTCGCCATCCAAGCCGGCACCGACGAACAGGGCACGGGGCGTCGCGGCATCCCGCGCGAAGAGTGGTTCATCGGCGCCGCCCTCCTCCTGCTCGTCCTCGAGTCGCTCATCTCCACCCGCCGCAAGACCATTTCGCCATGAGAAACCTGCTCCCGCTGTTCATCCTGATGTCGGCCGGCCTCGCGGCCGACAAGGCTCCCGTCGATGAGCTCGCCCAGCTCGACGCCCGCGAGCTCCACAACCGCGGCACGCAACGCCTCGCCGAGGGCGACCTCGCCGGCGCCGAAGAAGCGCTCCGTGCCTCGCTCGGACGCGACATCGACCCCTTGCGTCCGCCCGCCTTGCATAACCTCGGCCACGTCCGCTTTGGCAAGGGCAAGACCGTGCTCGACGGCAAGACCGCTGGCGACGTGACCGAACTTTCCATCGCGCGCTCCTACCTGGAGGCCGCCGATGCGGATATCTCGGACATGAAGGACCAGATCGAGTTACTCGATAAGGCCAAGGCCGAGGGCCGTGAGCCCGACTACGTCCCGGCCACGTCCGCGCTCGGCGGCGGCATCAGCACCTTCCGGACGATCAAGAAGCTCATCCCGAAGGAGGAAGCCATGGTCACCAAGCGCAACGGCGTCGTCGCCACCTGGACTCGCTCGGTCGGCGATTTCCGTGGCGCCCATGAGCTCGACGCAGCCGACGCGCAGGCCAAGGCGAACGCCGACGCCATCGAGGAGTTGCTCCGCGCCCTGCGCCGTGAGACCGACGCGCTCGAGGAAACCATCGAGGCTCAGCGCAAGAAACTCGAGGAACTCCGCACCGTGATCCAGGAACTCATCAAACGTATCCCGGACGACAAGCTCCCGCAGAACGCTGAAGGCGACGAAGAGGACGATGAGAATTTCCTGCCACCAGAGCGGCAGAAGCCGAAGTCAGGCAAGGGCGACCCCAAGGAGGGCAAGCCGGGCGAGGAACAAAAGATGACCGAACAGGAGGCCCGCGGCTCCCTGGAAGGCCTGAAGAACGAGTTCGGACGCAAGATGCCCGCCGGCGGCCAAGACGGCAAGGGCGGCAACGGCGGCAAGCCCACCGACAAGAAGGGCAAGGATTACTGAGATGCGTCGCCTCTTCTCCCTCTGCTTCGCCCTCTTCCTCGGCCTCACCGCCGGGGCGGTGGATCGCGTCAGCTGGGAGATCACCCCGCGCGTCACGGCGCCGGGCCAGCCCTTCCGCCTCCAGATCATCATCGAGTCGGACGTCATCCTCGGCGGCGCGCAGCAGGCGGGGAAGGAAATCCGGCCCCCGCGCGGCATGGCCCTCCGTCTCTCCGGCCAGATCGTCCGCTCTGATTCCAACGAAGCCACCATCAACTACTCCGGCGTCGCTCCCGACGAAGAAGGCGAATACATCATCCCGGCTTTCAACCTACGCTTCGCGCGCAAGGTCATCGCCGTGGAGCCGATCAAGCTGACCGTCAGCAATAGCGTGGCCTACCGCCGGACCGCCCAAGCGCGCGCCGAACTCGTCATCCCCGACCGCACCTTCTACGTCGGTGAACTGATCCGCGGCTCGATCCTGATGCGGGGCGGCGAGGAAGAAGCCGTCGTGGCCAGCTTCGGCCTCGAATCCATGGCCGAAAGTTTCAGCCTTACCGTGACCGGCGACCGCCAGCCGCTGCCCGAAGCACTCGGGCAGGGCATGCAGACGACCTTCGAACTCACCCCTATCCGCGAAGGCGTGAGTGAACTCGCGCTCAACGGCACGATGCTCATCCAGGGAGTCGCGCTCAACCCCTTCAGCAACAGCGGCCGGGATCGCCCCTTCGCCTTCCGCCGGAAACTCACCGTCGCACACGTGCCCGAGCGCGGCCGCCCCGCCGACTGGTCCGGCGCCATCGGCGCCTTCGCCGCGGAGACCGTGCAGGTCTCCAAAGATAAGCCTGAAGTCGGCGAACCGATCCGCCTGCGCGCCATCCTCAGCGGCACGGGCAACCTCGACCGCCTGATCACGCCCGAGCTTCCTAGCAGCGAGCAATGGGATATCCTGCCGGCGCAGGAACGCCGCCGTAGCTCCGAAGCTCAGCGTTTCTTCGCCTACACGCTCGTCCCGCGCCTGCCGGGCAAGCTACTCACGCCGGCGATTCGTTTCTCGACCTTCGACCCGCTGACGAAGCAATTCGCCCGCATCGAGTTCAACCCCATCGAAGTCACCGTCACCGGGAACGCCCCGGCCAAAGTCGATCTCATCACCGCCGACCCCGCGGCACCGGCCGGCCTGAAGCAAAAAACCGTGACGGGCTTAGCCCCGCCGGAACCGCGCCGCACCTCAGCGCTCTTTCTCGGCGCGTCTTCCACGGCACTCGCGGCTTCGCCGGCCTTCTGGTCGGGCAATGTATTCCTGGTCACGCTCCTCCTCGTGCTGACCGCCGGGGTGTTCACTCTCGGATACCTGGCGGCCCACCCGGAGATCCGCATCCGCCGGCGCGCCCGCTCGATCCTACGCGCTTCGCTCGCCGCCGCCGCTACCGCTCGCCGCCAAGGCGACCACCAAGGCTTCGCCCTGTCCGTCGCCCGCGCCCTGCAGGTCGGCAGCGCGGCGCTGCTGGGCGCCGAAGAAGCCGCGATGACCCAGAGCGATGTCGAACGAGCGCTTCCGGGCGCCCACCGCGCCTTGCTCGATAGCCTCTTCATTCGGGCCTACGGCGAACGCTTCGCCGCAGGTGCTCCGGACGCCACCACCGACCACGACGCCGCCCTGGCGCTCGTCCGTCGACTGCTCGCCCTGCTATGAGAATCCTCGCCAGCCTGCTCCTCTGCTGGGTGACATCACTCGCGGCCGCCGAGGACCGCGCGATCTCCGCCGCGGAGACCGCCTACGCCAAAGGGGATTATGCGACCGCCGTCGAAAAATGGTCGGAGGAAGCCCTCAAGGAAGGCGTCACCGCCGGTCGACTCTCCGCGCTCGGTAACGCCGAGTGGCGACTAGGACGCAAGGGACGCGCGATGGTCTGCTGGGAACGCGCGTTGCTGCTGGATCCCTTTGACCCCGTCGCGCTCGCAGGCATCCGCCATGCGCTCGACGCCGGGGGCACCGAACGCCCCGCGTTCACCTGGACCGAGAACTATGCGGCGTTCCTGACCGCCGATGCATGGCTCATCCTCGCCACCCTCTCCTTCTGGGTCGCCTTCTTGTGCATCGTCGTCCCGCGCCTCCGCCGCCGTGCCGCGAGCGAAGCCAATCACCGCGCCCGCGTGATCTCGCTGACCCTGCTCGTCCTCTGCATCCCCGGACTCTGGGGCTGCCGCGTGCTTTCCGACCGGGCAGTCGTCCGCAAGAGCGAGATCTCGCTGCGACTCACGCCGACCCAGTTCGGCGAACCCCTGAACAGCGTCGCCGAAGGCGACGTCGTCCGGACCGGCCGCCCCTTCAACGGACACGTCCGCGTGACCACCGCCGACGGCAAGACCGGCTGGCTGCGCGCCGGCGAGATCGAGACCGTCCGCGGCGCGGGACTCCCGGCCGACTTGGACCAGAAGGCGGCGCCCTGAGCCTTTCGCCTTGGAGTGCGGAGCCGGCTCGGCTTGGATGCTGACGTGCGCCTCCTCGACCGCCACGTCCTGACCGAAACCGCCGTCGCCGGCGGGGCCGCCACGGGCGCGTTCGTGTTCGTGTTGGTCGCGGGCAATATCCTTTCGCAGGTCTCGAGCGCGATCGCCAGCGGGCGCGTCAGCGGCTGGGAAGGACTGGAACTCGTCGGCTTGCTCATTCCCGGGGTACTCCCGTATGCGCTACCGCTCGGGCTTCTCACCGGCGTACTCATCGCATTCGGGCGCATGAGCTCCCAGCAGGAACTCACGGCCATGAAGGCCAGTGGGCGCAGCCTCGGCCGCATCGCCCGCCCGGCCCTCCTCCTCGCCGGCGGATGCGCGTTGCTGTCCGCGTGGCTCAATCTCGAGATCGCCCCTTCCGCCAACACGGAGTACCGCCGCCTGCTGCTGGGGTCGGCCAAGGATAATCCCGCCTCGGTCATCGTGCCGGGCAAGCTCAACCGGCAGTTTCCCGGCATGGTGATCCGCGCCGCCGAACGCGATGGCGAGGTTCTCCGTGACTTCTGGCTCTGGAGCGTCGATGAGCGCGGCCGCCTCACTCAGACCGTCCATGCCCGCGAAGCACGCCTCGCTCCTAGCCTCAACCGCAAGGGTGAAGGCATCCTGCGGGTAGAGTTGACCGACGCCCGCCTGGAGAAGCGCCAGCCTGGTGACGAGACCTTCGCCAGCCCGTCCTCGTTCATCCAAGCCCGGACGACCTCCCTCGAGTTCGCGGCGTCGGGCGTCTTCAAGGATGGGGATAACTTCCAACGCAAGCTCCGCTGGCTCACCACCTCGGAGCTCCTCGACGCCATGGATAAAGGCTGGCAAGTGGCGCCGAACGCCACCCGTAAGGAGAAGGAGCAGGGTCAGATGCTGGCCGCGACGCAGCTGATGGCGCACCTCGCCAGCGCCTTCTCGGTCTTCTCGCTCGCCTTCTTGGCGGTGCCGCTGGCCGTGCGCGTGGGCCGCTCCGAGACGTTCGTCAACGCGGCCATCGCCCTCGGCGTCGCCCTCACCTATTATCTGCTGACCTCAATGGCCGCCTACGTGAAGGACCCGGACCTGAGACCCGACCTGCTGATCTGGTTGCCGAACGTCGTGGTCGTGGGCCTGGCTTGGACTCTCCTGCGTCGCGCCTCCCGCCACTGAGGACGATCAGCGGTCGCGCTGGTACCACGCGTAGAAGGCGTACGCCATGCAGCCGAGGGCAAAGACCTCGTTGAAGCCCTTCATGACGACGGCTCCCAGGATCATGTCAGCCGAGGCGGAAAGCTCGCTGATCCGCGGGGCGAGCCGGTAGGTCTCGTAGATGGGGTGGTCGCCGAAGATGAGCACCGCCCAGATGGGTAGGTCGGCGATCATCAAGGCGAAGCAGTAGAACATCGCTTGGCCGTAACCGATGCGCGGCAGCAGAGCCGACAGGGAGAATAGCGGCCAGACCATCAGGATGGCGGGGAGGAACATCGACCAATGCTCAAGCACGTGGAGCGGACGGCTGCGCAGCGCGGCCTCATAGAGCTCCGGAAAGTGCCACATCGAGAAGCACATCGTGAAGATCAAGCCGCCGGTGATCGGATGCGTAAGGACGCGCAGGGCGCGGGCCAGGCGCGGCCGACCTCCGAGCAGATAACCATCGATGAATTCCGAGGGCAGGCCGGTGACGATGAGGGGCGCGGAGACATAGATCAGCAGCATGTGCTGCAGCATGTGCGCCCAGAACAGGAAGCTTTCGCCCAGTTGGTCCAAGGGTGAGCCGACGGCGACGTAGGCGACCAGCACCCCGAGATGGAAGCGGACCGCATGCCAGACGGGATACTCCGTCCGGCCGGGGAGGAAGCGCGCCCGGAACGGACCGCACATCAGCGCATGAGCCCAGCTCGCACCCACGACCAGGAGCAGCAGCAGCGGCTCCGTGTGCCAGTGGAGGGGGATGCTCATCCCTTGCATATGAAGCCGAGGTCGGCTGACCCGCAAGCGTGGGCACGAAAAAGGCCTCCGCCGGTGCGGAGGCCTTCGTCAGGCGATCAGCACCAGGCTCAGCTGAACCAGCGAGTGTCGATGCGGTCGACGGAGAACAGCATGAGCAACGCGGCATAGGTCGCGAACGAGAGGGCCAAGCCGGCGAAGAAGCACCAGAAGAGCAGGCGCTTGTCGTAGATCAGGTGCATGAACCACAGGATGACGGCGAAGAACTTCCCCGCGGACATGAGGGTCAGGATCGTGAGGATGGCGGCGACGGGGATCGGCAGGAAGATCAGCACGATCTCGGCGCCGGTGACGACGGCCAGCCAGAGGGCCAGCACGATGAAGTGGTGATAGCGACGGACCTCCTCGGCGAGGAAGTCAGGGCTGGGAGCGGCTTCGTGAGAAGAGGACATGGTCGGAGAGAAGGGTTATTGGGCGACGGCGGGCAGCCCCGTGCCCCAGATGCCGTTCGGCCCGAGATACTCGACGAGGTAGACCGCCGTGAAGATGATGATCCACACGATGTCGACGAAGTGCCAGTAGAGACCCGCGATTTCGACGTCGAGGGCGCCCACGTGGCCGCCGAGCTTACCCGTGAAGCTGTAGAAATACATCATGATGAGCCAGAGTATGCCGATGGCGACGTGCGTACCGTGCGTACCGGTCAGGACGTAGAACGTCGAACCGAGGACGCTATTCTGGATGGTCAGGCCTTCGTGGTAGAAGTGGGTGAACTCGTAGACCTGGCAGCCCAAGAAAATCAGCCCGAAGAAGATCACGCCGAGGACGTTACGGCGGAAGGACTTGATCTGACCCTTGTGCATCGCGGAGACCGCGAGCGCCATCAGGAACGAGGACATCAGCAGGATGAACGTCGAGAAGGACGTCAGCTCGATGTTGAACAGGTTCTGGATGAAGCGCTGGTGGCCTTCGGCGTCGGTGAAGCCGGCGGGGAAGAGCTTACGGTAGAGCAGGTGCGTCGAGATGAGCGTCCCGAAGAACATGCAGTCCGAAGCCAAGAAAAGCCACATGATGAGCTTCTTGTGTTCGATCCCGGTGGACGTAGGCGCTTCGTGCGCGGCGGCGGTGTCAGACATGGAGGTCAGAATTTAGAATGAGGAGAGGAAGGCGCTCAGCGGGCGGCGGTCTCGGTCGGAACCGGCGTACCGGAGGCGGCGGGGGTCTTGAGCATGTAGCCACCCGGACCTTCGAGGGCCCAGAGCCAGATGCCGAGGAAGAGGACGCCGAGGCCTCCGATGACCATCCAGCCGGCATGAGGGACGCCCATCGCCATCATCGGCATACCGAAGCCGATGAAGAGGAAGCCCGCGGAAGCCACGAGCGGCATCCAAGATTGGCTGGGCATGTGGACGCCGGCTTCGCCGCCGTCAGGCTCGGAGCCGATGCGCTTGCTGCCATGCTTGTCTTCGAAGAAGGCGTCGCGCGTGGCTACGATCGGAGCCTGGGCGAAGTTATATTCCGGCACCGGGGAAGGCAGCGACCACTCGAGCGTGCGGCCATCCCACGGGTCGTTGGAGCACTTCTTGCCGCGGAAAGCCGTCCACACGAGGTTGACGAAGGCCAAGGCGACGCCGATGCCGAGAATGTAGGCGCCGATGGTGGCGACATAGTTCCACTGCTCCCAACCGTTGCCCGCGTGGTAGGTGTGCGTGCGGCGCGGCTGTCCGGCCAGGCCGAGGTAGTGCATCGGACCGAAGGCGACGTTGAAGCCGAGGATGACCAAGCCCGAGGCGATGTAAGCGATCGGGGCGTTCGGCATGCGGCCGAAGATCTTCGGGAACCAGAAGTAGAGGCCCGCCATCAGGCCGAGGAGCACGCCACCGAGGAGCACGTAGTGGAAGTGCGCGATGACGAAGTAGCTGTCCTGCTGCTGCGAGTCGGCAGGGGCCGCGGAGTGCATGACGCCGGAGAAACCGCCGCACATGAACATCCAGATGAAGCCGAGGGCGAGGACCATGGGCGGGGTGAAGCGGATCCGTCCGCCCCAGATCGTGCCGAGCCAGTTGAAGATCTTGACGCCCGTCGGGACGGCGATGGCCATCGTGAGGAGCGAGAACGCGGCGGTCGGCACGGGTCCGAGTCCGGTGGTGAACATGTGGTGGCTCCAGACGGCGAAGCCGAGGAAGCCGATGACGGCGCCGGAGAAGACGATGATCGGGTAACCGAAGAGCGACTTGCCGGAGAAGGTCGGGAGAACTTCCGAGACGATGCCCATCGCGGGGAGCACGAGGATGTACACTTCGGGGTGGCCGAAGATCCAGAAGAGGTGCTGCCACAGGACGGGCTGGCCGCCGGCGGAGGGGTTGAAGAAGTTGGCGCCGAAGGTGCGGTCGAACATGAGCTCGATCAGGGCGACGGTGATGGCCGGGAAGGCGAGGATGATGAGCACCGCGGTGATGAGGGTCATCCAGGTGAACACCGGCAGGCGCATCATGGTCATGCCCTTGGCGCGCATGTTGATGATGGTACAGATGAAGTTGAAGGACGCCGCGAGCGAAGCGATGCCGAGCACCTGGATGCCGATGATCCAGAAGTCGGTGCCGACGCCGGTGAAGCGCAGCGCCTGGCCGTTCTGGCCGAAGGTGCCGGAGAGCGGCGCGTAGCTGAACCAACCATTGGCCGGGGCGAAGTCGGTGTAGACGAGCGCCTTGTGCCACTCGAAGGAGTTGAACCAGCCGGCGAGGTGCGCGAACTCGAAGAACCAGGAGGCGTTCAGCACGAAGGCGCCGAACACGAAGGTCCAGAGGGAGAACGCGTTGAGGCGCGGGAAGGCGACGTCGCGGGCGCCGATCTGCAACGGCACGAGGAAGTTGAAGAACGCGGCCGACAGGGGCATGACGCCGAGGAAGATCATCGTCGTGCCGTGCATGGTGAACAGCTGGTTGTACATGCGCGCCGTGACGAAGTCGTTGTCCGGGCGGGCCAGCTGGGTGCGGATCGCGAGGGCTTCGACGCCGCCCACGAGGAAGTAGAACATGGCGAACGCTCCGTACAGGATGCCGATCTTCTTGTGGTCGACGGTCGTCAACCAGTCGAGCCAGCCGGTCGTACGGTCAGGACGGATCAGGCCGAGGTCGCTGCGCTCGGGCGCCAGCTCGGTCTTGCAGGCGACCGGAGCGTGATGGGAATCGTGGGACATGAGGGTGAAAATTACGGAAGGTTTACTTCAGGGTGAGGAGGTATTCGGCGAGGTCATCGAGTTCCTCGGCGGTAAATGTCTGGTTGGTCTCGCGGAGGCCAGCCACGTTGAACATCTTGTAATAATGCATGCGGTTGCCGGGCTTGACGTCCTTGGTGGGCGTCTTGCCGTCGGCGCCGTGCGCGACGCCGGAAGAACCGATCCACTTGATGAGGTTGGCCTTGAGGGTCGCACGGTCGACTTCGACCGAGGACTCGGTGTTACCCGTCTGCGTCTCGAGTGCGCGCTGCTTGGCCGGGTCGCGGTTGTCGAGCCAGGCGCCGGCGAGCGACTTGCGCGAGGCGAGGTGGGTGAGGTCCGGACCGAAGGCGCCAGCGCCAAAGTGGCCACCGACGTTGTGACACATCACGCAGCTCTTGGCGGCGAAGAGGGCCTTGCCCTTGTCGGCCTTGGTGCCGGCGGCGACGGGCTCAGCGGGAGCCTTCTGCCGCTGCACCCACTTGGCGAACTCGGCGGGCTCGACGACTTCGACGCGGAAA
>DBCR01000055.1 GCA_002293125.1 Opitutia bacterium UBA953
AGCCAGAGCTAGGTGACAATCGTGCCGAATGTGTGACGGAGTTTATTTAAGTCATAAGTCATTAATAAACAATTGTTTATGAATATAAGAAACACGAACGTCACGCTCTGCGGCCATAATCTTTACATAGGGCGAGTTCCACGTGGAACACCGTCCTACTCTCCCCTTCCCTTTTGGGATTACTTTGCCCGGAAAAGAACCATCAGCAGCGAGATGTCTGCTGGGTTGACCCCGCTGATCCGGCTGGCTTGGCCCAGGGTCTTGGGCTGAATGGCTTGGAGCTTTTGGCGGGCTTCAATGCGCAAGCCGTAGGCTTTTAAGAAATCAAATCCTTCAGGCACCTTAAAGGAGTCCAGGTCATGTAGCTTGCGGGCGTTGCGCGTTTCGCGTTCCAGATAGCCCCGGTATTTGACCCGGTACATGACTTCGGCCTGAACTTCAGGGGCTTCGGCCAGGAATGTCGGAGGCAGGTCCTTAGGGATTGATTCCCAGTTACGACGGATGACGTCGCCGGCAATCCCGCCCGGGATGGCTAATTTTTCCAGATATTCGATCCAATGAGCGACTTTCTCAGCCTTGGCCTGAATTCGCCCTAGGCGATCCGTCGGGACTAAGCCGAACTCGGCGATTTTATCCTTAAGGCGGAGTTCGGCGCTCCCGTGGTTGAATAGTAGGCGGAATTCAGCCCGGCTGGTAAACATCCGGTAAGGCTCCTGGGTGCCTTTGGTCACCAAATCATCGATCAGGACTCCGATATAGGCTTCGTCGCGGCCAATGACCATGGGGGTCTGACCTTTGACCTTACAGGCGGCATTGACCCCGGCGACGAGGCCTTGGGCGCCGGCTTCCTCATACCCAGAAGTTCCATTGATCTGGCCGGCAAAGAATAAGCCTTCGACCTTTTTGGACTCCAGGGTGGGGTAAAGTTGGGTAGGGGGTGCGAAATCGTATTCTACGGCATAGGCTGGGCGCAGCATAACGGCTTTCTCTAGCCCGGGGACCGAAGCCAGCATCAGGAGCTGGACGGTAAAGGGCAGGGAGGTCGAAAGGCCGTTGATATACCATTCGTCGGTGTTGCGGCCTTCGGGCTCGAGGTAGAGCTTATGGGTGTCCTTATCCGAGAACTTCACAAACTTGTCCTCGATGGACGGGCAGTAACGCGGCCCGACTCCGGTGATCTCGCCGCCAAAGAGAGGAGAGAGGTGGAGGTTCTCTTGGACGATCTTGCCGGTGGCGCTGGTCGCCTCGGTCATCCAACAGGATACCTGCTCGCTTCCAGGGGTCCATCCAGGGAGGCGCTCGCCGGCTTGTTCTACGTGGAACAAATCGGCCGGCTGGCGGGTATCGTGGAAGGCAAAAAGGGTGGGGGAGGCATCGCCCGGCTGCTCCTCACATTTGCTAAAATCGATGGACCTTCCTAGGATGCGCGGCGGGGTGCCCGTCTTGAGTCTTTGGAGTTCAATTCCAGCCTCTAAGAAACTGGTTGACAACGACTTAGCACTAAAATCACCCAAGCGACCACCCTCGGTTTTATTCGCCCCGATGTGCATCAGGCCGCGCAAGAAAGTACCGGTGGTGACGACCACGGTTTTGGCGTGGAAGTCGAGATCGAGGTTGGTCTGCACCCCGACCACGGCGCCGTTCTTAAAGATGAGCCCGGTGACTTGGGATTGGAAGATGGTGAGGCCGTCCTGCAGTTCGCAGAGGTGCTTCATCCGGAACTGGTAGGCCTTCTTATCACACTGGGCGCGCGGGGCCTGGACAGCCGGGCCTTTGGAGGAGTTGAGGAGGCGGAACTGGATGCCGGTCACATCGGCGGTCAGGCCCATCTCGCCCCCCAGGGCGTCGATTTCCCGGACGATGTGGCCCTTGGCCTGCCCCCCGATGGCGGGGTTGCAGCTCATCTGGGCGATGGTGTCTACGTTCCCCGTCAGGAGCAGGACATCCACGCCCATGCGGGCGGCGGCCAGGGCGGCTTCCACGCCGGCATGGCCGGCCCCGCAGACGATGACGTCATAGGGGCGATCAGGCCCGAGGCGGATTTGTTTGTGAAGTCGCATAGGCGCTCCCTCACCAGAGGGAATCACTTACCTATGCAGAAGGAAGCGAAGAGCTTGTCCAGCATACGCTCATTATCGATGCGACCGACGATTTCCCCCAGGGCGTCCAGGGCGACCCGGCCTTGGGCGGCCGCAAGCTCGGTCTGGATGGGGGCCTTGAGGTGGCCGGCAGCTTCGGAAAGGGCGGCCGCCGCCCGGGCTAGGGCCTCGGCATGGCGGACGCTGACCACGAGGTCTTCGGCCCCCGGGGCGATCTCTTTGGCGATGAGGAAGTCCCCGAGCTTGCAGCGCAGCGCTTCGGCGTCACGTCCGTCTAAAAGGCAGGCAGAAAGCTTCGCTATCCGTGGCAGGAAATCTTTCTGCGCACGATGCGCGGGCAGGTCCGACTTGTTGGCGACGATGAGCGTGCGCCCGGGGTCGAGCAGCGCGATGAGATCCGCGGGCAGGGCAGGGGGCGCCGTCGAAGCATCGACGACAAGCAGAAGGAGATGCGCGCCGCGCGCCTGTTCGAGCGAGCGCGCCATGCCGAGATTTTCCAGCGTCGAACCGCCGTCGCGCAAACCGGCGGTGTCGATCGCCGTGACGGCGAGTGGTAGGCCCGCGACGGGGGCTTCGAGGTAATCGCGCGTGGTGCCCGCTTCGGGGCTCACGATGGCGCGGTCGGCGCCGGCGAGCGCGTTGAGCAGGCTCGACTTTCCGGCGTTGGGTGCGCCGACGACGGCGACGCGCAGGCCGGTGCGCAGGGCTCCGTCGTGCTTCGCCGTGCGGGCGTATCCAGAAAGTTCTGACGCAATTTCAATCAAGCGGGCCGCAGGGCCGTGCGGGTCTTCCGGCGGCAGGTCTTCCTCGGGGAAATCGATGTGGGCCTCGAGTTCGGCGAGGATCTGGAGCGTGCGGTCGGTCCAGCGGGCCACGTGCCGGCCGAGTTCGCCGGCGAGCATGCGGCGGGCGGAGGCGAGCGCGCGCTCGGAGCTGGCGTGGATCAGATCCGCGACGGCCTCGGCCTGAGTGAGGTCGATGCGGCCGGCGAGGTAGGAGCGGCGCGTGAACTCGCCGGGTTCGGCGATGCGGCCGCCGCGCGCGAGGCAATCTTCGGTGATCCGGCGCACGAGCAGCGGATTGCCGTGGCAGGTGATCTCGAGCGAGTCGTTACCCGTGAAAGAGCGGCCAGCATGCCAGAGCACGGCGACGACCTGGTCAATAGGCTCGCCGTCCTGGTTGCGCCAGATACCGAGCGTCGAAGTCTTCTCGGCGAGCGGGGTCTTGCGGGCGAGGGCGGCAGTCGCGATGGCCGCGGCCAACGGACCGTCGACGCGCACGATGGCCAAGGCCGAGCGGCCGGCGGGCGTCGCGGCGGCGACGATGGTCTCGTGGGCGGACATAGGATGGCGTGAGCTGGGGTCATCCCAAGGGGCGAGGGCAGGGGAGGCAAGCGGTGTCATAGGTCCGCAAAAAGGCTGGAAGGGAAGGGCGGGCCTGACACAGTCCGCCCGAGACACTCCCGTGGAAAATCACCGCTTCCTTCTTCCTGATTCGGCCCGCCAGATCGCGGCGGCCCATGGCACCCCGTGCTATGTCTATGATCAGGTCACCCTTGAGGCCCAGGCTGACGCCATGCTGGCCTTCCCGAACGTCTTCGGCCTCACGGTTCGATTTGCCATGAAAGCGTGCCCGAACGCCTCGGTCTTGAAGGTCTTCGCGAACAAGGGCCTGCATTTCGATGCCAGCTCGGGCTGGGAAGTCCGCCGCGCCATCCTCGCCGGAATCTCGGCAGATCGCCTTTCGCTCTCCTCTCAGGAACTCCCGGAGGATTTCCCCTCTCTTCTTAATAAGGGAGTGCACGTCAACGCCTGCTCCCTCCACCAGCTCGAGCGCATCGGCAAGGCTCTCCCGGGCCACGAGGTCGGGCTGCGCTTCAACCCCGGCCGCGGCTCGGGCGGCACTGGCAAGACCAACGTGGGTGGACCGGACTCCTCCTTCGGCATCTGGCATGAGTGGGCGGATCAGGCCCAGGCTATCGTGAAGCAGTACGGGCTGAAGGTCGTCCGCATCCATACCCATATCGGTTCCGGCAGCGACCCCGTCGTCTGGCAGGAAGTCTCCGCGGCGAGCCTCGCCCTCGTCAGCCGTTTTCCGACCGTGCATACGCTCAACCTCGGCGGCGGCTACAAGGTCGCCCGCGTCGCGGCGGAGAAGGGCACCGACCCACAGGTCGTCGGCGCGCCGGTCAAGGTCGCCTTCGAGAAATTCGCCCAAGCCGACGGACGTAAGCTCCGTCTCGAGATCGAGCCCGGAACTTTCCTCGTCGCTAACGCCGGCGCCGTCCTTTCCCGCGTCCAAGACCTCGTCTCCACTGGCACCCGCGAATTCATCAAGCTCGACTCGGGTATGACCGAAATCCTGCGTCCTTCGCTATATGGCTCGCAGCACCCGGTGCATCTCTACCCCGCGAAGGCCACCGGTTCCTCGCGGGATTACGTCATCGTCGGACACTGTTGCGAATCGGGCGACCTAATCAGCTGCGCGCCTGGCGAACCCGAGACCCTCGCCACCCGGAGCTTGCCCGAAGCGGCCGCTGGGGATCTCTGCGTCATCGGCGGAGCGGGCGCCTATTGCGCTGGCATGAGCACGAAGAATTACAATTCCTTCCCCGAGGCGCCGGAAGTCCTCCTGCGTCGCGACGGCAAGTTCTCGCTGATTCGCCGGCGCCAGTCGCTCGAGCAGATCCTGCAGAACGAGCAGCCCGCCGAAGGTCTCTGAACGTGCCGCTCCTTTCGCCAGCCTTGGGCGCCACGGTGCCCGACTCGCCGCATGCGACCGTGGTCTGCTTGCCGACGCTCGCCGACGTCGAGAGCTACGAGCGCAAGGAAGGGCGCGTCTGGGAACTCCTCCACGCTGGCTACCCGCGCTTTGTGCGCAATGCGCTCGTCTCGGCGGCCGCGGAGGAGTTGGCCCGGCGATGCGCTTTCACGCCGGACTCGGAGTATCTGCCGCCGAGCTGGCCCGCCCCGCCTTGGGCGCTTTTCCCCCTTGCGCGGGAGGATGTCGCACGGCGGCTCGCAGCGCAGGCCGGCGCACGCACGCTGGCCGTTGGTGTCGGCGGGGCGGGCATCCTGCTCATCGTCGAGTCAGGCGACGCCGCAAACCGGCTGGCCAAGCTCGTGCAGCACACGGGCGCGCTCATTTCTTCCCGTCAGGCCGAGGCCTGGCTCGCCGATGAGCCGGACGCCCCCGATACGGGCTCGGCCGAAGTACGCGCTGCGCTCGCGCCTTTTTTCCAAGGCGTCGCGCTCGCGGACCTGCTCCTCTGCTCCTCGGGCATGAACGCCGTCGACGCCGCCCTGCATGCCGTCGACGTCGTGCAGTCCGCCGCCGGTCGCCGCGTCTGGATCCAGTTGGGCTGGCTGTACGTCGATTCGATTCGCCTGCTCGAGAAGAATCCCGGCATCGAGCGCAGGTTCGTCCATGATGTCACCGACCTCGCTGAGGTCGGGCGCCTCCTCGCGCGAGGAGACGTCGCGGGCGTCCTCACGGAAGCGCCGAACAATCCGCAGCTCCAGACCGCCGACCTGCGTGCGTTGCGCGCGCTTTGCGATCTTCACGGGGCGATGTTGGTGGTCGACCCGAGTTCTGCCGGCGTCGCCGCCACCGATGTCTTGCCTTACGCCGACCTCGTCCCCTGCAGCCTCACGAAGTACGCCGCCTCGTCGGGCGACGTCATGGCGGGGGTCCTCGCCGTGAATCCCGCGCGCCCGCGCGCCGCCGAGCTCCTGGCCGCCGCCCGGCAGCGGCACGTCCCCTTGCACGCGCTCGACGCCGCGGCGCTCGCCCCGCAAGCGGCGCAGGTCGCGCAGGTCACCGCGAAGCTCTCGGCCAACGCGACCGAACTCGCGCGACGTCTCGCCGCGCACCCTTCCGTCGTGCGCGTACGCACCGCCCTCACCGGCCCGACCGCCGACCACTATCG
>DBCR01000077.1 GCA_002293125.1 Opitutia bacterium UBA953
CGCCGCATCGTCGCCCAGACCAAAGCAAACGGCTACGGACTGCGCTCGCTCCTCCACGCCCTCGCCCAAAGCCCGCTCTTCCTCCCCACTTCTCGCTGACCATGAACCGACGTGACTTCCTCTTCGCTGCCGGCGCCTGTCTGGCCCTGCCAGCCCTCGCCAAAGCCGCGGAGAAGGCTCCGCCCAAGCGCCTGCTGGCCATCCACGTGCCCTTGGGGATGATGCCCGCGTTCTTCTTCCCGAAGGCCGGCGAGACCACGAGCCCCTACCTCGACCTGCTGGCGAAACAGCGCGACCAGTTCACCACGTTTGCGGGACTCTCCCACCCCGGCGTCGATGGCAATCACCACGCCGGCCAGTGCTTCCTCTCCGGTGCGCCGCATCCGGGTCAGCCGACCTTCCGTAATAGCCTTTCGCTCGACCAACTCGTCGCCGAGAAGATCGGCGCAGATACCCGTTTCGCCTCGCTCGCCGTGGCGGTCCGCCAAGGCGAACATTATGCCGATTCCGTGGCCGTCTCCCGCTCCGGCGTCACCCTTCCGTCCGAGGCCAGCGCCGAACGGCTCTACCGGAAGCTCTTCGTCGCCGGCACGCCCGAAGAGAAAGCCGCCACGATGCGTCGCATCCAGGCCGGCGGCAGCGTGCTCGACCTGATCCTCGACAAAGCCAAGCGACTGGAAAAGAGCTCCGACCCGCAGGACCGCGCCCGTCTCGACCAATACTTCCAGAGCGTGCGCGAGCTCGAAGGACGCCTTGAACGCAGCATCGCCTGGGAGAACCGCCCCAAGCCGAAGGTCGATTATCCGATGCCCAAGGACATCGCCGACGCCAATGAGGTCGTCGCCCGCTCACGCCTGATGTTCGACCTCGTCCGCCTCGCGCTCCAGACCGACAGCACCCGCGTGGTCACGCTTTCGCTCAGCACCTTCTCCGTCGTACCGCACGTGCCCGGCGTAAAGAACGAGACCCACGGCCTCACGCACCACGGCAACGAGCCGGACAAGATCGCCGAGCTCCGTAAGATCGAGGAAGCCCAGCTAGCCGTCTTCGGGGAGATGCTCGCAGCCTTCCGCGATACCCGCGAAACCGGTGGCAACCTCCTCGACCGTACCCAGGTCCTGTACGGCAGCTGCCTCGGGAACGCCAACTCGCACAGCAACCAGAACCTGCCGCTCATCCTCGCCGGGGGTGGCTTCCGCCACGGCCAGAACCTAAGCTTCGACACCGTCAACAACACCCCCTTGGCCAATCTCTACGTCAGCATGCTCCATAGTCTCGGGGTCGAGGCCGATAAGTTCGCCACCAGCACCGGCACCCTGCGCGGGCTCCGCTCATAAGGAACGGGATTGCAGGGCCAGCGGGACCTGCTGACATGAACGCATCCCCATGCGTACCCTGCTGCTGTCCCTCCTCGGCCTGACCGCCGCCCTCCCCGCCCAGGACATCGTCATCTACGGCGGTACCTCCGGCGGCATCACCGCGGCCATCCAGGCGGCCCGCGAAGGCCGCACAGCGGTACTCATCGAGCCGACCAAGTTCCTCGGTGGCCTGACCACCGGCGGACTCGGCGCCACCGACATCGGCAACAAGAAGGCCATCGGCGGTCTCTCCCGCGAATTCTACACGGCCATCGGTACGCATTACGCGGACGAGAAGAAGTGGGTCCACCAGACCCGCGAGGCCTACTTCTCCAAGCGCCCCCACGGTAACGCCGCCGACGAAGGTACGATGTGGACCTTCGAGCCCCACGTGGCCTCCGCCATCTACGACCGGATGCTCAAGGCCGCCGGCGACAAGGTGACCGTTGTCTATGGCGAACGGCTCGACCTGAAGAAGGGCGTGGTCAAGGACGGCACACGCATCGTGAAGATCGTCATGGAGAGCGGCCGCGAGTTTTCCGGCAAGATGTTCATCGACGCGACCTACGAAGGCGACCTGATGGCCAAGGCGGGCGTCAGCTATCACGTCGGCCGCGAAGCCAACGCCACCTACGGCGAGACGCTCAACGGCGTGCAGGTCGGCCACGCGCGCTCCCACCAGTTCAAGGTCGAGGTCGACCCCTACGTCAAGAAAGGCGACCCCGCCAGCGGCCTGCTACCTGGTATTGAGAAAGAAATCCCCGGCCCTGATGGGTCCGGCGACCGAAAGGTGCAGGCCTACAATTTCCGCATGTGCACGACGGACGTGCCGGAGAACCGCCGCGACTGGGAGAAGCCGGCCAATTACGACGAACGCTGGTACGAACTCGCCCTCCGCAACGTCGAGGCCGGCGAAGACCGCATCTCCTGGAATCCGGTAGGGATGCCCAACCGCAAGACGGATACGAACAACAACTTCGCGATCAGCACCGACTTCATCGGCCAGAACTGGGATTACGCTGACGCCGATTACGCCACCCGCGCCAAGATCTGGCAGGCCCATGAAGACTGGCAGAAGGGCCTGATGTGGACCTACGCTTTCCACCCGCGTGTGCCCGAGAAGATGCGCCTGGCCTTCCAGAAGCTCGGCCTCGCGAAAGATGAATTCAAGGATAACGGCAACTGGCCCCGCCAGCTCTACGTCCGCGAAGCCCGCCGCATGATCGCCGACTACGTGATGTCCGAGAAGAACTGCCGCCGCACGGAGATCATCGACGACTCCGTGGGCATGGGCGCCTACCAGATGGACTCGCACCACATCCAGCGCTTCGTCACCAAGGAAGGCTTCGTGCGTAATGAGGGCGACGTCCAGGTCGGCAGCAAGCCCTACCCCGTCAGCTACCGCAGCCTCCGCCCGCGCGCTTCCGAATGCACCAACCTGCTCGTGCCGGTCTGCCTGAGCGCGAGCCATATCGCCTACGGCTCGATCCGCATGGAGCCCGTCTTCATGGTCATGGGTCAGTCTGCCGCCACCGCCGCCGGTCTCGCCATCGAACGCAATACCTCCGTGCAGGCTGTCGATTACGGCGCGCTCAAGGAACGCCTCCTCGCCGCGGGCCAGGTCCTCGACTTCATCCCGACCGCCGCGACCGGCGGCGCCCATGGCGTAGACAAGGCGAAGCTCGCGGGTGTCGTGCTGGATGACACCGCCGCCGCGCTCAAGGGCTTCGACTCGACGGGCCACACCAGCCCCCGCTATGTCGGCGACGGCTATCGCCATGACGGCAACAGCGAGAAAGGTGCGATGACCGCCCGCTTCTCGCCTACCCTGCCCGCGGCCGGTACTTACCGCGTCGCAGTCTCCTACAGCATCAACGGCAACCGCGCCACGAACGTCCCGGTCACGATCCGCCATGCCAACGGCGAAGCCAAGGTCCTCGTGAACCAGAAGCTCAAGCCTGCCGTCGACGGCCTCTTTCATGTCGTCGGCACCTTCGAATTCAGCGCCGGTCAGGCCGGCTGGGTCGAGGTCGCCAACGCCGGCACCGACGGCCACGTCATCGTCGACGCCGTGCAGTGGCTGCCGGTGAAGCGCTGAGAGTCCGCCCCTGCCAATTGCCGAAATTCAGAACCTCCGCGCCTGAATTAAGCGTAGCAAAGCGAGGACCTGCGTCGATAGTGTCGGCTCGTATCCCGATGAAGCCACTCACCTTCCTCAGCCTGCTGCTCACTTCCTTAGCACCGCTCCTGGGGGCGGAAACGAAGAAGCCCAACGTTTTGTTCATCGTCGCAGATGACCTCGGCTACCGAGAGTTGGGTTGCTATGGCGGTAACGGCATCCCGACGCCGAACATCGATCGGCTCATCGCGAAGGGCGCACGCTTCACGGATGGCTACGTCACGGCGCCTTTCTGCGCCGCCTCTCGGGCCGCCTTCCTGACCGGACGCTACCAGACGAGCTTTGGTTTCGAGTTCAACCCGATCGGCAGCAAGAACCTGGAACCTGGCATCGGCCTACCTGTCGGCATACCGACCATCGCCGATCGCCTGCGCACCGCCGGGTATCACACGGGGCTTGTCGGCAAATGGCACCTGGGCGGCACCGCCCCCTTCCACCCGCAAAAGCGAGGCTTCGCCGACTTCTTCGGCTTCCTCCACGAAGGCCGCTACTTCGAGCCCGCAATCGGCAAGGGCAATACCACCTGGCTGCGGCGGAAGAACCTGCCTGATGGCGCGATGGGGCGCTGGACCTCGCCAGATGGCCGCCTGATCGAGAGCGACCACCTCAAGTCCGACGAACCGGAATACAATAAAGACAACCCGATGATGCGCGGCGACCAAGCCATCGAGGAACCGAGTAATCTCACCGATGCGTTCACGCGCGAGGCGATGGACTTCTTCGACCGCACGAAGGAGAAACCTTTCTTCCTCTATCTCGCCTACAACGCCGTCCATAGCCCGATGCAGGGAACCGACGCCCACATGGCCCGCTTCAAGGATATCCCCGATGTGCAACGGCGCATCTTCGCCGCGATGCTCACGCACCTCGACGAATCCGTCGGCAAACTCATGGCCAAGCTCGACGCCAATGGGCAGACCGAGAATACGATCGTCGTCTTCCTCAGCGACAACGGCGGCCCTACGCGCGAGCTTACGTCTAGCAACCATCCCCACCGGGGCGAAAAAGGTCAGCTACTCGAAGGCGGGATCCGCGTGCCGTATGCGGTGACCTGGCCCGGCGTGACGAAGCCCGGAACGATCATCAAGACCCCGGTCATCTCCACCGACCTTACGGCGATGGCCCTCGCCGCCGCCGGCGTCGAGACCCCGGCCGATGCCGATGGCAAAGACCTACGCACCCTGCTGACGAATCCTGAGGTCGGGCCGCTCCATGAGACGCTCTACTGGCGCGTCGGCAAGAGTGGCGCCTTGCGATCCGGAAAGTGGAAGCTCTTCAAGGGCGGCCCCCGCTGGGAACTCTACGACCTGGAAGCTGACCCTTCCGAAAAAAGGGAAGTATCCGCGAGCCACCAAGAGTTGACCAAGACCTTGATTGCGCGATGGGAAGCGTGGAGCAAGACGCAGGCCGAACCGCTCTGGCGTTAAGCCTTTTGACAACCCTGAAGGCACAGGGTAATCCTCACCTGCCCCATGCGTTGCGCCCTGCTCATTTCTTGGCTTAGTTTCGCCCTATGCGCCCAAGCAGCCCGCCAACCCAACTTCGTCTTCGTGCTCATCGACGACATGGGCTGGGGCGACTTCTGACCGTCGGCGTCGGACACCCCAGCGGCGATAAGACAGAAGATGAGGGCGAAGCGGGGCACGACATTAAGAAATTAGCCGCCCATCATAGGCCCGCAACCGCCAAACCCCGCCTGCTAATTGCTCGCAACCTTCTGCGAAATCCGCTGTTTGAAAGGTATGCGTACCCCTCGCTTCCTTCCCATCCTGTTGGCCGTTCTGGTCGGCTGCTCCTCCCTCTTCGCCGCCAGCTTCCGCTTGGCCGCCCCGATTTCCGACCACATGGTCCTGCAACGCGAAAAGCCTGTGGCTGTCTGGGGCTGGGCCGATGCGGGTGAATCTGTCACCGTCGCCTTCGCCGGCCAGTCCAAGACCGCTACCGCGGACGCCGACGGAAAGTGGATGCTGAAGCTCGACGCCCTCAAGGCCTCCGCCGAACCGCGGACGCTCGTCGTGACCGGCAAGGAAGGACATAAGCTCGAAGTAAAAGACGTGCTCGTGGGCGAAGTCTGGCTCGGCTCCGGTCAGTCGAACATGGCGATGACCGTCCAGTCCTCGAATCACTTCGACGCCGAGAAGGCCGCCGCGAACTACCCGCTGATCCGTCATTACCAGGAATCCTCGACTCACTCTGCCTCCCCTGCCGCCGAAGGCAAAGGCGCCTGGAGCGCCTGCACGCCCGATACCGTCGGCCGTTTCTCCGCGGTGCTCTACTTCTTCGGCCGCGAGATCCACCGCGAAGTCGGCGTGCCCGTCGGCCTGGTGAACACGTCCGTAGGCGGCACGCCGATCGAATCCTGGGTCTCCGCCGAGGCGCAGTCTTCCGACCCGGAAACGAAGGCGAACTTCGACGCCAAGACGAAGGACTACCTCGCCTTCGATGAAAGCAAGTCCGGCGAACTGCATGCGAAGCAGATGGCCACCTGGAAAGCCGCCGTCGCCAAGGCGAAACAGGAGGGCAAGGAGTTCGTCACGCCTGCCCCGCGGAACCCGCTCGCCATGCGCAGACTCAAGGGCGGCCCTGCCGGCCTCTATAACGGCAAAGTCGTCAACCTCGCCCCCTACACGCTCCGCGGCATGCTCTGGTACCAGGGCGAAGGCAACGCGGGGAACGCCGCACTTTACGATGAGCAACTTTCGCAGCTTGTCACGAGCTGGCGCGCCCTCTGGCAGGACGAAGTGCCTTTCGCCTGGGTGCAGCTGCCCAACTACCGGAACTCCGATTCCGAAAACTGGCCCCGTATCCGCGAGTCGATGATGAAGGTCCTCGCCCTCCCGAAGACGGGCATGGCCATCACCCTCGATATCGGCGACCCCAAGGACATCCACCCGAAGAACAAGCAGGACGTCGGCCTCCGCCTCTCCTACTGGGCGCTCGCCACGGTCTACGATCGGAAGGTACCCGCCATCAGCGGACCGCTCCCTGCCGGCCATCAGGTCGAAGGCGGGGCCATCCGTATTTCTTTCCGCCATAGCGAAGGCCTCAAGACCCGCGATGGCGCCGCCCCCCGCGGCCTGATCATCGCCGGTGCCGATCGGGTTTGGAAAGCAGCCTCGGGGCGAATCGACGGCACGGCATTAGTGGTAAGCAGCCCCGAAGTCCCCTCCCCAGTCGCCGCCCGCTATGCCTGGTCCGAAAATCCTGACTGTAATCTGGTTAACGGCGCCGGTCTGCCGGCCACCAGTTTCCGCACCGACGACTGGGTCGTCCCCGTGGCCGTCCCGCGATAGATCAGCATGTCCGGGGGCGGGACACCCGCTATCCTTACCGCCTAAACCCATGAGACTCTCCTTTCTCGGCCCCCTGCTCCTCGGAGCCCTTGCCACCATTGGCGCTACCGTCGTGAGCCAAGCGGGGTCGCGCCCCAACATCGTCGTCATCCTTGTCGACGACATGGGCTTCTCTGATGTCGGCTGTTACGGCAGCGAAATCCCGACGCCAAACCTCGACGGGCTCGCCCAGAACGGCCTGCGCTTCACCCAGTTCTATAACACCGGCCGTTGCTGCCCGACGCGTGCCGCCCTGCTCACCGGCGTCTACTCCCACCAGGCAGGTATCGGCCACATGACCGAGGACCAGAAACTTCCCGGCTACGTCGGCCGCCTTAATGACAGCTGCGTCACGATGGCCGAAGTGCTTCGTCCTGCAGGCTATCTCACCGCGATGACAGGAAAGTGGCATGTCGGCCAAAACCATGGCGTCACCCCGAAGTCCCGCGGCTTTGATCGGAGCCTCAACGCCGCCGCCGGCGGCTTCTTCTTCTCCGACGCGCCGCGGGCGGAACTCTTCCTCGACGGAGAAAAACTCGCCAAGGATGACCCCCGGCTGCCGAAGGATTGGTACAGCACCGACCTCTGGACGACTTACGGCCTAAAGTTCATCGACGAGGCGCTCGCCGCCAAGAAACCTTTCTACCTCCACCTCTGCCACAACGCGCCACACTTCCCGCTCCAGGCCCCTAAGGCCGACATCGAGAAGTTCCTCGGCAAATATCAGCTCGGCTGGGAAGAAGTCCGTGCCCGCCGCTACGCACGCCAGCTGGAGATGGGTCTCATCGACAAGCAGTGGGCGAGTTCGCCGATGCCGAACGCGATCAAGGCCTGGAAAGATGTGCCCGCTGAAGGGCAGAAGCGCTTCGACCACCTGATGGCCACCTACGCCGCCGTGATGTCCCGGATGGATAAAGCCATCGGCGACCTCGTGGACGGGCTCCGGAAGCGCGGCGTGCTGGACAATACCCTCATCCTCTTCATGAGCGACAACGGCGGCAATGCCGAGGCCGGTGCCAAGGGACGGACCGAAGGCGACCCCAGCACGGGCAAGTCGAACTGGTTTTCCGGCGAAAGTTGGGCCTATGCGCAAAACACCCCCTTCCGTCTCTACAAGCACTTCAATCACGAAGGCGGCATCAGTACCCCGCTGATTGCCCACTGGCCCGCCGGCATCGCGGCGAAGAATGAATTCCGCCGCCAGCCCGGGCACCTGATCGACGTGATGGCCACGGTGGTCGACGTCTCCGGCGCCGCCTATCCGAAGGAATTCAACGGCAAGGCAATCCTGCCGATGGAAGGACGCAGCCTCGTGGCGGCGTTCGCCGACAAGCCTATCGAGCGCGAGGCGATCTACTGGGAGCACGAAGGCAACGCAGCCGTCCGCCAAGGAGACCTCAAGCTCGTTCGCCAAGGCCGTAACGGCGCTTGGGAACTCTACGACCTCAAGACCGACCGCACCGAACTACACGACCTCGCCCCGAGCCAGCCCGCGAAGGCCAAGGAACTCGCCGCCCTCTGGCGCACTTGGGCCGAACGCGCGCACGTGCTTCCGGCACCAGGAGCCGAAGGCGGCAAGAAGAAGGTAAAAAAGAATAAGTAAGCTCATGTTCGGCGGCAAATGTCCCTTCGGCCATAAGCCCTCCGATCCTTTCAAGGCGAAGCGGGAGGCTGGACCGGTCGCGCGTTACGAATTCCAGGGAGAGCAGATTCCGATGATCCTGCGCCATGCCGAAGTCCGGCAGGCGGCCAAGGATTGGAGGACTTATAGTTCCGACGCGCCCTTCCGCGTGCCGATCCCGTCCGAGGAAGAAGCCCGCTCGATGCGCCAGCTACCGATCGAGACCAATCCACCCGAACACTCGGAATACCGCGCCATCGTCGAACCGTTCTTCAACCGTCCGAAGCTGCCTGAGATGATCGCACAGGTCGAACATCTCATCGATAGCCTCTTACGTGATGCGATCGCTCGCGACACGACCGAGGTCGTCCACGGCTTTGCCCTGCCCCTCCAGGCCCGTGCGCTCACCTATCTCCTCAATACTCACGAAAGTGAAGCTGACCTCTGGATCGGCTGGGGCATCCACGTCTTCCGCGTCCGGGGCGGCCTCAAGAAAGGCGTCGAGCTGGAGAACTACCTGCACGCCAAGTTCGATGCGGCTGGCCGCGCACCTGGCGCCGACTTCTTCAGCGCGCTCACGCAAGCGACCTTCCGCGACCGTCCGCTCACGCGCGAAGAGATGATGGGGTTCGCTAACCTGGCCTTCGCCGGCGGCCGCGACACGATCATCCACACCGTCGCCTGTGCGCTCGGCCACCTCGCCGCCAACCCCGAGGCGCTGGCCTACCTGCGCGAAGAGCCGAAGCGGATCACGCATGCGAGCGAGGAGTTCTTCCGGTTCTTCATGCCGCTGACACACATCGGCCGCGTCTGCCCCGTCGCCACGTCCGTGCACGGCGAACAGGTCCCCGCCGGCGGGCGCGTCTCGCTCGGCTGGGCTTCCGCCAACCGCGATGAGTCCGTCTTCCCACAGGCCGACGAGTTCAAGATCGACCGCAAGCCGAACCCGCACCTGTCGTTTGGCTTCGGCGAACACCTCTGCCTCGGCGCCCCGCACGCTCGGCTCATCGTGCGTACCCTACTGCAAAAGTGCGTCGAGCTACTGGACGGTATGGAGATCGTCTCGGCCGAGGAACGTACGGAGACCGAGCATGACTACGAGCGGAGGCTCGGGTATGAGTCGCTGGTGCTGAAGTTCCGTCCGCGGGCCTGAACGGGGTTGCCATGAGGGAGGCGAGGACCTAGCCCTTCTTTGCCCTAACCTTCGCCTCACAGCGGGGTTCCCAACACGTACCCCGCCATGTTCGCCTTCAGCCTGACCATCTTCTGGGGAGCCTGCCTGCTCTTCCTCGTCCAACCGCTGATCGCGCGCTTCATCCTCCCCTGGTTCGGCGGCGGGCCTGCCGTCTGGACGACGTGCATGCTGTTCTTCCAGGTCCTGCTTCTCGGCGGCTACGCCTACGCCCACTTCAGCATCAGCCGCCTGACCCCTCGCCGTCAGGTCATCACCCACCTCTGCCTGTTGGCGCTCGCGGTGGCCCTGCTCCCGATCACCCCAGGCGACCAATGGAAGCCGACCGACGGTTCCAATGCCGCTGGACACATCCTATTGCTGCTCTTGGCCTGCCTCGGCCTCCCCTACCTCGTGCTCTCCGCCACCGGCCCACTCTTGCAGGCTTGGTTCAGCAAGGCGAACCCCGGCGTCTCGCCCTATCGTCTCTACGCCCTCTCGAACATCGGCTCCCTTCTCGCGCTCCTGGCATATCCGTTCGTGCTCGAACCTCAGCTCGCCCGTCAGGCTCAGGCCAACTGGTGGTCCGTCGGCCTCGCCCTCTACGCCGGCCTCGCCGGCTGGTGCGGCTACAAAGTCTGGAAGAGCGCCGGCGCCGATACGAAAGCGGCCATCGCGGACGACGCGGAAGAAGCTCCGTCGACGGGCCGTAAGCTGCTCTGGTTCGCCCTGCCCGCATGTGGAGTGATGCTGCTCCTCGCGATCACTAATAAAATCTGCCAGGACATCGCCGTCGTGCCCTTCCTCTGGGTGCTGCCGCTCAGCCTATACCTGCTCTCGTTCATCATCAGCTTCGACAGCCCGCGCTGGTATCACCGCGCCGTCTGGTTGCCCCTCCTCGCCGCGCTGCTCGGCATGGTGCTATACAACCTGAATCAGGCGGAATCACACCCGAACATTACGCCGCTCGCCACGCTTTACCTCGGCACGATGTTCGTCGCCTGCATGGTCTGCCACGGCGAGGTCTTCCGCCTGCGACCGGGAGCCAGCCGCCTGACCAGCTATTACCTTTCCATCTCCGCCGGCGGGGCGGCGGGCGGACTCTTCGTCGCCCTCGTGGCCCCGTTCATCTTCCTGGATTACTTCGAGCTCCACCTCGCGCTCTTCCTCACGGCGGCGCTCGTGCTGGGCGTCCTCCGCCAGGACGTCACGTGCTTCTTGCAGAAGGGCCGCGGCCGCTGGGGCTGGGCCGTCCTGCTCCTGCTCCTCCCGGGCTTCGGTTACGGCCTGTACGACGTCGCCGCGACGTCTTTGCGGGGCGCCCTCTCGGTCACCCGCGGTTTCTACGGCGTGCTCAAGGTCATCGAGAACGATGCCGGTAATCCCGAGCTGCATCATCTCACGCTGCAGCACGGCGCCACGATCCACGGACTCCAATACGTCGACCCCGAGAAACGCACCAACCCCAGCAGTTACTACACCTCGACCAGCGGCGTCGGGCGACTTCTGCGCACCATCAAGCCCGAAGGCGGTCGCCGCGTCGGCGCCGTCGGCCTCGGCTCCGGCACCCTCGCCGCCTGGGGCCGCCAGGGCGACACGTTCCGCTTCTACGAAATCAATGACGACGTGGCGCGGCTCGCGACGAGCACGTTCACCTACCTGAAAGACTCCAAGGCGAAGACGGAACTCGTCATGGGCGATGCTCGCCTCCGCATGGAAGGGGAACCTGATCAGCAGTACGACATGATCATCCTCGACGCCTTCAGCAGCGACGCGATTCCGGTCCACCTGCTCACGCTGGAGGCCTTCGCGACCTACCAGCGCCACCTCAAGCCTGACGGTGCCATCGTGATCCACGTCTCAAATCGCTACCTCGACCTCCACCCCGTGGTCTACCGCATCGCCGAGAAGATCGGCTTCCCGGCTATCACCATCGACGACAACGATACGGCCTACGAGGACGCTGGCTTCTATGGCTCGGACTGGATCATCATGACACGCGACCAAGCCTTGCTGAAGCAGCCGCTCCTGCTCGACGTGACAAAGGAACAAGTGGAGTTCTCGGCCCGCGTCCTCCCCTGGACTGACGAACGGAGCGATTTGCTCCGCATCATGGTCTCCGAGGAAGGCAGCTTCCTCCGCTGGTTGCAAGGACTCTGAGGTTTTCACTCATCTCGAGCAGGTCTTATTGCCTTTTATCAGGGCGAGGGCTACCCCTTACCCACCCATGATCGTCAGCCGGCCCATCCTCACCCTGCTCCTCGGCGCGTTGAGCTGTCTCGCGGCCGAGCCGGTAAAAAAACCTGCGCCGCGCGAAGGCCGTAAGACCATTTCTTACGCCCCGCAGCCATGGGGCACCTGGGTCGAAGCCGACTTCCCTTTCTTCTCCTCGATCCTCGACGCACGCCGGGACGGACTCGGTAAGAACAACCTTACGCCACGCGGGATCATCATCAAGCTACCCCATGACACCTGGGCCTGCTTTGACACCGACCTACTCCGCGTCTCCGCCGTCTGGCGTGGTAAAGGCGTCAGCGACAAAGCCCTCGCACCCGGCTCCTATCACGACCCCAGCCGCAAGACACTCGGCGGCCAGTTCCCCGCCCCGCAGCCTGAAGGAAAACTCTGGCTCGGCCACGCCATCATCCCCGGCTGGCAGCTCGGCGCCACGGTCGATCGCACCGACCCGCGCTCTCCCGCCCCTTCGCCGGAGGAAGTCGGCCGCGGTCCTGTCCCGTCGTCGCTCGGCCAATTCCAATCCGTCGAACTCGTCGGACAAGACGTCGTCCTCACCTATCGCGTCGCCGATGCGACTATCCGCGAGCGCTGGAAGACTTCCGAACATGACGGCCAGATCGTGGTCGAACGCCACCTGTCCGTCTCTGCCCATACGAAGGACCTGCTCCTCGTCGTCGGCGCCCGCCACCAAGGCCCGTCCCAAGAACTGGAGACGGGAGTCACGGTCAGCGGCCCGGCCGAACTCATCCCTGACGACGACTTCTTTGCGGTCAAGGTTCCCGCCAACGCGGCCGCGTCCGCGATCTGTGTCTCGCTCTGCGATGAACACCCCGCCCCCGGTATCGCCGCCGTCGCCATCCCCGCCGGACCGGCTTCACGCCGATGGAAAACCTCGGTCACGACCAAGGTCGCCCTCAGTTCCGCCAAGGAACCCTATGTCATCGACCATATCGGCCTGCCCGTCGACAACCCATGGAAACGTGCCGTCCGCACCGGCGATATCCAATTCCTCAAAGATGGCACGGCGGTCGTCGTCACCCTCGACGGCGATGTCTGGCTCGCCCGCGGACTCAAGGAGGGCGCCACCGACGTCACCTGGCGCCGTTTCGCCTCCGGACTGCACGAGCCGATGACCTGCGCCATCCGCGACGAACAGATCTTCGTCTTCGACCGCAATGGCATCTGGCGACTCCGCGATACGAACGGCGACGGTGAAGCCGACGTCCATGAGCTCTTCTCGAACGCCTTCGCCCAGACCGCCGACATGCGCGAGTTCCCCAGCACGATCCGGCTCGCGCCGAAAGGCGAGTTCGTCATCGGTAAAGGCGGTCAGGAAGCGACGACCATCGGCAAGCACAACGGCAGCATCCTCCGCATCTCCGCCGACGGGCAGACGGCCACCCTGCTCGGCTATGGCTTCCGTCAGCCCAACCTGTCGGTCCATCCGCGCACCGGCCTCGTCATCGCCAGCGACCAGCAGGGTCAGTACATCCCCAGCACGCCGATCCACATCGTCGAGGACGCCCAGTTCTATGGCTTCCTGAGCGATAAACTGCCCAAGCAGAAATATCCCGCCCCCATCGCCGAGCCGCTCACCTGGATTCCCCACGCCGTCAACGCCTCCGCCCTCTCGCAGGTCTGGCTCTTCGACGCCAAGATGGGTGCGCTCAATGACGAGATGTTGCAGATCTGCTTCAACCAGCCGGACCTCCTCCGCGTGCTCTGGAATCATCGCGGCTCCCGCCCGCAGGCCAGCGTCGTCAGCATCGCCAGCGACTTCGCCACCCCGCCCCTCAACGGCTCGGTCAATCCGGCCGACGGCCAGCTGTACATCGCCGGCTTCCAGATCGCCGGCTGGGGCAACACGCTGAAGACCCTCACCGGCATCGAACGCGTGCGACACACCGGCGCGCCTTCGCTGACGCCCCGCGAAGTCATCCCGACGGACCGCGGCATCCTGCTCCGCTTCGACGTCGCCCTCGATTCGGCCAAGGCCACGAATCCCGACAACTACTCCTTCGCGACGTGGCACTACAAGCGGGCCCACACCTACGGTTCAGCGCAATACAAGGCCGACGGCAAGACCGGCAACGATTGGCTGACGGCCAGCAGCGCCTACCTGAGCCAAGACGGTAAGAGCGTCTTCATCGGCGTCCCCGGACTGAAGCCTGTCGAGCAACTACGCATCGGTTGGGGCATCGCGTCCGCCACCGGCGCCGAGATGCGTCAGAACGCCTACACGACGCCGTACGAGTTCACGAAATTCGACCCCGTCGCCGAAGGCTTCGGCCCGATCGACATCGACCTCACCCCGCGTGCCGCGGCGGCGAAGAAGGCCGAGATCGTCTCTGCCGAAGAAGGTAAACGCCTCGCCACCATGTTCGGCTGCATCGCCTGCCACTCGGTCGGCGAGACTGCGATGAGCAACGTCGGGCCGAGTTGGAAAGGCCTCTTTGGCTCCAAGCGCGATTACGTGACCGACAAGGGCAAGAAGGGTTCGCTCACCGCGGACGAGCGTTACCTCCGAGAATCCATCCTCGAGCCTAACGCCAAGAAGCACGCCTCCTTCATGAAATCGGAGTTCGCCATGCCTAGCTTCGCCGGCGTGCTGACCGACGGCCAAGTCGACTCCATCGTCCTTTACATCAAGACCCTCAAGTAACATGCCCGCCCCGCTCGACCTGACCCGCTCGCCCGCCCACGACCCACTGGAGATCTATCGCTTCCGTGATGGCCTCTATGCCGTCGACCTGATCGCCGCCGCGATTACGGAATTCGACCTGTTCACCAAGCTCGCCACGAAGCCTGCCGATTTCGCGACGGTCTGCCGCGACCTTGGTACCCACCGCCGGCCGACGGACGTGATGCTGACGCTTTTCGTCGCCAATGGCTTCCTGGCCATGAAAGACGGCATCTACTCCACCACCCCGCTCGGCCAAGAACACCTCGTCAGCACCTCACCGGTCTTCTTGGGCGCCTATTACGCCTCGCTCAAGGACCGGCCGGTGGTGAAAGACTTCGTCGTCATCCTCAAGACCGACAAACCGGCCAACTGGGGTAGCTACAAGGATGAGAAGCCGTGGAGCGAAGCCATGCTCACCGACGCGTTCGCGACGAGCTTCACGGCGGCGATGGATTCGCGCGGCTTCACGCTCGGCCCCGCCATGGCGAAGGCTTCGCCGATCGGCGCACGTAGCCGCCTGCTCGACATCGCCGGCGGTTCGGGCATCTATGCCTGTGCCCTCGTCGCCAACCACGCCCAGCTCACCGCCACGGTCTTCGAACGCGCCCCAGTCGACGGCATCACGCGCAAGATGATCGCCAAGCGTGGCTTCCAGGACCGCGTCGACGTCAAGGCCGGCGACATGTTCACCGAAGCCCTACCCTCGGGCTATGACGTCCACCTGTTCTCTAACGTCCTCCATGACTGGGACACGGATAAGGTCCGCTTCCTCCTGGCCGCTTCCGCAAAGGCTCTCCCTAAGGGCGGCCTGCTGATCGTCCACGACGCCCACCTGAACGACACCAAGACCGGCCCGGCGCCCGTGGCGGCCTACTCTGCGCTCTTGATGAGCGTCACCGAAGGCCGTTGTTACGGTACCGGCGAGATGCGCGCGCTCCTGACCGAAGCCGGCTTCGGTGACATCCGCCACCAGGACACGGCGTGCGATCGCAGCATTGTCACGGCCGTAAGGCAGTGAAGATGACAGATGACGGATAAATAAAGCCCTCCCTCTGTCATCTGCCATCTATCCTCAGCTCTTCCCATGCGCTCCCTCCTCCTCGTCTTCCTCGCCACCCTCACCTGCTCGGCCGCCGACCACCCCGAACTCGCGCGCGTGTCCGCGGCCGACGACGCCCGGGTGGCGGCCATGCTGGCCCCGACCCGCGAAAAGCTCGAAGCCGTGCTTTCGCCCGATCTGCACTACGCCCACTCGAACGGACAGGTCGACACCAAGGCGTCCTTGATCGATTCCCTGACGGATGGTTCGGCGACTTATTCGAAATACGCCTACCAGCAGCGCGCCTTCACCTTCCCTGCCCCCGGCATCGCACTCATGGCCGGACGCTTCGATGTGAAGGCGGTCGTGAAAGGCAACCCCGCCGAGAGCACCATCAGCTTCCTCGCCGTCTGGCACCTCGAAAAAGGTGAATGGAAGTTCCTCGCCTGGCAGTCCTGCAAGGTCCCGCCCGCGACACCAGCGAAGTAAGGTTTTACTCGCAACCGCAGGGGGTTCTGGCTGTCTCAATGGCAGCATGAACCCCCTGCTCGCTTCCGTCGTTGCCCTTACCCTAGGCGCCGCCTCCCTGTTCGCTGCCGACGCGCCGACCAAAGCTCCCGCCAAGGCCGCCGTACCGGCAAAAGTCATCGACCCGGAGTTCCGTAAATATCCGCTGCCCGTCGAGCCGGACGAGAACGTCTCCTATGGTCCGCACCGCATGCAGCGGATCTACTTCTGGCGCGCGAAGTCCGATAAGCCCGCGCCCCTGCTCTTCTACATCCACGGCGGCGGCTGGAGCGGCGGCGACCGGTCGGTCGTCCGCAGCCTACTCAAGCCGGCCCTCGAAGCCGGCATATCCGTCGTGTCCGTGGAGTACCGCACCATCAAGGACTCCACCGCCGACGGACTCGTCCCGCCGGTGAAGGGCCCGATGTTCGACTGCGCCCGCGCCCTGCAGTTCACCCGCAGCAAGGCCAAGGAATGGAACCTCGATAAGACCAGGGTCGCCCTAGCGGGCGGTTCCGCCGGCGCCTGCACCAGCCTTTGGATCGCGTTCCACGATGACCTCGCCGATCCGAACAGCGCTGACCCCATCGCCCGCGAATCCACCCGCGTGACCTGCGCCGCGGTCTCCGGCGCCCAGACCACCCTCGACCCGAAGCAGATGCGCGATTGGACGCCCAACAGCAAATATGGCGCCCACGCCTTCGGCATCGTCTGGGACGCGAAGCAGAAACTTTCGTCCTTCGACATGTTCTACGCCGAGCGCGAACGCATCCTCCCCTGGATCAAGGAGTACTCGCCCTACGAGCTGGTCAGCCGCGACGACCCGCCCGTCGGCCTTTTCTACAGCACCCCGCCTAACCTCGGCAAAGACGAGAAGGATCCGACGCATACGGCTAACTTCGGCGTGAAACTCAAGGAACACTGCGACGCGAACGGCGTCCGCTGCGAACTGGTCTACCCTGGCGCCCCGAACGCGGTCCACGCGACCGACATCGATTACGTCAAGGCGCACCTGCGCCCCTGAACTCAAGTGAGGCTCATCGCGCTCCTCCTCTCCGTCGTCGCCTTCGCCGCCGAACCCAAGGTCGTGGCGAAACGTCCGTCCGCCGCCGAGACCCGCGCGGCCGCGCTGAAGCTCGCCATCGACATCCCGAGCTCGAAGGACGGCACGCTGCAGAAAGTCATCTATTGGCGACCGGAGTCCGCGGCGCATGACGCCAGCGGTCCCGCGGTGCCGCTCATCGTCTTCCTGCACTCATGGAGCGGTGGCTTCGAACAAGGCCCGCCGTGGATCGCCCAGGCCAAGAAACTAGGCTGGGTGCTCGTCGCCCCCGACTTCCGCGGCCCCAATAGCCGCCCCGAGGCCTGCGCCTCCGACCTCGCCTCGCAGGATATCCTCGACGCCGTGGCTTACGCCCGCCGCGACGCACGTATCGCCCCCGACCGCATCTACCTCATCGGTGGTTCCGGCGGCGGCCACATGTCGCTCGTCATGGCGGCACGCACGCCCGACCTCTGGGCCGGCGTGAGCGCCTGGGTGCCGATCTCCGACCTCGCCGCGTGGCACGCCGAAAGCAAGGCCCGCAAGAACAACTACGCCAAGATGCTCGAGCAGTCCTGCGGCGGTCCGCCCGGCCCCGCCACCGAAGCCGAGTATCGTCATCGCTCCCCGCTCTTCCACCTGGGCGCCGCCAAGGGCGTGCCGCTCGACATCAATACCGGCATCCATGATGGCCACACCGGCTCGGTACCCGTGAGCCACTCGCTCCTCGCCTTCAACGTGCTCGCCGCCCCTGACAAGCAGGTCGCAGCTGTCGACATCGGCTTCATGGTCCGCGAACGGAAGATCCCCGCGAGCCTCGCCACCGAGACGCAGATCGACCCCGAGCGACAGAAGGCCGTGCTCTTCCGTCGCTCCTCCGGCAACGCCCGCGTGACGGTCTTCGAAGGCGGCCATGATTCCGAATCTTCGGCCGGCGTGCTCTGGCTTTCGCGCCAACGCAAAGGCCAGCCCGCGGACTTCAGCCTCGGCGCGGACCCCGGCCAAGCCGGTGCCGCGACGGAAGTCTCCAAATAACCTTACCATGAACACCCTCCGACTTTTGTTCGCCACCTGCGCCTGCGCCTTGGCTTTCGCCGCCGACCGTAAGCCCAACATCCTCGTCATCGTCAGCGACGACCATGGCTACGCCGACGTCGGCTTCAACGGCGGCAAAGCCGTGCCGACGCCCCATCTGGACGCGCTCGCCGCTTCCGGCGTGCGCTGCACCAGCGGCTACGTCTCCCACCCCTTCTGTTCGCCCACCCGCGCGGGCCTGCTCACGGGCCGCTACCAGCAGCGCTTCGGGCACGAGAACAATCCCGCCTATAATCCGGCCGACGCCGTGGCGGGCCTGCCGCTCACCGAGAAGCTTCTGCCGCAGTTCCTGCAGGAAGCCGGCTACCGGACGGGCTGGATCGGCAAGTGGCACCTCGGCGCGACGCCGGCGCACACGCCCTGGGCCCGCGGCTTCGAACAGACCTATGGCTTCATCGGCGGCGGCCATTCCTTCTCCGGCTGGGCGATCGACGTGAAGAAAGAATACAACGTCCCGCTGACCCGCGACGGCAAGGCCACCACGGAAGTCCCCGCTCACCTGACCACGGCCTTCGGCCAGGAGGCCGCCGCCTTCGTCACCCGCCAGGCCGGCGCACCCTGGATGCTTTACCTGGCGTTCAACGCCCCGCACACCCCGCACATGCCCACGGCTGAGCGGGAGAAGCAGTTCGCCGACGTGAAAGACCCGACCCGCCGCAAGTGCCTCGCGCAGATCAGCCTGCTGGACGACGCCATCGGCGAGGTCACCCGCGCGCTCGCCGCCAGCGGACAGACCCAGGACACACTGATCTTCTTCTTCAGCGACAACGGCGGCACGCCGCCCTCGCTCGGCGCCGACAACACGCCGCTGCGCGCCAACAAAGGTACGGTCTACGAAGGCGGAGTCCGCGTCCCGTTCGTCATCAGCTGGCCGGCCCGGCTCAAGGCTGGCTCGACCTATGACCACCCGGTCTCCTCCCTCGACGTCACGGCCACGGCGTTGTCGCTGGCCGGCCTCACCTTCCCCTCCGAGCGCAGACTCGACGGCGTCAACCTCATCCCCTTCCTGCGGGGCGAGACCCAGACCGCGCCGCACGCGAACCTCTTCTGGCGCACCGGCGGCGGACAAAGCTACGCCGTCCGCTCCGGCGAATGGAAACTGGTCCGCAACGGCAAGCAACCCGACGAACTCTACGACCTGTCGACGGACATCGGCGAAACGAAGAATCTGGCGTCCGCTCGACACGAAGTCGTCGCCAAACTCTCCGCCGACCTGTCGGCCTGGGACAAGGAACTGGTCTCCCCTCTCTTCCAGAGCCCCAAGGGCGGCAAGCCCCCGGCCAAGAAGGCGAAGAAATAGGCACTTGGCCCCATTTGGTGGAGTTTCGGCGACTTTTCCTCTGGTCGGGCTGGTGAGATTCGAACTCACGACCTCTTGCACCCCATGCAAGCGCGCTACCAGACTACGCTACAGCCCGAGAGAGGAAAGAATGGGTTAAGCCCCAGCCCGAAGGGGATGTCAATCCGACAAACCCAGCCCCATGGTTTCTCGACATAACGAAGGCCTAACCCTAATAAATCGGCATGAGCCGCACCCCCCTGCTTCTGCTATCCCTGTTCTGCGCCAGCCTCTGCGCGGAGTCTCGTCCGAACATCGTCTTCATCCTGGCCGATGACCTCGGCTACGGCGAAGTCGGCTACAACGGCCAGAAGATCATCCGCACGCCGAACGTGGACCGTCTCGCCCGCGAAGGGATGATCCTCACGCGACACTATTGCGGCAACGCCGTCTGCGCGCCTTCGCGCACGGTGCTGATGACCGGACGGAATCCAGGCCACGCCACGGCGCGCGACAACGGCGACGTCGGCGACCGCGAGCAGTTCCCCTTGCCGACCGGTATCACGACGCTGCCCGCCACGCTCAAGTCAGCCGGCTATGCGACCGCGGCGTTCGGCAAATGGGGCATGGGCGGCTTCGATTCCACCGGCAGCCCGCTGAAACAAGGCTTCGACCGCTTCCTCGGCGTCACCAGCCAATGGGTCGCGCACAGCCACTACCCCCCTTTCATCCAGGACAACGGCGTGAAGATTCCGCTCGATAACGGACCCGAAGGCGTACCCGGTCATGGCGTCTTCCCCGCCGACGCCGACCCGCAGGACCCCAAGGCCTACGCACCGTTCATCGGCAAGGATTTCCTGAGCGAACGCACGATTGTCGGAGCCGAAGCCTTCATCGCCGCCCACAAGGGCAAGCCGTTCTTCCTCTACTACGCCTCGCCCCTGCCGCACGTCGCCCTGCAGGTGCCCGCGGAAGAACTGAAGCAGTACGAAGGCGTGATCAAGGAAGAGGCGCCCTACGCCCCGCAGAAAGGCGGCTACAGCCCCAACCGTACGCCCCGCACCACTTACGCCGCGATGATCTCACGCCTCGACAAGGAAGTCGGCCGCATCCTCGCCGCCCTCGAGCAGGCCGGGGTGGCCGACAACACGATCATCGTCTTCACCGGGGATAACGGCGCGACGCACGACGCGGGCGGCGCCGACACGAAATACTTCGATTCGGCCGGTGGCCTCCGCGGCGCCAAGGGCTCCCTCCACGAAGGCGGCCTCCGCGAACCGACCGTCGTCCGCTGGCCCGCCGGCATCAAGGCCGGCACGCGCTCGAACCGTATCTCCGGCTTCGAAGATTGGTTCCTGACGTTCTCGGAACTGGCCGGCGTGAAATCAGAACGCACGGCCGCCATCGCCAGCGAGAGCCTCGTCCCGGCGTTCAAGGGCACCGATGCCCCGCGCACCGCTCCGCTCTACCGCGAGTTCCCTGGCTACGGTTCACAGCAGGCCATCTGGGACGGCAAGTGGAAGGCGATCCGCACCGACATGAACAAGGCGATCAAGGCCGGCCAGCCGATCGTGACCCAGCTCTACGACCTCGACGCCGACCCCAATGAGACGACCGACCTGGCCGCGAAATTCCCGGACATCGTGAAGGGACTCGAAGCCAAGATGACCGCCGCCCGCGTGCCTAATCCCGACTTCCCGCTTCCCGGCGTCGACCCGCTGCCCGCTAATGGTGGTAAGGGAAAGAAGAAGGCGGCGAAGAAGTAAGGCGCAATCTTCCGAGGTAGGGCGGGCTCTCCGAGCCCGCCGGCGGACGGTTCGGAGAACCGTCCCTACCCTCAGAGCTCCTCAATCCCGGCCCGCAACTCCTCCGCCTTCTTACGCACCGCGGCTTTCTCCGCCGGCGACATGTTCGCGGCCTGACGCACGGCCATGCCGATGCGCGGGTTGTTGAGGAAGCGGTCCTGATGCCGCAGCCAGAAATCCCAGTAGAGCGCGTTCAGCGGACAGGCCAGCGGGCCGGTGCGATCCTTGGGGTCATACGGACAGCCGCCGCAATAATTGGACATCTTGGAGACGTAACTCGCGGCGCAGCAATACGGCTTGCTCGCCAGGAAGCCACCGTCCGCGTGCTGGCTCATGCCGATGACATTCGGTAACTCGACCCATTGGAACGCGTCGATGTACACGCCGAGGTACCAGCGCTCGACCTCCGCCGGATCCACGCCGGCGGTCAGGCAAAACGACCCGATGACCATCAGGCGCTGGATATGATGCGCGTAGGCGGTATCGAGCGACTGGCCCACGGAGTGGCGCATGCAGTTCATCTTCACCTTGCCCGTCCAGAACCAGGACGGTAGCGAGAGCGTGTGGCCGAGCCCGTTGGCGTCGGCATACCCGGGCATCTTGGCCCAATAGACCCCGCGGATGTATTCACGCCAGCCGATGATCTGCCGGACGAAGCCCTCGGTCGCAGCCAAAGGATAGCGCGCCGGATCATGCTCATGAGCATCCGCCGCAGCCTGCGCGACTTCGAGGGGCGTCAGCAGCTTCACGTTCAGGGCGAAGGACAACCGGGAGTGGAAGAGGCGATCCGAGGACGTATGCATGGCGTCCTCGTAGTCACCGAAATCCGGCAGCCCACGCTCGATGAAGGCGTCCAGCTGCTTGAGGGCCTCCTTACGATCGACGGGCCAAGGGAAATCCTTCTCTGACGGCTTACCCATGGTCTTCACCCCGGCGGCCTGGATCTCGGCCCAGATCGCGGAGTGGTCATGCGAGACATCCCATGTCTTCGGCGGGGGCGGCGTGCCCTTCCACGGCTTGCGGTTCTCCTTGTCGTAATTCCATTCCCCGCCGGCCGGCGTGCCATCCTCCTCCATCAGCAGACGGGTGCTCACGCGCATACGGCGATAATAGGACTCCATCAGCCAACGTTTGGCATCTTTCTTGAAATGCGCGGCCACTCCACCACGGCCATCGAGGAAGTGCTCGGAGCTCACGCAGGACGTGACCAGCCCGCAACCGGCGGCGAAGGTGCGCAGGTCTTGATCGAGGCGCCATTCGTCGGGCTCCTGGTATTCGAAACGCGTGGCCTTGGTCGCCTTGAAGACCTGCTGCAGATTCTCCGCGAAGTTCTGGCGATTATCCTTATCGCCCAACCGGAAGTAGCGGACTTGGTGGCCTTGCTTGGTCAGCAGCTCCGCCATGCGACGCATCCCGGCGAAGATCGCGATGACCTTTTGGGCGTGATGCACGACGTAGTCCGTCTCGGAGCGGACCTCCATGAAGACGTAGGTCACCGACGCGTCCTTCTTACCGAACCAGGAATGCTCCGGGTTCAGCTGGTCGCCGAGGATGAGACGGACGGTAGGGGCCACGCCCGCAAGGGAAGGCGAAACGCCCCGCTGGCAAGCGAAGCAGACAGGTAGGGACAGCACCACGTGCTGTCCTACTATGGAGCGATTATCAGCTCGTCCGATTTGCCGATACGGACGGATCTGGCTCTTTCGACCGCATGCGCGGCGTCAAAAAAGAGAACCTCCCTGCCAAGACCTGCCCGACCTGCCAGCGCCCCTTCCTCTGGCGCAAGAAGTGGGCCCGTTGCTGGGACGAGGTACGCTTCTGCAGCGACGCCTGCAGCAAGGGGACTCCGCGCGGTAAGGCACAAAAAAGCCCGGGGTCGCCGGGCTGATTTAAAACCGCGGGCTCACTATCCTTCAGGTCCTCGTGTCCTCGATTACTTAGGTCCGCCGCTGCGACGGGTGCCCGGACGACCAAAGGGGCGGTAGTTGCCCTGGGAGGCGCGGAAGCCGCCGTGACGGCCACCCTGGGGGCGGCCTTCGCGTTCGCTGTTGTGCGCGCCGGCGCGGGGATCCTGGTGACGCTGGAAATCTTCCGGGGTGCGGGGCGGAGCCTGCTGGGTGTAGTCGAAGCCCTGCAGCTTGCCGCAATGGAGGTGCTTGCCGACGATGCGCTCGAGGCGGCGGAGCTCGCCGAGGTCTTCGCGGGTGACGAAGGTGATCGCGGTGCCGGTGGAGAGCGCGCGGCCGGTACGGCCGATGCGGTGGACGTAGTCTTCGAGCTGGTCAGGGAAGTCGAAGTTGAAGACGTGGGAGATGCCGTCGACGTCGATGCCGCGCGAAGCGATGTCGGTGGCGACGAGGACGCGGATTTCGCCGTTCTTGAAGGCCTGCAGGGCACGCTGACGCTGGCTCTGCGAGCGGTTGGCGTGGATGGCGGCGCAGCTGATGTCTTCGCCCTGGAGCTTGCGGCAGATACGGTCGGCGCCGTGCTTGGTGCGTGCGAAGACGAGGACCATCTTCAGGGCTTCGTCCTTGAGGAGGTGGTGCAGCATGACCTGCTTGAGGGCACCCGGGCACTCGTAGAGCAGCTGGGTGACCGTCTCGGCCGGGGAGGTGCGACGGCCGACCTCAATCATCTGAGGGTCGCGCTGATACTGCTTCGTCAGGGTCTCGATCTCGCGGGAGAGCGTGGCGGAAAACATCAGGGTCTGGCGTTCCTTGGGCAGCGCGCGGACGATGGTGTTGATCGCGGGGAGGAAGCCCATGTCCAGCATGCGGTCAGCTTCGTCGAGGACGAGGTACTCGACGGCGGAGAAGTCACCATGACCCTGGCCGCCGAGGTCGAGGAGACGGCCCGGGGTGGCGATGAGGAAGTCGCAGCCACGGCGGAGGGCGGCGATCTGCGGGCGTTCGGAAACGCCTCCGTAGCAGGTGGCGACGGTCGCACCGGCATAACGGGAATAAGCGGCGACGTTCTCGGCGATCTGGACGACGAGTTCGCGGGTCGGGGCCAGGATCAGGCAGCGGACGCGGCCCTGGTGGGTGCTGTTCTTCGTGCGGACCAGGCGGGTGAGCAGAGGGAGGGTGAAAGCGGCGGTCTTGCCGGTGCCCGTCTGGGCCACGCCGATGACGTCCTTGCCCTCGATGATGACCGGAATGGAAGCCTTCTGGATCGGCGTCGGTTCGGTGTAGCCTTGGTCGGCCACGGCTTTGAGGATGGAGGCGTCGAGGCCTAAGGATGCAAACGGCATTAGCGCAAAGTGAGTAGAGGAATTGGAAAGGGCGAGAAGAATAGGGGGATAACGGGCATATGGTGGCAGCGGTAGGCGGTTAGCGGTTAGGCCACCAAACACCTGCCAAAGGGACAGTTATTTCGGCCGTCGGCACGCATGCAGCCCTCATCCAACCGCCAACCGCTAACCGCCACCACCTTCGCTGGGACTGCTTCCCAGCATTGCACTCTACCCTGTCCTGCATAGTAAACCCTCACCCACCAACAGCATGACGACGAAGCAACCTGACGGCTGGAGCTCTAAATTAGGCGTCATCATGGCCGTCGCCGGCAGTGCCGTCGGACTAGGCAACTTCCTCCGCTTTCCCGGCCTCGTCGCCGATAAGGAGACCGGGGGCGGCGCCTTCCTCATCGCCTACTTCATCTCCCTACTTGTCGTCGGCCTCCCGATCTGCTGGGTCGAGTGGACGCTGGGACGTTTCGGGGGTACGCAGGGGTTCAATTCCTCCCCAGGCATCTTCCACGCCATCATCCGGAAACCTTGGGGTAAATACGTCGGCCTCCTCGGTTTCATCATCCCCGTCGGCGTCTACTTCTATTACGTCGTCATCGAGTCGTGGTGCCTGGGCTATGCCTGGAGCAGCTTCACCGGTGGACTCGACCTCGGTAAAGACCCGAAGGCCTACGCCGACGCCTTCGCCGCGTTCACCGGCCTCAAGGCCGACGGCGCCGTCCTCGGGCTCGGTACGCCGTTCCTGTTCTTCATCGGCGTGTTCATCCTGAACTTCGTCATCATCTACCGCGGCCTCTCCAAGGGCATCGAGTTCATCTGTAACTGGGGCATGCCACTCCTGATCGCCATCGCCCTCATCCTGCTGGTCCGCGTGCTGACGCTCGGCACGCCCGACCCGACGAAGCCGGAGCTCAGCGTCTGGAATGGCCTCGGCTACATGTGGAACCCGCACGACATCTCGAACGGCCTCTCCAATCCGGCCGTATGGCTCAAGGCGGCCTCGCAGGTCTTCTTCACGCTCTCCGTCGGCTTCGGGGTCATCATCACCTACGCCAGCTATCTCAAGAAGAACGATGACGTCGTCCTCAGCGGCCTGACCGCCACCGCCGCCAACGAGTTCTGCGAAGTCGGCCTCGGCGGCATGATCACCGTCCCTGCCGCTTTCGCCTTCCTCGGCGCCTCGGCCGTCGCCGGCGGTACCTTCGCCCTCGGCTTCAACGTGCTGCCGCAGGTCTTCGCGGGCATGCCCTACGGACATCTCTTCGGCGGCCTCTTCTTCACCCTGCTCTTCATCGCCGCGGTGACTTCCTCGCTTTCGATGCTCCAGCCTGGCATCGCCTTTCTTGAAGAAGGCCTCGGACTGGATCGCCCCGGCTCCGTGGCGCTGCTCGGACTGATCACCGCAGTCGGCTGCACGCTCGTCGTCTATTTCAGCGAAGGCCTGAAAGCGCTCTCGACGGTCGACTTCTGGATCGGCGACATCGGCATCTTCCTGCAAGGGACCATCCTGATCTATGTCTTCAACTTCGCCTTCGGCACCGAACGCGGTTGGTCGGAGGCCCACCACGGCGCCGACATCCGTATCCCCCGGATCTTCAAGTTCATCCTCCGCTGGATTTCGCCGACGTTCCTCACCGCCATTTTCCTGATGTTCGTGCTCAAGAACGTCGCCGGCTGGAATCTCTCGTTCACCGCCCCGGTCTTCGCGCCGACCGACCCGATCCTCGACCTAATCGGCGGCCCCGGCCACCCCGCCAGCGGCGTCGCGCGCCTGACGGCCTTCTTCCTCCTGCTCTTCGCCGGCTTCTCGGCGCTAATGATTCATCGAGCCGGCAAACGCTGGGACGCCCGCTAACCCTCCGAACTTACGACCATGACAACCGCTGGACTTCTCTTCATGCTCATCTCGGTGGGCGCGGTGACCATCCTCTTCGTCTGGTGCCTCGTCAAGGTGCTCACGGGCAAGAAGAACCCCGAGCACCTCGCGCACGTCGAACCGGTCGAGACCAAGGATCTCGACCGTCGCTGAGCCGGCTTACTTCTTCGCCGGGGCGAGCTCCTGCCGCGTGGCGATGGGCACGTAGCCGATCTCGAGTCCCTTGGGCGGGGCGAGGACCTGCGCGGGGTCGAGCGCGGCGAGCTTGCCGACGGTGGGAGGCGCGAGGTATTCGCGATCCTTGGTCCAGGTGCGGTGCAGCTTCTCGACCTTGACCTGCAGGGCTTCGCGCTCGGCCGGCGTCAGGTCGGCGTTGAGGATGGCGGGCTGATCGGCGAAGCGGTACCAGTAATAGGTCACGACGCTGCCGTCGCCGAGGAAGGCTTGGAACGGTCCGGCCTTGGGGCCAGGAATCTTCCAGGTCGTCTTTTCCCCCGGCTGGGTCTCCCGCGGTAACTGCGGCTTTTCCACCGGGGGCTCGAAACTCATCTGCGCCAAGCCAGTCGCGGCCGGGACCTCGGTGGCCTTCACCGGCGTCCACTGCCCGTTCTTCCCGCCGGTACCGAAGCGATAATACTGCGGCAGCGTCACAAGACCGGGCGTCGTGCGCGAGACGACTTCGTCGTTCCACTTGTAGCCATAGGTCATCGGATCCGGGGAATGCGGCGTGGCGAAGGATTTCCAAGCGAGCCCTGGCTTGGCCTCCCGCTTGGTGCCCTGCTTGTAGATGCTCCAGGTCGAGCCGCCATTGTTCTTGAAGTTCTGGATGAACGCGCCGGCGGGATTGACCGCGCCGCTCGCCACCGGGCCGCCGTCGAACCAGGCTTTCACGCCGTCGTACATCGCCCGACGGTCGTAAGACGTCAGCCGATGCAGCACGACAGTGGTGCCATCGGTGCCGACCGGAAAGGATGTCGGCGCGACGCGCGCATAGGTCGCGCCTTTGTCGTCCGTGGCCTGCGCGGCGGGCACATACTGGGTCTCCATCTGGAAATGCTTGTTCGGATCGGAGCCACGGGAATCGAGCATCTGGCCGGCGACGGCCGGATTACGGAGAGCCGCGCGCGACCAGAAGTTCGGCGTGAAGAAACAGACCGGGCCCTTGAAGTTCGACGAGTTGAGGAAGAGCGTCCAGCAGTTGTCGCCCGTAGGCACGTCCTTGCCTTCGGTCTTCGTCTTGGCCTGGGCGAACGGCATCGGCAGGTAACCATAGCCGAAGAGCTCGCCATTGACGCCCTGCTTCAAGTTGAGGCCGTCGAGCGGGAAGAGCAGCCAAGGCGTCAGCTGAGCCACGCCGTAGAGCCCGCGCGGATCTTCCCAGGTGCCGCGTCCATAGCCCGGCCCGTTGGCGATGTCGTAGAAATTCACGCCGACGCCACCCATGATGAACTTCGGCGTCGTCGTCGGGAAACGCGTGTCACGCCACCAGCCGAGGCCGCCTTCGATGTCGTTATAAAGATCCTTGGGTTTCGCATCCTTAGGATACTGCGGATGCATCCAAGTGCCGAAGAGGCCGGTCTGGAAGCGATGTCCGGGGTATTGATTCAAGAGCGGCCAAGCGGCGGCGTAGATCGAGAAGCCGGCGTCGTAGGTCTCCGGCACGCGCTCAGTCGGCACGAGGAGGTAGCCGGCCATCTCGACCTTCTGTGGGGCAGCAGGAAGCGTCGCTGCCATCAGGCAGGCGACCAAGAGTGCGGGGGGGCGCATGGGGAGACTTAAGCCCCGAGACGGCATCCTGCCCACCCGAAACGATGGGCGCTTGGCGGTAAGCGGTTTGCGGTCGGACGTGCGCAGTCAACCTGCCCTCATGCTCCGACCATCTTTCTGCGAACGGCCGACCAAGGATGGTCTGCCCTACCCCTGAAAAGCCCAGCCCTAGCCCTGTCCCTCCCAATTGGGCTTTGACTAGGGTTTTCCCCGTCCGTTAACCATACCCCTCGATTCCGTCCGTCCACGACCCCATGAAACGCACCCATACCTGCAACGCCCTCCGCCCCGCCGACGCCGGCCAGACCGTGACCCTCGTGGGTTGGGTCGACACCAAGCGCGACCTCGGCGGCGTGACCTTCGTCGACCTCCGCGACCGCGAAGGGATGACCCAGGTGGTCTTCAATCCAGGCTCCGACGGCATCCAGGAAATCGCCCAGCGCCTGAAGACGGAATCCGTCATCGAGATCACCGGTAAGGTCCGCGCCCGCTCGGCCGAGACCATCAACGCCAAGCTCGCCTCGGGCAGCATCGAAATCGCCGCCGAAAGCCTGACCGTCCACAACATCTGTGCCGACCTGCCGTTCCCGATGGACGACGATAAGGCCGACAAGGTGAACGAAGACCTCCGCCTCGAATACCGCTTCCTCGACCTCCGTCGCCCGCGTAATATCGGCCTCCTCAAGCTCCGCGCCAAGGCCGCCCGCGCCATCCGCGCCGAGCTCGACAGCCAGGACTTCCTCGAGATCGAGACCCCGACCCTGTTCAAGAGCACCCCGGAAGGCGCCCGCGAGTTCCTCGTGCCGAGCCGCACCAACCCCGGCGAATTCTACGCCCTCACGCAGTCCCCGCAGCAGTACAAGCAGATGCTCATGGTGGCCGGCGTCGAACGCTACTACCAGATGGCCCGCTGCTACCGCGACGAGGACCTCCGCGCCGACCGCCAGCCGGAGTTCACGCAGGTCGACTTGGAGATGTCCTTCATCGACCGCGAGGACATGTACAAGCTGATCGAAGGCATCCTCAAGCGCACCTGGAAGGAAACCCTCGGCATCGACATCCCGACGCCCTTCCCGCGCATGGCTTACCAGGAAGCGATGGACCGCTTCGGCATCGACAAGCCGGACACCCGCTTCGGCATGGAGATCCAGGACCTGACGGCCCTATTCAAGAACTCCTCCTTCAAGGTCTTCAACGGCGCCGCCAACACCCCGGGCTCCGTCGTCCGCGCGATCAACGCCAAGGGTCTCGCCGACATCACCCAGGGCGAGCTCACCAACTTCGAGACCATCGCCAAGAGCCAGGGCGCCAAGGGCCTCGCGTTCATCAAGTGCGAAGCGGGCGAATGGAAGTCGCCGATCGTGAAGTTCTTCTCCGACGAGGAGAAAGCCGCGCTGAAGCAGCAGCTCAACATCGAGGACGGAGACATCGTCTTCTTCGCCGCCGCCCCTTGGTCGCAGGCTTCGACCATCCTCGGTCGTATCCGCCTCGAGTCCTCCTTCCTCCTCAAGGCCCGCGGTCGCCTGACCCTCCCGGCCAACCAGTACAACTTCCTCTGGGTCATCGAATTCCCGCTGATGCTATGGGACGAAGAAGAGAAGCGCTACCTTTCCGCCCACCACCCGTTCACCGCTCCGGTCGTCGAGGACGAGCCTCTGCTCGCCACCGATCCCGCCAAAGTGCGCGGCCAGCATTACGACATCGTCCTCAACGGCGTCGAACTCGGCGGCGGCTCGATCCGTATCCATAACCCGGCCGTCCAGAAGCGCGTCTTCGAAGACATCCTGAAGATCCCCCAGGACCTCGTGGAAAGCCGCTTCGGCTACATGCTCAAGGCCTTCTCCTACGGCGCCCCGCCCCACGGCGGCATCGCCCTCGGTTTCGACCGCGTGGTCGCCATGCTCGCCGGCCGCTCCTCGATCCGCGACATCCTCGCCTTCCCGAAGAACCAGAACGGCCGCGACCTGATGGCCGACTGCCCGAGCCCCGTCGCTCCGAAGCAGCTGCGCGACCTGCGCATCCGCCTCGTGGAAGACGAGCCGAAGGCCTGAGCCCTCGCAGGCACCCGACGAAAGGCACGCGCAAGCGTGCCTTTTTGTTGGACCGGGATTTAGCCTTCCCCCGCAAGGACGGGCACCCTATTGCCTTCAGCCATGTCCGACGCTTCGCCTTCTCCCACCCCTGCCCCGCACGTCGTCGGCCAAGGTTACGAGTTCGATGAAGTCCGCGCGTTCCTCGGCGGCGACCCGAAGCCCCCGAACTTCGTCATCCATAAAGGCACCGAGGTCATCGGCGTCTGCCTAGGCCTCGGCTGGAATCCGCGCGCCGACAGCGAACCGTGCGAAGTCTGGGTCGGCCGCAAGGGCGACCAAGCCAAGTGGGGCATCCGCCTTGCTGAAACGCGCGGGCCCCTGCCGGTCTATGTCCGTCGCACCGAAGGCGGTAAATGGTTCTATAATGGCCTCTTCGAAGTGACGAGCCACACGACCGACCCGGCGATCATCCGCCCGCGCCTCCTGCCGCCGAAGATCGTGGCGATCGCCCAGCTGGTCTTCCTCAAGCGCTGCGCTGCCTGAACGCCATGCCCGACGAACGTCCCCCTCACCGCGATCCTCTGCACGGCGTGACCCTGCAGAAGCTCCTCGAGTCGATGGTCGCAAAATACGGCTGGCAGGAACTCGCCCACCGCATCCCGATCCGCTGCTTCATGTTCGACCCGACGATCAAGTCGTCGCTCACCTTCCTGCGTAAGACCCCTTGGGCTCGCGAGAAGCTCGAGAACTGGTACGTCGGCGACGTCCGCAAGTCCCAAGGCTTCGGACTTTAGGAAAGTTGATCGGTTGAACAGTTGGCCCGTTGGCCAGAAGAAGGCCCATCCAAGCCAGTCATGATGAGCATCCCTTCGGCCCTCCGGTCAACGGGTCAACCGGCCCTCGCTCATTGACCGATCTTCCACTTCGCCTGGCGGAGCACGGCCTTGCCCGCGGCCTTCTGGAATTCATACCAGAGGGTGAGCAGCGTGCCGTCGGCGAGTTCGACCGTCGCAGGATAGCCGAGGTCGTAGCCTTCGCCGTCAGCGGAGATGGTCAGCGGTTCGCTCCAGGTCCGGCCTTGGTCCGCACTGATGCGCGCCTGATTGCCAAAGGGCTTGCGACGATGGCCGTAAGTCATGAGCAGCCGGCCATCCTTGAGCTTGAGCAGATGCGAAGGCAGGCCCCAGACATCGATCGCCTTCGGCACGGTCCAGGTCTTGCCGCCATCGGCCGATTCGGTCTGCAGCGTGGTGCCGACGTCGGGTTTGTTATGATTACGGATCTGGGCGACGATGCGCCCGTCGTCCGTCTCGATCGCGAAGAGTTCGTGATAGCCCTTCTTCACTTCGTCTCCAGGCCGCGTCGGAATCTCGCTCAGCCAGGTCCAGGTAAGGCCGTCGTCCTTCGATTCGGCCACGCCGATTCGACCCTCCGGCTTCCAAAGCTCCTTACCGACGTAAAGAAGGCGACCGTCCTTCAGCTGCGTCGGGCCATGCGGGCTGTTGACGATCGTCGGGATGGGCGGGGACCAGGTCTTGCCGCCGTCGGTCGAACGGAGCACCCACTCGCCGAGCTGCGCCCGGCGCTCCTCGGCCGTCAGGCGGTCCTGCGCGGCTTTCCAGCGGGCCTGCCGTTCCGGCGTCTGCTTGGCGATCAGGCCACGGTCCTCGTAGGCCAGCGACGTGAAGGTCGTGACGAGCAAGGTCCCCTTGGCGGTCTCCATCACGCCGCTGTCGCGGTCGTCGATCGGACCGTCGAGGAGCACGCGCGGATAGGTCCAGGTCGCGCCGCCATCCTTGGAGGTCATCGCCTTCACCTGTCCGAGCGGGCAGACATGGCCGTCGCGGCCGCCGGACCACGTGACCCAGAGTTCACCATTGGCGCGGCGCGCGAGCGTCGACCAGCCGGCATAGGGCTCTTCCGGCGGGGTGATGGTCTTCGTCTCAAGGACCTGTGCGGTCTGCGCGCCGAGCGCGGCGGCCATGAGCAAAGGCCAGAAACGACGGAGGCACGAACCAGGGGTAGGATTCATTCCTTTCTAATAAATGATACCCACTGCCCCCGCAACCCCTTACCCACCCATTCCTAAGGGACCTCAGAACCTCGACTCGCACGTTCATCGAGTTACGGCATCTCCGCGCCACCAGCCTTGGTGAAGGGGTGAAGGTCTTCATGCGGAGCCTATGAAAGCAAAGGCCCCGCCACCGCTGGCCCATCCCCGAGGTGGACAGGCCGAGGCTTATCGCTAGGGTGCCGGCATGGACTTCTCGCAGCTGCTGCAACAGGGCACCGCTCACGCTTGGCTGTACATCCCAGTGGCGATCCTTCTCGGGGCGCTGCACGGGCTCGAGCCCGGCCATTCGAAGACCATGATGGCGGCCTTCATCATCGCGATCCGCGGTACGGCCTGGCAGGCCGCCCTGCTCGGCTTCTGCGCCGCCCTTTCGCACACGCTCATCATCTGGGTCCTCGCGGGCCTCGCGCTCCAATACGGCTCCCACTGGAACGTCGAGCAAACCGAGCCTTATTTCCTCCTCATCAGCGGTCTGATCGTCGTCGGCATGGCGGTCTGGACGATCATGCGCCTACGTGAGGAACACGGTCATCATCACCACCACGGCGAAGGCGACCACTCTCACGACCATCATCACGGCCACGAGGACGAGGATGCGCACGCCCGCGCGCACGCGGCGGATATCCAGAAGCGCTTCGCGAACCGGCAGGTCACCACCGGACAGATCGTGATCTTCGGCCTGACGGGCGGACTCATGCCCTGCCCGGCCGCGGTCTCGATCCTGATCGTCTGTCTGCAGCTCAAAGAATTCTCCCTCGGCTTCAGCATCGTCGCCGCGTTCAGCTTCGGACTCGCCCTCACCATGATCTCCGTCGGCGTGCTCGCATCATGGGGCTTCCAGAAGCTCGCGGAGAAGTCCGGTTGGTTCAGCCGCATCGCGCATCGCGCCCCTTACGTCTCTTCTTATCTCCTCATCGCCCTCGGAATGGCCTTCGCGTTCCGCGGATTGGCGATGATGAAGTAACAAAGGCGACAGCTCGGCGACGAAGGTGACGGGTATGTTGTAATAATGACGGCTGGGTGGCTGCATGACTGCGCTTGTCACAGTCGCACGCTGCTTGTGTCGTTTGCGGCGAAAGTGACCTTTCGGTGTATGACGCTGCTGATACAAATCTGACGCCGTTCCGTCGGGACGTAAAGGTAAGGTGCTGGTCCCTACCCATGAAAAACATCGCACGTATGTTCCTCGTCGCCGCGGCCACCACCGTCTCGCTCTCCGCTCAGAGCCTGATCCAGGGTCCGTCCAGTTCCCAGACCTCCTACCTTACGCCCACCGCCCCCGGCTGGTCCGCCACCTCCGTCCTGACGGTCGGCGACACCATCGGCTCCTATAAGATGGTAGGACTCGTCGACGGTCTCGGCGCCTTCAGTAACGGCGACGGCACCCTGACCCTGCTCACCGCCCACGAGATCCAGAGCGCGGCCAACTCCTACGGCTCCGCGGTCGGCACCACCCGCGCCCATGGCGCCGTCGGGGCCTTCGTCTCGAAGTGGACCATCAATACCTCGACTTGGCAGGTCGTCGCGGGCAGCGATCTCATCGCCTCCCCGGCCGGCCAGATGATGTGGAACGGCACGACCTGGGCCCAGCCGGCCTCGCCTTACGCCATCTCGCGCCT
>DBCR01000012.1:0-24813 GCA_002293125.1 Opitutia bacterium UBA953
CCAGCGGACAATACCGAGCATTCCTGTACCGCGGACGCACTCTCCTCGACGTAGACGCATGGCTGGCCTCAGTCGGCGGCAACAGCCGCATCTATAATGACGGCACTACGCTCGCCGGCCTGCCGCTTGAAGGCGCGCACCACCGCCCGATGATGTCCTTCGACCGCATGGGTAAGGAATCCCAAGCCTGGGCCACCGGTGACTTCGGTTCCTCCTCCCGCACCCGCGATGTCCACGTGACCACCGGTGAAGCCGGCATCAATTGGAACGTTGGCAAGACGGGCCTGATCGGCTTCGCCGCTGGCCATGGCGTTCAGAACGCCGACCTCGCCTACGAAGGCTCCTCCTCCACGAAAGGCGATTACGCCCTCGTCGAGTATGACTTCCGTCCGGAAGGCACGCAGTGGATCGTCTCCGTGCTCGGCATGGTCGGCTCCTGGGAATCCGAGATCAATCGTGGCTACATCACCGGAACGGGTACCGACTTCTCCGTCGGTGTCACCGACACGATCACCCGCTCGGCCCGCCTTCGCGTCGACGCGCCTTCGCTCGCGACCTACGGCGGCTTCGGCTTCGCGCCCTTCGCTTCCTACACCGTGACGCGGACCATCGTCGGCGGCTACACCGAGACCGGTGGCTCCTTCGCAGCCTCATTCAACGAACAGGATCACACCGCGCAGGAAGGCCGCGTGGGCGTTACCGCCACGAAAGAGCTCTCCGAAAAGACCAAGCTCCTGCTCCGCGTGGAAGCTATCCATCGCTTCGATGGTGCTGGCCCGGCCCTCATCGGCCAAGAAGTCGTCGGCGGCATCGCCTTCAACCAGCCTGGCGTCGCGCCTCGTAAGGACTGCGTCCGCTTCGGCTTCGACGTCGACCACAAGCTCAGCGCCGACACCCTCCTGAATATCTCCGCCCACGCCTCCACCGTCGGCGAAGCCCACGACGTCTCCGCCGCGATCAGTATTCGGAGGGCCTTTTAAGCGGCGCTCTGCGCCGCGGGGGTCTGCTGGCATGGTGAACTGCTGCGAAGCATAAGGAACAAGACAAGCCGCCCACCCGGGCGGCTTTTTGTTGGAGAGCGACACATTCTCGGGTGACAGGTGACGGCCACGGGAGTCTGGAGTTCAGGCTCCGGCCGTTCGGGAACCAGCCGCGGGAACCCGAAGCCGATGGCCGATGGCTGAAAAGCCGACCCCCGAGTGGCCGATGCCCCGGTGGCCGTCACCCGTCACCTGAATCAATGATATGCCCACAGCATCCTTTCCGGTTTCCGGTCTCCCTTTGAGTTCGGCTCCCTGCCTTGGGTAGGGGCGCGACTGCGTCGCGTCCGTTCGCCGAGCGATCATCGATGAGCCGGGCAAGTCATGAGGCCCCACAACCTCGGTCCGCCGACGGACGCCACGCAGTGGCGCCCCTACCTCAAGACAGCGGATGCGATGTCATCGCATCCCTACCCGATACAGCTATGTCGTGACGCGGTCCCGACCCTACCCACACAAAAAAGGGCGCCGATTGGCGCCCCTTCCTTCTGCTTCGCAGCAGTTCACCATGCCAGCAGTTCCCCGCCGTCAGGCTTACTTGGCCGGAATCTCATTCAACGTATACCATCCTTCGCTGTGCCAGAGGGTCTCGCCGGCCTTCGACTTGATATCACCAAGGGCGAGGTGGTGGACGTTACCGCGGACGAGGCCGTCGACGATGAGGCGCACCTTGAGTCCGTCCGCGGAGACGGTGGCGGACTTGATGGTGGGCGTGGTCTGATCGACCTCGGGGCTGCCGTAGCTCGACTGATAGATATAGGTGAAGGTATCCATGGCGTAGTTCGCGACGTCGGCGGCCGCGGCGGCGTCCACGGGGTGCGTGAACGTCACTTCGAAACCGTCATTACGCGCGGAGATGTTGTGCATCTCGAACGGCACCTTGCCCTTGAAGCGCACGCGCTCGAAAGTGAAGTTCTTCGAACCGCGCGAACCCCAGCCGCGGTTGGATCCACCGACGAAGAGCGTGCCGTCTTCCTGGTCCATGCGGACCGGGATCAGGCCGGCTTCGAAACCGCCGAGGAAGTGGAAGACCGCGCCCTGATAGAGGCCGTTGACGACCTCGAGGTTGGCGCGCTGGACCTGCGAAGCGGTCTGCTCGCCGATGAGCATGTGGCTTTCCCACGGGCCGAACTTGCCCTTGGACATATCGCACGCGACGCCAGACGGAGAATTACCGACCTTGCCGTGCGGCAGGATGAGCGCCGGCGGCACGTACTCGGGGAACTTCAAGCGCTCAGCGAGCGTCCGCGAGCCGCTGGTGGGCTCGGGCGGCGCGGGGAAGTTCGCGAGGGCGGCCGACTTGTTACCGGTGGGATTACCCTGGAACGATCCCGGGCGGAGCCACTTGAGCGAAGAGGAACCGTTCCAAACGCCTTGGTTGTCGGTGTAGAAGAACTCACCCTTATCATTGGCGCCGATACCACCCGGCGAACGGATGCCGGAGGCCACGGGGATGAACTTACCTTCGGGCGTGATCTTAGCCGCCCAGCCGCGCCACGGGGCGTGGGCGTGGAACGAACCCGTCAGGCAGAGCACCATCCAGACGTCGCCGTTCTTGTCCGGGTCGGAGCCGAAGGCGTATTCATGATAGTCGCCGCTGACGCCCCACTGGGAGCTGACGGTGTCGAAGCTGTCCGCGCGGCCGTCGCCATCCTTGTCGGTCAGGCGCGAGAACTCCGGGCGCTGCATCGCGTACATCGAGCCTTCCTTCCAGAACATGCCGAGCGGCTCGTGCTGGTTGGAAGCGTACTTGGTCCACTTGATCTTGGAGAGGTCGGCATCGTAGGCGCCTTCGGCGACCCAGATGTCGCCGCGGCGGGTGCCGATGGCGACCTTCTTGCCGGGGAGCAACGCGATCGAGGAGACCTCGGTCACTTCGCCCGCGGGCGTGGGAATCTCGACGCGTTCGTAGAATTCGTTCTGGCGCGCTTCGGCGACGCGGATGGAGTCGACCGTCGCGAGCTTGCCAGACTTGGCAGCCTTGCCGGCCTTGGCGGCTTTTTCAGGAGCAGCCGACACGCCGACGGCGAGTCCGGCGAGGGCGAGGATCAGGGAGAGGTTCTTCATAAAGGTGGGATCCGGTGATGGGGGTTAGCGGAAGGAGTAGCCCAGCACGGCGGTCTCGCCGGGCTTGAGGGTGAGCGTGAGACTCTTGTCGTTGGCGTTGGCCTTCGGGGCCGGGCCGCTGACGGCGCGTACCACCAGGCCGCCGGCGATCTCGGCGACGCCATCGCTCGGACCGCTGACCGCGAGGTCGCGGGCGAGCACGATCGTGACGGTCTTATCGCCGGTCACCTTGAGCGTGCGGGAGAGCGCAGCCTTGCCGGAATGTTCTTCCGGCAGCCAGGCGTCGGTGAGCGCGAAGCCTTCCCCTGCGGAGCGGAAGGTGGGGTTGCCGGCCTTATCGAGGTCGTAGCCCTTGAACTCGGCCGCGACCTTGACCGCGGAGAATTTCCATTCCTTTTCTTGCTTCTCGCGGACGAAGCGAACGACGTCGCCGGCGGCGCCTTCGAGCAGGACGCCCTGGCCGTCGGAGAGCTTGATGACGTTCGTGCCCGCGGGCGGCTCGTTACCGGCACCGCGGTCGGTCCAGTGGTGACCACCGTCCATGAACTTGCCGTTCCAGAAGAGCTCGGCGGCGAGATTGTCGGCGCTATAGGCGATGTTCAGTCCGTTCGGGAAACCGATGCCGATGGCACGCGGGGTGATCTTGTCGATGAAGTTACGGTAGATCGCGGCGACGCCGTCCTTGGGCTGGATCGGGATGAAGACCCTCACCTTGGCGGGCTTACCGGCCTTCCCGCCCTTGGTATTAGAGAGCCACTTGTAGTCCTTATCCTTCGGGCCCTTGTAGCCGAGCACGACGACTTCCTGGCCAGCGAACTCGACGTATTCGACGCGGATGGGCGTAAGGCCCTTCTTCAGGATGACCGGCACTTCCTTGGCGCGGCCACCGACGGGTCCGATGCCCTTCACTTCCGCGATACGTTCGCCGCCGACATAAAGGGCGCCGAAATCGTCGCAGTCGAAGAGGAAGGTATACTTACCCTCCGCCGGGGCGTCGAACTGGCCGGTCCAGACCATCGCGAACGCGTCCTTCTGGCCGGACTGGTCGGGGTCGATCACGCCGGTGTTGAAATCTTCCATCAGCGCGGGCTTGAGCGTGGAGAAGTCAGGTAAGGTCTTCCACTCGCCCTTATACATCGTGCCGACGAGGTTCTTGAGCGCGGTCTTGGCGGGCGGGAAAGGATGGTCCTTGAGCAGCTCTTCGGCGGTCCAAGGCGTGGTGCGCTTGGCGGTCGCGGCACGCACGGCTTTGACCTCGTCGGGCGTCACGGCACCGGCACCGCCTGCGAAGGCTTTGCGGACATACGTGAGGGCGGCGGCGATCTTCTCGTCGCTGAGCACGGCTCCCTGCGGGGGCATGACGATGTTGTAGCTCTTACCGGCGACTTCGACCGGACCTTCCATCCCGCTGAGCACGATCTTGATCGAACGCGCAGCTGGGCCCTTGGGCCAGTCGCTGCCGACGAGCGGAGGCAGGCCGTTGAGTCCTTTGCCATCGGGGCCGTGGCAGGCGGCGCAGAGGGAGTTATAGACTTGGGCGCCGTCTTCGGCCGCCGTCACGAAGACAAGCGAAGCCAGAAGGGCGAGGAGCGACGGGGTGCGCATAAGGGGGTATCCGACCATCAAGCCGCCTATTTCAGACGGTGCAAGTCGGATAGGTTCGGGCCGCAAGCGGCCCGAGCCAGAGTTGACCCGTTGACCCGTTGGCAAGTTGGCAAGGGATGCCTTGGGTAGGGTTGGGACCGCGTCACGGCATAGTTGGCACCATTCTCAGGTCACAGGTCTCGGCCATCGGGTATCTGGTTCGGGTATTCAGGTGCAGGTACAGGTCCCGGGCCTGACCCCGAACCCGTACCCGTACCTGCAGCCGAGACCTGAGACCCGAGATGACTTCCCAACCGCCAACCGCTTACCGCTTCCACCTAACATAGGTAGGGTCGGGACCGCGTCACGACATAGCTGCCTCGAGGTAGGGGCAGCACCGCGTGCTCCCCTGGGTGTATCCATTCCAGGTAACGGGTGACGGCCACAGATGTCGGCGGCTCAGGTATCGGCGACTCGGCCATCAGCTGCGGGATCCTGGAGCCGGCTGCCGATGGCTGAAAGGCCGACTCCTGAATGGCCGATGCCCCGATGGCTGTCACCCGACACCTGCAATCATGAGATGCCCGCAGCATCCTTTCCGGTTTCCGGTCTCCCTTTGAGTTATTACCTCTCAACAAAAAAGGCCGCCTGAATAGGCGGCCTTTTTCGGCGCTTACCGCGCCCGATACAATCCCTGCGGATCGTAGAGCCACCAGGCGTCGAAGGGATTGGCGAGGGCGGGGAGTTCGAAATACGGACGGCCTTTGTCATCGACGCGCGAAGTCACGCCCGAGATCTCGGTGCGGGTGGGCGGCTGGGGGAGCGGCAGGGGCGTGGCGGTCGGCGCAGCGGGCACGGGGAGCAGATCGAGGATGGCGGTCTCTTCGATGCGCTCGATGACGTTGTCGACCCACTTGAGTTCCTTGGCCTTGTCGCCGAAGGCCTGCCAGTCGCCCGTGGAATCATTGGCGTACATCTGCTTCACGAACTCCTCGAGCGAGATGCCCATCTTCTTGGCGACGGGCGTCGCGAGGCGGTCGAACCACTGGTTGGTGAAATCGATCTGCTCCTTGAGGACGGTCATGTTGCCGCGGACGACGTTCGAGGCCTGGTGATGCAGGAGGATCGTGTTCGGGTAGCAATAGGAGCGCTCGGCGAGCGTGCAGATGACGGCGGTCATCGAGGCGGCGAAGCCCTTGACCACGACGTGCACCGGCGCCTTGGAGGCGGCCATGGCCTTCTGGATCTGGTAGCCGGCGGTGACGGAGCCGCCCGGGGAATTGTCCACGACGATGAAGATCGGGAACTCGGACGACTGGTTGTTATAGAAGGCGATGCGCGTGCAGACGTAGTCGGCGAGCTGCTCGGTCACGGCGCCGTTGAAGGAGATGCGGCGATCGCTGATATACAGGACGCCATCGACGAGCGGATCCTTGAGATACTTCGGCTTGGCCTTGCTGGCGATCTTGCGGGCCTCGTCTTCCTTCTGGAAGCGCTGGATCTCATTGGAAAGGCGGGCGACGGTGTTCGCGGCTTCGAGCTGGAGCTGCTTGGCTTCGGCTTCGAGCTCGCGGATCTTATTGGAGCGTTCGGCGAGGCGAGCGGTGGACCGGGCGGTCTCGAGCGCGGCTTGACGCTCGAGCTTAGCGCGCTCGTCTTCAAGGGCGGCGGCTTCGGCGGAAGCCTTGGCGAGGCGGAGCGCACGCTCGGTGGTCAGGCGGGCGACCTCGGCGTTCAGCGGTGCGAGTTCTTCGGCGCGCTTGGCCTCAGCGAGGGCGAGTTCGGCGTCGATGCGGGCCTTCTCGCCGCGCATGCGGTCGGCTTCCTTCATGGAGGCCTTCTGCTCGGGCGTGAGCTCGTCGCGCTGCGCGGGAACGGCCTGCGACGCAATCGGCTGGGCGGCGGGAGCCGCGGCCGGAGCGTCGGCGGCGGGAGCGGCGGCGGCGGGAGCGGCGGCGGGCTTGGCCTTGGTCTGCTGGGCGAATACGGGCGCGACCGTGAGGACGGCGAGCGCGAGGACGCGGAGGGAGGTGCGGAGATGCATGAGGGTGTTTTGGTTTAAAATCAGCGGAGGACGAATTCGACGGTGGGGTCGTACATCCACCAGATGTCGCAGGGGCCGAGCGGCGGCAGGGCCTGACGGGCGCGACCATCCTGCGTCTTGCCGGCGTTGAAGCCGTCCGGGTTGGGTTCCGCGACGACCGGCGGCACGGCGGCAGCGACGGTGAGGGAGTCTTCGGCCATGCGGTCGACGACGTCGGTCACCCACTTACGGCGGCCGGCCTCGTCGCCGAGGATCTTCCAGTCGCCGGTCGAGGCGCCCTTGTACATCTGGGCGACGAAGTCGTCGACGTTCGTGCCGATGCGCGCGGCGACCTTCTCGAAGATGCGTTCGCACCAGACCTTGGACCACTTGAGCTGTTCCTTGAGCTGGGTGACGTTGCCGCTGAGGCCGACGGAGGCCTGGTGGTGCAGGACGATGGTGTTCGGGTAGACGAACGAGCGCTTGGCGAGGGTGGTGACGATCGCGGCCATCGAGGCGGCGTAACCCTTCACGACGACGTAGACCGGGGCCTTGGAGGTCTCCATGGCCTGGAGCATCATGTAGCCCGACATCACGGAGCCGCCCGGCGAACGATCGATGACGATGAAGATCGGGGCTTCGCTATCGATGGCGTTGTAGAAGGCGATGCGGCCGCAGACGAACTGGGCGAGTTTGTCGTCGACGCGACCGTTGAACGGGATGCGGCGATCGGAGATGTGCAGGACGCCATCGATGAGCGGGTCCTTGGGATACTCGACCTTGGCGCCGCTGGCGACCTCCGCGACTTTCTTCTCCAGACGGGCGATGGTCGCCACGGAGGAGACCTTGGCGTATTCGACGGAGACTTCGGCGGCGGCGAGACGGGCCTGCACTTCGAGTTCGGCGCGGGCGCGATCCTTATCGGCGGAAGCGACGGCGGCCTTGGCGGCGGCGAGCGCGGCATCGAGTTTGAGTTTTGCCTGCTCGGCGTCGACCGGCGCAGCGGCGGCCTCGGCGCGGGCGGCGCGCAGGGCGGCTTCGGCTTCAAGTTTACGAATCTCGAGCGTCTGCGTCAGCGCGGCGAGACGACGCTGCGATGAGGCGAGGTCAAGGCGCGCGCGGATGACGTCGGTCTCGATCTCGGCCTTGATGACCTCGGGCGTCTTCTTGACGGGCCCCTGCTGGGCCATGACGAGCGCTGCGAAGAGAAGAGGGACAAGGGCCAGGCGCGACATGGGGGTAAGGAGTGTTTTGACAGATATATGGTTCCCTTGAAGCCCATTTTTGGCAAATCTGCCCGCATGGAAGCCGACGCCCCCATCACCCTGCTCAACCGCCATACGGGCCGCATGGAGACCGAACAGGTCTACGGCGAGAAGTGGCTGCGTCGTATCTACGGCAACCCCCTCGGCAAGCTGACCCTCCATACCGTCGTCAAACGCGCCCTTTTCTCCAAGTTATATGGCTGGGCCATGGATCGCCCGAGCAGCGCGCGTCGCGTCGAGCCCTTCGTGAAGGCCTTCGGCCTCGATCCGAGCGAGTTCGCCGACCCTGACCTGACGTCCTACCGGACCTTCAACGACTTCTTCTACCGCAAGCTCAAGGCCTCCGCCCGCCCGCTGGACGCGCGTCCCGAGATGGCCGTGCTGCCCGCGGATGGACGTCACCTCGGCTTCCCGGACGCCTCGCGCGTGAAGGGCATCTTCGCCAAGGGCCAGACCTTCGACATCCCCGCGCTCGTCGCGGATCGTACACTCGGTGAACGCTACGCGCGCGGCACCGTCGTCTGTTCGCGCCTCTGCCCGGTCGACTACCATCGCTTCCACTTCCCCGTCGCCGGCGTCCCCGGCGAACCCGTGCTCGCCAAGGGCCAGCTCTACTCCGTCAACCCGATCGCCCTCCGTCGCAGCGCCGCGTATCTCTGGCAGAACAAACGCCAGCGAGTGACGATCGACGCCGGCCCCTTCGGCCTCGTCACCATGGTCTCCATCGGTGCCACGAACGTCGGTACCATCATCGAGACCTACAAGCCCGGCCAGGCCGTCGCCAAGGGCGACGAGAAGGGCTACTTCCGTTTCGGCGGCTCGTTCGTCGCGACGATCTTTGAACCCGGCCGCATCAAGCTCGAGGACGACCTCATCCACGCCGGCGAAACCGCCGTGGAAGTGTATGCTAAGGTCGGTTCGCCCCTCGGTCGCTTAGCGTAAGCGCTTGCCTCCGTCGCCCGACGCGCAAACCTCAGCTCACAGGTTTTGCTCGGGTGGTGGAATGGCAGACACACTAGATTTAGGTTCTAGCGCCGCAAGGTGTGCGGGTTCGACCCCCGCCCCGAGCACTTCCTGTTCTTCGCGGCGAAGCAAAGACGCCCATCTCAAAGGGAGACCGGAAACCGGGATTCTTGCTGCGGGCCTTAGGTAGGGGCGCGACGGCGTCGCGTCCGGTCTTGCCCCTTTCCCAGGCCTATCCCACTCTGCCCCCATGTTCGCGTGGCTTCGTTCCCTCTTCGCGCCGAAGACGCCCGCGCCTGATCTTAGCCAGGCGCCGGACGAACCTGTGCCTTCCGAGCGCGCCCCGTCCACCCGTCCGGCCAACCAGCAGGGCTGGATCGGGGTAGACCTGGACGGAACTTTGGCCGAAGCGACCGCCTGGCAGGGCATGGACCACATCGGCCCGCCGGTGCCCCTGATGATGCGCCGGGTGCGCCAGTGGCTCGATAAGGGCCTCCGCGTGAAGATCATGACGGCCCGGGCCGGCGACCCCGTCGGCATCGCCGCCACGCAGGCCTGGCTGAAGGCCAACGGGCTTCCAGAGCTCGAGGTGACCGATAAGAAGGACTTCGGGATGATCGAGCTCTGGGATGACCGTGCGATCCAGGTCGTGCAGAACCAAGGCATCTGCTTCCTGGGCACTTCCTACTTCGCCCGCCCGAAGGCCCCGATCCTGCCAGATGAGGTTGCCGACCGCACCTTCATCCTCGTAGGCTCGGAACCGAAAACCCTTCCGCAGGGCCCTAAGCACAGCGCATGAAAGCTTCCCTCAAACTCGAGTATTCCCTCCGCGTCCTCTCCCAGCTCGCCCGTCGCCACCGCGGCACGGCCGTCACGCGCATCGAGGAACTCGCCAAGCTTGAGGACATCCCGGCCAATTACCTCGTCCAGCTGCTCAACGAACTCCGCGAAGGCGGACTGGTCGTCTCGAAGCGCGGCAAGACCGGCGGGTACCGTCTGGCAAAAGACGCCGAAGATATCTCTCTGAAACAGGTGCTCGCAGTCGTGGAACCGGAGCTCGTCGAGACCAAGATCACGCTCAAGGGCGCGTCCGGACCCCAGGTCGCGGCGCTCTGGCGCGAAGTCTCGAAGCGTTTCGACAAGTCGCTCACCGGCTTCACCGTCGCGCAGCTCGCGCTGTCGGAATCCGGTACGGATTTTGAGATTTGAACGCTTCGGCGAAGCCGAAGCGAGGGGACACGTGGGCAAGGTGACACGGTGACAAGGGGGAGACATGTATCAGGTGGAAGCGGTTGGCGGTTAGCGGCTGGCGGTTGGGCGAGACATCTCCCGAACCTGAACCCGCACCTGAACACCTGAACCTGATACCCGATGGCCGAGACCTGAGACCTGAGAATGAATCTCCCCCAGCTTTCATCCGGTCTCCGGTTTCCCTTTGAGTTTTAAACTCCCGCCACCTGCCACCCGGGGCCGCCACCCGCCACCTGAAATGGATGCAACTATGTCGTGACGCGGTCCCGACCCTACCCAAGGCAGTATCCTCCATTCTTCTCCCATTTGCCTTTCCCCGCCTTCCCCCCACCCTGACCCCATCCCCCTTTCAGCTGCCTCGCCTATACTCGATACTCCATACTCTATACTCTCATCCCATGACCTCCCGTCGTCTCATCATCGCCTACTTCGTCCTCGTGCTCGTCGCCATGACCTGGGTGTCGTGGTACGCCTCGACGGCCCCGACGATCACCTCGCTGCCGCAATATGCCGCGATCACCGGCAAGGAAGGTATCAACGTCATCGACGGCTTCGTGACGGTCTGCTCCGAGCCTTGGGGCCTGGCCACGATGTTCGATGCCTACTTCGGCTTCCTCGCCTTCTGGCTCTACACGGCTTGGCGCGCCCGCACCGTCGGGGCACGGATCGGCTGGTTCGTCGCGCTGATGCTCCTGGGTAATTTCGCCATCGCCGCCTATGTCCTGCTCTGCCTGAAGCAGTCCGGCGACGAGACCGACCTCGGTAAGGTGTTCTTCACGCGTAAGGTCGCCTGAATGGGACGCGTCTCCGATTGGCTGCGCCGCCGGGTGCGCGATCCGCTCGTCGCGGAACTGCGCCAAGGGGCGACCCCGGAGGCCGTCTCGGCCGCGGTAGCGGTCAGCTTCGCCATCGCGATCGTGCCGTTCATCGGGTTGACGACCCTGCTTTGCCTCGGCGCGGGACGCCTCTTCCGCCTCAACCACATGGTGATGCAGATCATCAACCATAGCGCATTCCCCTTACAGATCCTGCTCATCGTGCCGTTCGTCCGCCTCGGCGAGAAGCTCTCGGGGGCGCGACCTTTCGCCCTCACCCCGGACGCGATCATCAGCGAGTTCAACCGTTCCATCCCCGATTTCCTGGAGAAGTTCTGGCTGGCCGGACTGCATGGGCTCATCGGCTGGGCCGTGACGGTCCCGCTCGCCTGCTGGCTCCTGCACCTTATCCTGCGTCGAACGTTTCATCGTCTCATCCCCAAACCTTCCGCCCCATGAATCCGCTCTTCGAACTCGGACTCGATTTCCTGATCCTCCTCGGCGAAGCCTGCGTCTTCTTCGCCCTCTGCTGGCTCATCGCCAAAAAGATCGACAACTGGTCCATCGTCGACGTCGCCTGGTCCTACGGCTTCGCGCTCGTCGGCCTGCAGATGCTCGCCATCCACTTCTGGGTCTTCCCGCTCGGCGGCCAAGGGGTGTTGATGGCCGTCGCCACGGTGCTCTGGAGCCTGCGTCTGGGCACGCACCTCGCGGGCCGCGTCCTCGGGCACCTCGACCAAGAAGACGGGCGCTACCTGAAGATGCGGGCCGAGCACGGCGCACGCATGCCGGCGCAGATGGCCTATTTCTATTTCATCCAGGCGCTCGTCCTCGCGATCCTCTGCCTGCCGCTGCTGTCCTCGAATCCGACCGGCGCCACCGGCCCGGCTCAGACCATCCACTGGGTCGGCCTCGGCGTGGTCGGCCTTGCCCTGCTCATCGAGACGATCGCCGACGCCCAGTTGGCGGCCTTCAAAAAGGACCCGGCCAACAAGGGCAAGGTCTGCGAACGCGGACTCTGGGCCTGGAGCCGCCACCCCAATTACTTTGGCGAATGGCTCGTGTGGGTCGGCTTCCTGTTGATGAGTTATAATAGCACCTACCGCGGCGTCCCGGGCCTGCTCTGCATCGGGGTGATGTATTATTTCCTGACGCGCGTGACCGGCATCCCGCTCACCGAACAGCAGCTCCTGACGTCGAAGGGGCCCGCCTACGCCGACTATCAGGCGCGCGTGCCGGCCTTCTGGCCCCGTCCGCCCCGGCGCTGATTTTCCGCCGCGGTGGATTGCCAGCGGCCCGGTCCCCGTGCAAGGTATGGGGATGCCGCTCATCGATACCCTCATCGAAAAAGACGTCCTGCCGGACAGCGTGATCCGCTGGGGCATCCGCCGTCTGCTCAAGCAGCGCCTCTCGGACGAACGTCCGGAGTCCGCCGCCGCGCGCTTCGCGAAGGTCGACGCCTTCGCGGCCGAGCTCCGCACGTTGCCGGTGGCCATCGAGACCAAGGCGGCGAACGAACAGCATTACGAAGTCCCCGCGGCCTTCTATAAACTCTGCCTCGGGCCGCGTCTGAAATATTCCTCCTGCTATTATGAATCCGGCGGCGAGACCATCGGCGAAGCCGAGGAGACCATGCTCGCCCGCACGTGCGCGCGCGCGGAGCTCGCGGACGGCCTCGAGATCCTCGAGCTCGGCTGCGGCTGGGGCTCCCTCACCCTTTGGATGGCCGAGAAATACCCGAACGCCCGCATCACCGGCGTCTCGAACTCCGCCTCCCAGCGCGCCCACATCGAAGGCGAATGCGCCCAGCGCGGCTTCAAGAATGTCCGCATCATCACCTGCGATATGAACGTCTTCGCCGCCGAGGCCGCGCGCTTCGACCGCGTGGTGTCGGTCGAGATGTTCGAGCACATGAAGAACTGGGGTGAGCTCATGCGCCGCATCGGCGGCTGGCTCAAACCCGGCGGCAAGCTGTTCTTCCACGTCTTCACGCACAAGGACATCGCCTACCATTTCGCGGCCAAGGACTCGACCGACTGGATGTCGCGCCACTTCTTCACCGGCGGCATCATGCCCTCCAACTGCCTCGCCAGCCGCTTCCAGGCCGACCTGAAGCTCGAGCAGCAGTGGGAGGTCGAAGGCCGCCACTACGGCCAGACCTCGGAGCATTGGCTCCAGAACACCGACCGTCACCGCGAGGAGATCCTCCGCATCTTCGCGCAGACCTACGGCGAGGATCGGGCGAAGGCCTGGCTGGCCAACTGGCGCGTGTTCTTCATGGCCTGCGCTGAGCTCTGGAACTTCCGGGGCGGCGCCGAGTGGATGGTCTGCCACTACCGCTTCGCCAAGCGCGCGGGCTAAGTCCGCGTTTGCCTCGGGCCGTCCGCGTCGTTTGCTCTGCCTCATGCAGAGCTACGAAGAAAACGGCGTGCCGATGGAACGATGGAAGGTCGGCGCCTCGACCTACGAGACGTGCCTGACGCGCGGCGCGCGACTGCTGCGTTGGAAGCTCGACGTCCCTTCCGGCCACCGCGAGATCCTCTTCTGGCCCGAAGGCGCGCCGATGGACCTCGATAAGATCGGACCCGTCCGCGGCGGTAATCCGATCCTCTTCCCGTTCATGGGCCGCAACTACGCCGACGGCGAGAAGTTCGCCTGGAAGGCCGCCGACGGCGTCAAACGCCCGATGCCGCAGCACGGCTTCGCCCGCGATTCCGCCTTCGAGATCGTCGAAAGCGGCCCCAAGCACGCCATCGTCCGGATGATCCCGGACGCGCGCGGCCGCGGTTGCTATCCCTTCGCCTACGACTTCCGGATCCGCTTCGACTTCCTCGAACTCTTCCTGCGCATCACCTTCGAGTTCGAGAACCGCGACGCCCAGCCGCTGCCGTGGTGCGCCGGCCATCACTTCTACTTCACGCTGCCGTGGCACCCAGGACTCAGCCGCCGCGACTACATCGTGAAGATCCCGTCGAAGAAACAGTGGCGCCACGCCGCCGACGGTAAGTTGATTCCGTTCGCTGAGCTCAAAGGCGCCGAGGCGATCAGCTTCGACAACCCGCATCTCTCCGACTGCATCTTCACCAACCTCAAATCCGCCACGCTCAGTTTCGGTCCGAAGTCCGGCGAAGAGGACATCACGATCAAGGTCGGCGAAGAAGCGATTCCCGGCAGCTGGGCGAGCGTCGTCACGTGGACGCCTGATCCCGAGGCGCCGTATTATTGCGTCGAGCCATGGATGGGCCCGCCCAACAGCCCTGAACACAAGAACGGGCTCCGTTTTGCGGAGCCCGGTCAGGTCGACACTTTCGTTACCGAAGTGTCGTTAATGTAAACCGTGCGGCTTACTTGCTGCTGTTGCTGTTGAGGGGCAACTTGCCCTTAGCCTTGGCCGGAGCAGCCTTCGTCGGGGCGGTCAGAGCAGGCTCAGGCGTCAGAACCGGCGTCACGACGGTGGGACCCGCGGAGAACGGAACGAGGTCCGAGGCGGCGCCATCGGTGACGGGGGACGGACCCTTTTCAGGGCCCATGCAACCGACGATTGCGAAGGAAAGGAGGGAGAGAACGAACAGATTGCGTACCATGGCAGTGAGGTTAGGTTGCGGGGACTCTACCCGCCATGCCCCACCGCACAAGCGCAGATTCTGGCCCCCTCACCCTCTTCGTCTGCACGGGGAACTTCTACCGCAGCCGCCATGCCGAGGCCCTTTTCAACTGGCATGCCACCCGCATGGGGCACCCCGCCCGGGCCTTTTCCCGCGGCCTCCTGACCTCTCTGGTAGCGGATGAACCCACCCTGATTTCCCGAGATACCGAGAGGCGCCTCCGCGAGCTCGGCATCCCCCTCGACTTGACCGGCCCCGCGCCCACCCAGCTCCGCCGGGAGGACCTGGAACGGGCCCATCGGACCATCGCCCTCAAGAAGGATGAGCACCACGCCATGATGCTCCAGTCGCACCCGGAATGGGCCGACCGCATCGAATACTGGACCGTGCACGACATCGACTTCGCCCATCCCGACGACGCCCTTCCTCAGATCGAGGCTAAGGTCCTCGAACTGATTCAGGGGCTACGGTCCTAAGCGATCGAAGCTTAGGCCGCCGAACCGGCGTCGGCGCGACGCAGGGCCTCGAGATGCGAGGCCGCCTGGTTGAGCAGGCCACGCAGTTCGACCATCGTTTCCTGAGCGACTACGGCCTTGGTCGAAGCCGCTTCCTTGAGGGCTTCGGCGCGGAGGGCGAGTTCCTTGGCGAGCTCGTGGGCGGCGGCGATCGACTTGGCCTTGAGTTCGCGGGTGCGTTCGTCGAGGCGGGCGGCGAGGGAATCGATATCGCGCCCGAGGGTGCGGCTCTTTTCCTTGAGCTCGGCGGCCATGATACGGGAATCCGGCACGCGGCGGAGATCTTCGGTCATGCCGACCTTGGAGAGCGTCCAAATGATCCACTTGGTCGGATCGAACTGCCAGGGCTTCACGCCATTGCGGTAGTCGTGCTGGAACTCGTGGTGGTAGTTATGGTAGCCCTCGCCGAAGGTGAGGAGCGCGACGGCACCGCTGTCACGGGCGCTGTGGTCCGTGGAGTAAGGCTGACGGCCGATCATGTGGCAGAGCGAGTTGATGCAGAAGGTGCCCTGTTGGACGACGACCGTGCGGAGGAGGCCGGCGATGAGGAAGGCGGCGAGCGCGGTCATCCACGGATTGGCGTTGAGCTCCGCGGGGACGAAGAGGACGCAGTAAGCATAGCCGAGGACGGCCGGCATCACGAAGCCCACGAAGGCGCCGATCCACTGGACGTAGCGGTGCTGCCACATGACGAGGGGGTCGGCCTCGAGGTCCTTGACGTTGGTGATGGGCGCCGGCGGCTTGAGGCGGAAGAGGAGCCAGCCGATATGGGCGTAAAAGAAGCCCTTGGAGATATCGTACGGGTCTTCGTCTTCATCCACGTGCTTATGGTGGATACGGTGGTCGGCACACCAATCATGGGCCGAATTCTCGAAAGAAGCGGCGCCGAAGAGCAGGACGAAGAGCTTCACTGGCCACTTGGCCTTGAAGGAAATGTGGGAAAACAGGCGGTGGTAGCCCAGGGTGATACCGAAGCCGGTCGCGTAGTAGTAGAACACGAACATGGCCCAGACGAAGCCCCAGCCGTGGACCTTGTTGGCGGCGTCAGCCGGCAGGGTGTACTGGGTCCAGAGAAACCATGGCACGACGGTCAGCGAGAGGAGGGCCGTCAGGATCAGAAAGGTGGAGGTCACCCATTCGATACGGTAGATAGGGAAGTTTTTGAACTTCATAGTAGGGGGAGAAAGTAGAGCAACCCCCCCTTGAGGCGAGAGCAATCAACCGCCCTAAAATGGCTAAAAAGTGCGTCTAAATTCGCTTTTTCCAGAACCTCATTCTGGAAATACGGCGGTAAAGTCGCGCTTAGTCGCGGCGGCGGCGACCGATCGAATTTTTCACCGGAATAATCCGCACGGGTTCGCGCGTCTTGATCCAGAGATCGCTCTCCTTGAAAAGCTTTCCGGAAATGCTCTGCACGGCGTCGCCGAACGACTCCACCGGCACGCGCTGTCCCTTGGGCGATTCATTGAAGGCCTTGGCGACCTCGACGATCTTGGCGGTGACTTCCTTAGGATCATCATCCTCGAGCAGCTGGACGACCCAACCGGTGAGATCCTTGGGCAGACCTTCCTCGGGTTCGCTGACCAGGACGAGCATCTGCTTCTTCGCCGGCTTCTCGCGCTCGACGGCGTCCTCGGCCACGACATCGCGCAGCTGATTGAGGATCTCGGCCGCGAGGCGTACATCGACGCCATTCGACTTCAGGATCTTCTGGACGGTTTCAAGGTCTACTTTGGCCATAGGCCCCCAAGAGACTCCAACCACCCCAGCGAGGGAAGCCGGAGTTATTCCCAGTACGCCCAGAGTCAGGAATCAAAGGGAAACCGGAGACCGGATGATTAGCTGGGGGCATATTATCGGGTGCCGGGTGGCGGCCACGGGGGCCAGCAGTTCAGGCTCCGGCCGCCATGCGGCGGCCTGCCGCGGGAACCCGAAGCCGACTGCCGATGGCTGAAACGCCGAGCCCCGAAAGGCCGATGCCCTGGTGGCCGTCACCCGTCACCTAAAGCAATAAACACCCGCAGCATCCCTCCCGGTCTCCGGTCTCCCTTTGAGCGTCCTGCATCGAGGTAGGGCCGAGCATCCCTGCTCGGCCGCGGCCAACCAAGGATGGTTGGCCCTACCCACGATAGGTGGTAACGTTTGCACCTTTGCACAGGCCGCAGGCCGATTTGCACCTTTGCACCGAGGACAGCACGTGGTGCTGTCCCACCCTCTTACCCTCCTGTCCTCTGGTCCTCCTGTCCTCCGGCCCTCCTCTGTATTGCGCCCGCCCCTCCTTTCCCTCTTAACCCCCTCGTGCCGGAACACACCAAAGTCATGGGCAAGGATTGGGCGGATGCCCGACGAGCCGCCAACGTGGCCCGCCTCGCCGCGACGCTGGCCACCGCCTTGGCCGGCCGGACGGACATCACCTTCGAGCTCGGCTGCGGCCACGGTCACTGGCTGGCCGCCTACGCCGCGGCGCACCCGCAAGAATTCTGCGTGGGCATCGACCTGATCACGCACCGCGTCGAACGCTCCGTGCGCAAGCAGACACTGGGTAAACTGGACAACGTCATCTTCCTGAAAGCCGAGGCGACGGAGTTCCTCGAAGCGCTCCCGACCGCCGTCGTGCTCCGCAAGATCTTCATCCTCTACCCGGATCCGTGGCCGAAGAAGAAGCACCACAAGAACCGCTTCATCCAAGCAACGAGCTTGAACCTCCTGGCGCAACGTGCCGCCGCCGGCGCGCGCCTGCACTTCCGCACCGATGACGCGGATTACTTCGAATGGACGCGCACGCACCTCGCCGAACACGCCACCTGGAACCTTCAGACGGAAACCACTTGGCCGTTCGAGCAAACGACGTTCTTTGAAGAGCGCATGACGGCGAAGCGGGATCTCGAAGCGGAAAGAGTGCCGTAAAATCACCATTTTGTTCCGGTCGCTAGGGTGTTCTTTCCCTTGCGTCTCCACCTTTCATAAGTTGTCATAAACGCTGTGAAGTCCTTCCGTCACACACGCATCACGTTCACCATCGGTCCGGCCACGGAGTCGGAGGCCCAACTAGAAGCGATCATCCAAGCCGGGGCCAACGTGGTCCGCCTCAACATGGCCCACGCCGACCATGCCTGGGTCCGCACGACCGTGGAACGCGTCCGCAAGGTCAGCCTCCGCATGAAGAAGGAGCTCGCGGTGATGATGGACATCAAGGGCCCGGAAATCCGTACCGGTGCGCGCAAGGAGTCCACCCAGCTCACCGTCGGCCAAGTCGTCGATGTCACGGGCTCGGACACCACCCCGGCCGACGGCGAGATCCTCGCCATCCCCACCAATTACCCGAAGATGATCAGCGCCGTGCCCGTGGGCGGCGTCGTCCTGGTCGACAACGGCCTCATCCAGCTGCGCGTCCTCGAGCAGAAGAAGGACCGCCTCCGCTGCAAGGTCGAGCAGCCCGGTCCCCTCGGCAGCCGCCGTCATATCAACCTTCCCGGCGTCAAGGTCGACCTCCCTGCCCTCACCGACAAGGACCGCGCCGACGTCGCCGTCGGCTGCGAAGTCGGCGTCGACTTCTACGCCCTCTCGTTCGTCCGCGAAGCCGCCGACGTCTACGCCCTCCGCACGCTGCTCGCCCAGCATGAGTCGAAGGCCCACATCATCTCGAAGATCGAGGACCAGTCCGCGATCGAGCACCTCGGTTCCATCCTTGAAGCCACCGACGCGCTGATGGTCGCCCGCGGCGACCTCGGCATCGAGATCCCTTACGAGACCTTGCCGCTCATCCAGCGCCGCGCGGTCGCCATGGCCATCGCCTGCCGTAAGCCGGTCATCGTCGCCACGCACATGCTCGAGTCGATGATCCAGAACCCCGTCCCGACCCGCGCCGAAGTGACCGACGTCTCCAACGCGGTGCTCGAGATGGCCGACTCGGTGATGCTTTCGGGCGAGACCACCACGGGCAAGCACCCCATCCGCTGCGTCGAAGTGATGAAACGGATCGCCAAGACGACCGAGAACGAACTGCCGCGCGTACTTTCGCCTGAGCAGCCGAACGAGACCCCGAAGGTCAAGCTCCTCCGCGCCGCCGCTGGCCTCGCCCAGGACCTCGGCCACACGGGCATCATCGCATTCACGCGCAATGGCGACGTGCCCCGCACCCTTTCCTCCCTCCGCGCGGTCGGCTGCCCGATCTATGCATTCATGGAAGAAGAACACGTCCACCGGAAGATGAGCCTCCTCTGGGGCGTCGAGTCTTTCCAGATGAAGTTCGAGCCCAAGGCCGAGGATAATATCACGCTGGCGCTCATCCGCCTGCGCGACGAAGGCTACTGCGTGCCCGGTCAAATGCTCGTCATCGTGACTAACGTCATCCTCGGTCCGTCCGTCATCGATTCCGTCCAGCTCCGTATTGTCCCGGCCAACGAAGCACCGAAGGTTTGATGGCAGGGACACGGTCTCAAAGGGAAACCGGAGACCGGATAATTAGATGGGGTTTTTAATGGCCGCAGCATCCTCCCGGTTTCCGGTCTCCCCTTGAGTTGACTGTCTCGGGGTAGGGCCGAGCATCCCTGCTCGGCCGCGGCCAACCAAGGATGGTCGGCCCTACCCGTATTCACTCTCAGGTGACGGGTGACGGCCACCAGAGCATCGGCCCTTCAGGAGTCGGCCGTTCAGCCATCGGCCATCGGCTTCAGGATCCCGGGGCTGAAAGCTGAAATGAGTTCCCAACCGCCAACCGCCATCCCCTAGCCGCTAACTTGAAAATACCTTCGCGCCAGCGCCTGCGTGCCAGCATCGCCTTCGCCGGCGGCGACGACGTCGCCGTAAAGCTTAGCCGCCAACTCAAGGCCCGGCAGCTTGATGCCCTGCTCCTTGCACACATCGAGCGAGAGGCCGATGTCCTTCACGAAGTGCTTCACGTAGAAACCCGGGGCGAAGTCGCCCTTGAGCACGCGCGGCGCGAGGTTGAGCAAGGCCCAGCTCGCCGCGCCCCCGCCCGAGATCGAGCGTAGCGTGGTCTCGAGGTTCAGGCCGGTGGCGTGCGCGAACGCCAGGGCTTCGGACATCGCGATCATGCCGGAGGCGATGCCGATTTGGTTGGCGAGCTTGCAGAGCTGGCCGGTACCAGGGCCGCCCTGCAGGACGATCGTCTTGCCCATCGCGGCGAACAGCGGTGCGGCGAAATCAAAATCCTTCTGCGCACCACCGACCATGATGGTCAGCGTACCTTCGCGCGCGCCGCGATCGCCGCCTGAGACCGGCGCATCCAGCGGGCCGAAGCCTTTCGCCGCGGCCTCGGCAGCCAGCGAACGGGCGAGAGCGGGGCTCGACGTCGTCATGTCGATGAGCACGCAGCCCGGCTTGGCGGCGGACATGAAGCCCCGCGGTCCGCGCCAGACTTCCTCGACGTCGTTAGGATAGCCCACCATCGAGATCACCGCGTCGACGCCCTTGGCAGCGTCAGCCGGCGAAGCGGCCCACTGGGCGCCGAGCGCGAAGAGGTCATCCGCCTTGGACTTCGTGCGGGTGTAGACCGTGACCACATGGCCCGCCTTGAGCAGGTTAGCCACCATGCTCTTGCCCATCACTCCCGTGCCCACGAATGCGATTTTCATGGGCGAAGTGAAAGAAGAATGGAGGACTGAGTCGAGGACTGCGTGGATGCTGTCGTGGGTAGGGTCGGGACCGCGTCACGACATAGCTGTCTCGAGGTAGGGACAGCACCACGTGCTGTCCTCGGTGCAAAAGTGCAAATAGGCCTACGGCCTGTGCAAAGGTGCAAATGTAAGGTGTTGGCGGTTAGCGGTTGGCGGTTGGGAGCACATCAGAGGCAAAGTCGCCGTTACGGGTGGCGGGTGGCAGGTCGCTTTGAACTCAAAGGGAAACCGGACACCGGATGATTAGCTGGGGTGCATTTGTTCGCCGCAGGGCGAACGATGGTAGGGGCACGATTTATCGTGCACTCCTGAGCAGGAGGGCGCGGCGAAGCCACGCCCCTACCCTCGGCAGACCTGCGGCGGCCAGTAACCTTACCGGTTCCCGGTCTCCCCTTGAGTGAGCTGTCTTGGGTAGGGCCGAGCATCCTTGCTCGGCCGTTCGCTCAACCGCGCCCGATCAAGGATGGTCGGCCCTACCAACCGCTTGCCCTCCGCCTCCGAATCCCCGAACCTACCGCCATGTCCTCGGCGCCCCTCACCGTCAGCGAGCTCTCCGATGTCCTCAAGGGCACGGTGAACCGCATCGGGACGGTCGAGGTCGTCGGCGAAATCTCGGGCTATAAGCACTACTCCTCGGGACATCATTACTTCTCGATCAAGGACAGCGGCGCCACGCTCGCCTGCGTTCTTCTCAGCTACCAAGCCCGCTGGGTGAAGTTCCCGCTGGGCGACGGTGTGAAGGTCATCGTCAAGGCCAAGGCTGATATCTACGCGCCGTCCGGTAAGCTCTCGCTGATGGTCGATTCGATGAAGCCGGCCGGCGAAGGCGACCTCTTCCAGAAATTCAAGGAGCTGCAGGAGAAACTGAAGGCCGAAGGGCTCTTCGACGAAGCGAACAAGCGTCCCCTGCCCGACTTCCCGAAGGTCGTCGCGTTCGTCACCTCCGAAAGCGGCGCGGTCTGGCACGACTTCACCGAAGTGCTCAAGACGCGTGGCTGGAGCGGCACGGCCTGGCTCGTGCCGGCGCGCGTCCAGGGCGAAACCTGCCCAGGCTCGGTGACCAACGGCCTCAAGCTCGCCAACGCCATCCCGGGCATCGACCTCATCGTGGTCGGCCGCGGCGGAGGCTCGATGGAAGATCTCTGGGGCTTCAATGACGAAGGCCTTGTGCGCGCCGTGCGCGCCAGCAAGACGCCGGTCATCTCGGCCGTCGGCCACCAGACCGACTTCACGTTGTGCGACTTCGCGGCCGACAAGCGCGCCGAGACCCCGACCGCCGCGGCCGAACTCATCGTCTCCGGCCAGATCAAGCTGCGCGAAAAGCTGAAGCTCCTCGCCGCCGAGCTCGCGCGCCATTCTCCCAAGGCCAAGCTGCAATCGCTGTACCAGGATCTCGATCTGCTGAACGAACGTCTCGACGGCGCCGCTCAGGAAGTCGTCGCGGAATATCGCCATCGCCTCTCCGAGCTCGGGAGCGAACTCCATCGCCTCTCGCCCAAGGCCCGTCTCGGCGTCACGCGCGAGAAACTCAACCAGCTCGGCCATCGCCTCCGCTCGGCCGGCTTCGAATCCATCTTGTCCCGCGGCTACTCCATCGTCCGCGACGCCGACGGCACCGTCATCTCGACCAGCAAGGGCGTGACCAACGGCCGCAAACTCCGCCTCAAGTTCAACGACGGCGAAGCCGACGCCACGGGGGGAAGTTAAGCGTAGAGTGCTGAATCGATGACTGCGTAGAGGGCTGAATCGAGGGCTGAATCGATCAGGGTAATTGGGGCGGCCTGCGAAGCAGTATCGAGGTAGGGACGTGATTGCCATCACGTCCATTCGCGGACGGATACGCGGCTTCAGAGCGACCGGCTAAGACCCGACGACTTTGCGCCTGCGGCTTCGAACGGCGGCGATGGCAATCGCCGCCCTACCCAAGGCAGCACTGTCGTGACGCGGTCCCGACCCTACCCTTCGCGATCTGCGGCCGCGTCTGCTTCGCAGCAGTTCACCATGCCAGCAGTTCCCCCGCGAAAAAATCAGACCTTGGGCTGATTTTTGCGCCTGCGCCGAATCGCCGCCGCGGCGAGGGCCAGGGCTCCGAGGCCGAAGCCGTAGGTGGAAGGCTCGGGCACCGCGGTGAGGGTGATCGCGTTGTCCGCGAAGCTGAGCGACCAGAGGCCGGCGTTGGAGCTGCTGCCATCGGTATAAGTGAACTGGCTGACATCGATGGTGAAGGCGTCGCTGATGTTGGCGTTAGCACCGAGATTCAGTGAGCCGACGGTGGCGAAGGTGAAGGTCCGGATGGACGAGGCCCCCGCAGGCGGGCCGAAGTTCAGCGGGTTACCGAGGGCCGTGCCGTCGCCATTGCCGGCCAACGAGATGACCTTGAGGTTGATCGGATTCACGGAACTCGCGCCGGACACATCGAGGGCGCCCGTGACCGTGAGGGTATCGTAGCCCACGCCCGCGGTACCGGTGGCGTTCTGGACCTGCCACTCGAAGTCGGTTCCCCCGACGAGCGCGACGCTGCTGGAGGTCAGAGTACCTGGAGAATTGCCCGGGCCGATGATCGCGCCGGAGACGGTCGTGACCGCCCCGACCGTGCCTGATCCGCCGAGGATCGCGCCTGAGGCGAGGCTGACATTACCGACGGTACCGTTAATCGTCAGCTGGCCCGTCGGTACATCGAAGTTAAGGCCCGGGCTCGAAACCGCGGTGGCAATCTTGAGCGTACCCGTACCGTACTTCTGGATGGTGCCACTCGTAAGGGCGGCGCCGGTGGCGTCCTTCGGGGCCGCAGCAAACTCAACATTGTTGCTTTCCAGATTCATCTTGGCGGTGGCGCCCGTCGGAATCTGGAGGCGCGAGGAGATATCGTCCGTGTTGGCGCCGGACCAGACCAGGACGGTGTTATTATTAAGGCGGATAACCGACGTCGAATAGCCGCTACCCATGCCCAGTGAGCCGGATTCGAATCCGAGGGTGGCGCCCGCCGCCGCCTCGATGCGGATATCTCCCTTGAAGCGGTTGGAATTGCCTCCGATGACCCAGGTTCCGGTGCCATCGATAGCGAGGTTCTGGATACCGTTACCGGCGAGAAGGTCGGCTTCGGAGAGCGCGGCGCGGAAGATGTTGGTGCCGGAATTATTGGCGACGAGCTTGAGCTCCGGGTTGGCGCCGACGAGGGCGATCTTCGAGGCAGTGGTGAAGATGAGCGGAGATGCACCGCTGCTGGTGGCGATTCCCGCAGACCCGTCGACCGTAAAGCTGCGCGACGTCGTCGTGGAGGTCGTGCCGGTGAATTCCAGAGTAGCACCCGATGCAAGGACCAGCTTGGTCGGGTCGGTGAGCGAGCTGGCGCCGAGCGAACTGCTCGTGTCCGAAAGGAAGGCCGCCTTGATCACCGCGCTGGCGCCGGAGGCAGCCGTGGCGCCGGTGTAGAAGTTCGGGGTCGTCAGGGTCAGCGTGCCCGCGTCGGCCTTCGAAAGGCCGTCGGTGCCGGTCAGCACAGTGTCCACCGAGGAAGAACCGGTGGTCGTGACGGAGGCCGTGGTCTGGCCACCGATGATGGTTCCGCCGTTGGAGGTAATGACGTTGGCGACCGCACCAATCGTAGCGTAGTTGAGGTCGAGCGTGCCGCCATTGACGGTGACCGCGCCAGAACCGAGCGAGCCGACATTGCCGACGATCAGCGTGCCGGCGTTGATGGTCGTGGCGCCGGTGAACGAGAGGTTCGCGCCGGTGAGGGTCAGGATGCCGGTCGTAGCCTTGATCAGCGAACCGCTGCCGGCGAGGCTTCCGGCGAAGGTGCCTTCATTGACGGTCAGCGCGGTCGAAGCGGCGAGGTTCACCGTGCCAGCCGAAAGCGTGCCGACGGTGGCCGCGGCTCCGTTGAGGTTAAACGTGCCCGCCGTGAGCGTACCGATGGAGCCGGAGGCGCCGTTGAGGTTCAACGTGCCTGTCGTGAGGGTCGTGATGTTAGCCACGCCGCCCACGGTGGTCGTGCCGCCGTTGACGGTCGTCACGGTGGCGGCGCCCGTGATCGTGTTGGTGCC
>DBCR01000012.1:24909-31490 GCA_002293125.1 Opitutia bacterium UBA953
ACCGTGACCGAGCTGGCGACATCACCCGTCATCGAACCCGCCAGGATCGTACCGGCACCAGCGAGGACATTGCCCGTGAGCGCACCGGTGACCGTGACGGCGCCGCCCGAAATATTACCGGCCAGGGTGCCGGCGTTGACCGTGCCGCCGGTGACGTCGCCCGTAAGCGTGCTGGTGACCGTGACCGCGCCTCCCGAGACATTGCCGGTGAGGGAGCCCGCGTTGACCGTACCGGCCGAGACGCCACCCGTGAGTAGGTTCGTGACGGTCACGTTGCCGCCGGAGACGGCGCCGGCGAGGGAGCCCGCGTTGACGGTGCCGCCGGTGATGTTGGCGCCGAGAGCGCCGACCACGGTGACCGTGCCTTCGGCGATACCGCCCGTGATGTCAGCGGCGGCGCCGAAGCGGGTCTTGCCGGCGCCGGCCAGGCTGCTGAGGGTGATCTTGCCCGTCGAGGCGGTGAAATTGAGGGCGTCAGCCGTCGTGCCGGCGTTGGTGACCGCCCCGGTGATGATCTGGTCCGCGGCCGAGATGCTCGCCGTGGCGGTGGCGTCGAGGGCCAGCGTCGCGGCGAGGTTGTAATCCGCAGCGGCGAGGGTCCCGCCGTTGACGGTGATGCCCGAAGTGCTAGCCAGCGCCCCCGCGGAGGCGTTCAGCGTGCCGGCCGAGATCGTGGTCGCATCGGTATAGGTGTTAGCGCCGGAAAGAATGACCGTACCAGCGCCAGTCTTTACGAATCCTTTGCCGCTGATGTTGCCCGAGATGGTCAAGGTGCCGCTGGCTGCGGCGCTAAAAGTGAGCGTAAGGGACGAGGTGTTAGCCGATGAATTAGTGATTGGGCCCGCGTAGGTGGCGGAAGTAGCCCCAGTCTGGAGACTTACAGTCCTCGGCTGCAGCCCGCCGGTGCTGGTCAACAACATGGCATTGGCGACCGTGATCCCATCGGCGAGCGTAAGTTGAGCGTTGTTACCCTGGAGCGTGACCGGGCCGGTACCGAGGGCATTATCATGACCGACGATGACCGTCCCACCATTAGCGGCGATGGCGACGCCGCCGTCGAAGGAATTGGCGGTGGCGAGGGTGAGCGTACCCGCGGCGGATTTAGTCAACGAGCCGGTTCCGGAAATCACGTTGGCGAAGCTCAGGTTGTCCGAGCGGCTGATTTCGAGGATACCGGAGTTGGCGATGGCGCCGGCGCCGAGGGAACCCGTGGTCGAGCCGGCGCCGATCTGCAGTTTACCGGCCGAGATCGTGATCGCCCCGCCGAACGTGTTGGCTCCCGTCAGGATGAGCGTGCCCGCGCCAGACTTGGTCAGGGTGCCGTTGGCGCCGGAGATCACGCCGCCGAAGGTGCCAGCGCTGACCGTCAGGGCCGTCGAGGAGCCGAGGGCGATATCACCGCCGTTAAGCGTGGTCACCGTAGCAGTCGCCCCGTTGGCGTTGAGCGTGCCACTGGTGAGGGTCGTGACCGTGGCGACGCCCGCCACGGTGGTTGTGCCGCCGTCGACGGTCGTGATGGTCGCGGCGGAACCGAAGGTCGTCTTGCCCGCACCAGAGAGCGAGGCGAGCGTGATGGTACCAGTCGTGGCGGTGAAGTTCAGCGCGTTCGCATCGGTGGCGTTGGCGTTGGTGACCGCGCCGACGTTCTGACCCGCGCCGGAGATCGTCGCCAGGCCAGTGGCGTTGAGCGCCAGCGTGGCAGCGGCGTTGAAGTTGACGGCCGTGAGCGTCGCCCCGTTGACCGTGATACCCGAAGTGCCGGCCAACGCGCCTGAGGCGGCGGTAAGCGTGCCGGCGGAGACGAGGGTGGCGCCGGTGTAAGTGTTGGCACCGGTCAGCGCCCAAGTGCCCGTGCCGCTCTTCGTGACCGCGGAAAGGGCGCCGGCGACCGCATTGGAAATGACGCCCGTGACGGAGTTGCCCGTGTTCGTGCCACCAAGGATCCAGGTGTTCGTACCGGTGGCTTGGCTGCCAGTAAGGTTGCCGAGGACCAGGGCCGCCGTCGTCGGGTTGAAGGTGGTGCTGCCGGCCGCACCGGCGGTACCACGAAGGTTGGCAATGGAGAGCGAGTAGCCGTTCGCGCCGGTGACATTGTAAGTGAGGTTGCCGATGGAGGAGTTGGCGAGGGCCCCATTGAGGAGAACCACTCCGTTCGTGCCGCTACCGTTATTGTCGACGTAGAAGGTAGTCGTGATGCCGCTGTTGCCGCCCAGCGCGTTGGGCAACGTGATCGTGCCGCCGCCATCGATGGTGAACTTGACCGTCGGCGTGGTCGCGCCGGTATTGACGGTAATCACGCCCGAGCCGGTCGCGGCGGCGTTCGTGACCTGCAGGACAGAGCCCGTGCCGCCGCTGATCACGATGCCGGAAGTGGACGAAGAGGAGCTGGAAAGGACCAAGGTGCCGGCGGAAACCGTCGTCGCGCCGGCGTAAGCGGCCGTACCGGCGATGGTCAGCGTGTTGGCGCCGGTCTTGGTGAGGCCCGCACCGTTGTTGATCTGGCCGACGTTCTTAAGCGTGCCGGAAGCGAAGGTCGCCGTCGTAAGATTGCCGGTCGCGGAACCATTACCGCCGATATCGTTGCCCGACAGGTCGAGCGTACCGCCGTCGAGGGTGAGCACCGCGGTGCTGGTGCCCGTCGTCGCGCCGCGGATGATGTCGCCCGTGACCGTCAGCGTGCCACCGGTGAGATTCAACGTGCCTGCGGCCGTGCCGCCAGCCGCCGAGGCGTCGCCGAGCTTGATCGCCGTGCCCGCGTTGCCCGCGACCGTGACGGTGCCGCCGGAGATATTGAGGGTGCCGGTAGCGGTGGACGTCGTTCCGGCATTAACGCCGATACGCATCGCATTGGTGGCCGAGTTGAAGGTCGAGGCACCCGTGCCACTGAGCGTCATGGTCGCGGTGGACGTGGCGCCGGTGGTAGCCTTGTAGCCAAGAAGGAGGTCGTTGGCGTCCAGGGTGCCGGTGTCGAAGGCGAACGTGGCCGTGGCCGCGCCGGCCGCCGTGCCCGTACGTTGGGCGAGCTGCATCACGTCGAAGCGCAGATCGGCCGCGTGGCCGGTGACGTCGAAGTCAGCGGTGATCGACGAGCCGGTCGCTCCGCCGAGGAAGGCCATGTTCAGGTTGGCGCGGCCGTTGGCGGTATCGTTCAGGCTGCGGACCTTGACGGAGCCCGTGATGCCATTGAAGACGATGACTCCGGAGCCGCGATTGCCCGAGACCGGTGCGGCGCCGATGGTGATCGTGTTGGCGTTGAGGACGTTCGTGCCGGAACCAAGCTTGAGAGTCTGGACTGCCGTGCCGTTGGAGGTGTCGCCTAGGCTGATGAGGTTCGCATTGATGACGTTGGCCGGCGAAAGGATCAGCGTGGCGGCGCCGCCGTTCGTGCCGCTGGTCTGCTCGCCGAGACGGAAGATACCGGCCGCGCCGGCGTTCACCGTGAAGCTGCCGAGCGCGGTCATGTCGACCGTGAGCGTCGAAGCATTGGTGGCTCCGGTGGCACCGCCGACCTGGAAGAGCGCACCATTGGCAACCAAGGCGCCGCCGTCCGTGAAGTTGACCTTGGAAACGTCGGTGGCGGAGACGTTCGAGCCGAGCGTGTTCGTGCCGGTGGTGGTCAGCGTACGGCCCGTGCCGATACGGACGATGGCCGAGGACCCAGCGGTGTTCGTGCCGGAAGCGATGCCGCCGATGGTCTGGTCGAAGGTCAGCACATCGAGCGTGGCCGTCGGCGTCGCGGCCGTAGCCGTCGAAGCGTTGCCGAGCACGATCGTCGCGTTCGGGGAGAACGTGTTAGCGGCCGAGCCGACGACCTTGCCCGCGACGACGAGGATGTTACCGGAGTTGAGACTCGTCGTGTTAGTGAAGGTAAGGGTGCCGAGGCCGCCCTTGGTGACACCCAGCTTGCTCGCGGCATTGCCGAGATAGTTGTCGGCGAGGGCGAGACCCAAACTCGCGTCGGTCGTCGAAGTCACATCCGTAGCCGAGGTGCCGAGCGCCTGGATCGTGGAAGTCGAGGAGGCGGAGTTGGTGATGAAGCCGCTGCTGGTTACCGTCTGCGTCGTCAGGTCGAGGTTGAAGCCACCAAGGTCGAGGCCGGCACCGGCGTTGATTGTGATTGCGCTACTGACCGGAATCGCCCCGGTTGCACCGAGCTTCAGGATGCCGTTCGCCACCGTGACACCTGCACCTCCGAGGCTGCTGGCTGTCGAAGAAAGCACCAGGACGCCGGCTCCCGACTTGGTCAAGGCGGTACCAGTGGCGGTGCTCGTGAGGGCGCCGCTGAGGGTCGCGGTGACGGCTGGGCTCGTGACGGCGATGGTTCGACCAGAAGCGCCCAGGTTGACCGCGCCGGCTAGGGTGACGTTATTACCCGCCACGACACCGCCGAAAGTAAAGTCGCCGTTGACGGTGACGGCGTTGGCGACGGAACGCGCCGTGCCGTCGCTCAGCAGCGAAGTGCCATTGCCGATGGTCAGCGTGCCCGTGCCGAGCGGACCCTTGGTCACGGGCGTCCCGGTGCTGCCCGCTCCAAGCATAAGGCCACCGGCGGAAAGGTTGACGCCTGTGGTAAAGGTGCTTTCGGCCGCAGACAGAGCGAGGATGCCGTTACCGGCCTTAGTCAGCGACACCATGTTCGCATGTTGCGAGATCGTGGCCGAGATATTGAGGCCGACCTCGGCAAGGCCTTGATTGACGGTGATGGCGGGGTTGGCGTTGCTGAACTGCAGCAACGCGAGGGTTGCGGATCCCGCGCTGATCGTCGGCGTGGTGGAATAGCTGTCGTTGGTCGCGGTGATCGGCGAAGCGGAGGTCAGGACGACCTTGGCGGCCGTCGTGGTCGGAGTACCAAGGCTGAACGTGGGATTACTGGCGCCACCGTCATTAAGGAAAGCGACACTCTGCAGGAAGCTAGTGGGTCCGGTCGTGTAGGCGCCGAACGTGAAGTTGCCGGAACCCTTGAGGGTGAGGTTCGCCGACTCGGCCACCTGGCCAGGGGTCGTGCCCATCGTGAGCGTGCTGTTCTGGACCGTAAGGTCGCCCGGCACGGCATAGAAGGAAAGCGTCGAGACGAGCGCCTGAGCGCTCTGGGCGGACGTCGCGGTGCTGGGATTGCTGAGGGTGACCTGCGTGGCGCTGTCGACGGACACGATCGTCGTACCGACCGGATAATTGGCATTCGTCAGCACCATGCCCGCATAAAGGCCGGCGGTCGTGGGCAAGGTGACCACCGCGGAGGAAGGAGCGACGAGGGACTGAGTGAGCGCGTCGGAGAGATTGGTGCTGGCGTTGCTGAGCGTGACCTGGGTGGCGCTGTCGACGGACACGATCGTCGTGCCAGCCGGATAATTGGCGTTATTCAATACCATGCCGGACGTGAGTCCGGTCGTGCTCGTCATCGTCACGACCGCGGAAGTCGCCGGAATGGTCGCTCCACCGAAGACACCCTGAGCGACGGTCGACGCCGTGAAGGCGCGGCCGGCGGACCCTTGCAGATTCAAGGTACCCGCATTGGCGAACGTGCCACCGGAATAGGTATTGTTGGCGTATTTCGGACGCAGGCTGAGGGTGGCACCACCGTTGGCGACTATCGAACTTGCGCCCACCAGAGCAGGTTCGATGACAACGGTGCTCCCGTTAACGTAAAAGTAGAGATCCTGCGCTGTGCCCGAAATGGTGTTGCCCGAGTTAGTCGCCGCGAAAGTGGTCGTCGCGGACGAATTGGCGATGAAACCGACGTCCAAGGTCAAGGTCGATCCCGCCGAGAGGGTGATGGTGCGAGCGTTCGTACCCGACGCGTAACGCAGCGAGTTCAGCGCCACCGCGCCAGACAAGCTGCGGTCAGCCGAATCGCCGATGTTCTTGGTGTTCGTGAGCGTCGAAGTGAGGTCGCCGTCGAACGCCGGAGAGACATACCCACCGTAGGTGTTGCCCATCGCCACGACACCGAAAACATTGGAATAGGACGCAAAGGTGCTGCCATCAGCGACAGCCCAGCCTCCGATGAGATTGTCGGCCAGACTCGCCGCCGAGAACGCGACGCCGTTCAGGTTGGAGATGAAGACGTTGCTATTGGTGGTCAGGCCTTGACCCCCAAGGGTGTTAGCGCCGCCGTGGTTATTCGTCGACCACCCAGAGATGGTCACGCCGGAGCGACTGGTAGCGTTCCGCACCAGGTTTCCGATCGTGACCTTGACGGTGCTGCCTTCGTTGATGTACGGGGCAACCGCCAAGTAGTTGTTGCCGCTTTCGGACGTGACGCTGTTCAGCGTCAGGACCGTGTCCGTCGAACCAGCGCCATTCACGAAGAAACTACCCCCGCGCATGGTAATGGCGTTGCTCGCGGCGATACGGGTCGGTGATGGCGTAGCGGACGGGTTGTGGCCGAAATTGTTCCAGTTCAGCGAACCGTAGAAGAGCTTCAGGCCGGCCGTGCTCGCGAGGGTGGCGGAGTCGCGGAGTTCGAGCGTGCCACCGCGGACGACGGTCTCGCCGACGAAGGTCTGCGCGCCGGTGAGCGTGAGGGTATTGGCGCCGGACTTCGTGAAGGCGAGGTTCCCAGTGATGGCGCCGGCGAAGGT
>DBCR01000084.1 GCA_002293125.1 Opitutia bacterium UBA953
CCGTTCGCCCGGGGTCAAGCCTCGGCCCGGGGGCTACTCCTGGAGCGGGTAACCAGATTCGAACTGGTGTCACCACTATGGGAAAGTGGGGTCCTACCACTGAACGATACCCGCGTTCTCAAGAATCTGGCCATCGTGCCTGGCCCCTTTGGTCCGTCAAGCCGGAGCGCGGCGGGTGACGTCTTATCGCCCCTTTCACGCTCCTAGGCGCCGCCGTTTGCGCTTCACGCAGGGCCGAGTTCCGTCATCCTGCGCCCATGGCTCGCTCCGCTCGCTCCTCCTCCCCAGCCGTCCGTGACGTGCTGATGATGGCGACTCCCTCCAAGAACGCCGACCTTCGCTGGTTCGGAGGTTTCCACGCCTCCGACCCGTTCCCGGCGTTCTCCGCCAAGGGGCGTCGCATCGGCCTGTTGCCCGGCATGGAAGTCGGCCGTGCCAAAGAGGAGTCCGCCTTTGACGAAATCCTGAACCTGACCGCCACCATCACCGATCTCCGCAAGACCAACCCGAAGGCGGGCGTCGCTGACGCGATCGTCTTCGCCGCGCTCCAGCAGGGCATCCATCGTTTCCGTGTGCCGGCCGATTTCCCGGTGGGTCTGTATGAGCGCCTCCGCCAACTCGGTCTCGAGCTCCATCCGGTCGGCGCCCAGCATAACGAACGCGGCTCGCCGGAACTCTTCCCGGCCCGCCAAGTGAAATCAAAGGCGGAGCTAGCCGGCATCCGCGCGGGCAACGTGGCCGCGGTCGCGGGCTTCAAGGCCGTCGAGAAGGTGCTCGCTGAAGCGAAGGCGGACAAAAAGGGCGTGCTGCAGTGGCAGGGCCAGACCCTCACGGCCGAGATCCTGAAAGAGGAAGCGCAAGTCGCCATCCTCCGCCAGGGCGGCCTGTGCGATATCGGCCTCATCATCGCCCCCGGCGACCAAGCGGTGGATTGCCATTGCTCCGGCTCCGGCCCGATCCGCGCCAACGAACTCCTCGTCTGCGACATCTATCCACGCCACATCGCCTCGCATCACTACGGCGACATGACCCGCACCTACCTCAAGGGGAAGGCGAACGCGAAGCAGCGCAAGATGGTCCACGCGGTGCTCGAATCCCAGCGTCGCGCCATCAAGGCCATCCGCGCCGGCGTGACGGGCGCCAAGGTGCACACGGTCGTGCAGGATTATTTCAAGTCGCTCGGTTATAAGACGGGCCTGGTGAAAGGCGTCTACGTGGGCTTCTTCCACGGCACGGGCCACGGGCTCGGCTACGATATCCACGAAGAGCCGGCGCTCTCCCTCCGCAACCCGCACCCGCTCATCGCGGGCAATGCGGTCACGGTCGAACCAGGGCTTTATTATCCGGGCATCGGCGGCTGCCGCTTTGAGGACTGCGTGGTGGTCACGAAGAAGGGCTGCGAATTCCTTTCCTCTCATCCCTATAACTGGGAGATTGCCTGAGAATGGCCAAAGGGCGGGGCAGGGCCGGGTCGCATACGTCGCTGACGGATGCCGCCCGTCCCGTGGCCGAAGCCCTCGAGCGTCATGGCCGCGTCTCCCGCGGCGTCATCAGCGCCCGCGTGCGCGCGAGCACGCTTTCGATCAAGGTGATGAAGCTCGGTGGTGGCTTGCGCATCACGGTCGTCTCCAAGGGCTCACGCCAGGAACTCCATGTCTACGGTATCACGACCGAACGCGCGGGCCAGATTCTGACGGGCCCGGATTTTTCCGGCTACAAGCTGAACTTCGCCGATGAGTGAGGTCCCGCTCATCATTAGCGAAGTCACGGCGGCCGACTGGGTCGCCGCCGGTCCAGGCTGGACGCACCTCCCCTATCTTGCGCGCTTTCGCGCCGATCGTCTGCCGCTTTCGTGGGAGGGCTTCTTCACCGGCCGCCACCATGCGGTGCTGGAGAGCGGCCGATCCGGCAGCTTCACGATCGCCGTTCCCGCCGCGGCGCGCGCGACGGTCTTTTTCGCCGATGGTCGCGTGGTCATGCATGCCGCCGACGGCGCCCACGAAGAAGCTACGGAGAAGCCGCTCGACTATCTGCGGCGCTGGTCGCGCGAAATCCGCGCCCCGCGTCTCGCCGGCTGGCCCGCCTTTCAAGGCGGATTGATCACCCTGCTCGGCTATGAACTCGCCGCGCAATTCGAACCCGTGAAGCCTGCCCCCGCCGACGTCCGTGCTCCGCTCGCGGCTTTCCTTGAGGCGCATGAAGCCTGCGTCTTCGATGCCTCGAAGCGCGAGCTGACGGTCGTCGTGCTTTGTCCCGTCGGCTCGCCGAACTCCGCCCTGCGCGCCGCCCGCGCCCGGGCGCTCGATCTCGCGGCCCGCTGGGATGCGACCTGTGCTCAACCGGCGCCGACTTTATCACCGACCAGCGGAACCGCCGTGCCGATTACCCAGTCTCTCGACGAACCCGCCTTCGTCCGCGCGGTGACGCGCTGCCAGGAATACATCGCCGCCGGCGACACGTATCAGGTCAATCTTTCCACGCGCCTGGAAGTGGCGTCGGTCGAACCGCTCCTCGCCTACGAAGCCCTTCGCTCAGCCAATCCTTCGCCCTACATGGGGCTGGTGCGACTGCCGGGTGCGACGCTCGTCTGCGGCTCGCCGGAGTTGTTGGTCGAAGTTTCCGGGGGCAAGATCGCCTCGCGCCCCATCGCCGGCACGCGCCCGCGCGGCGCCGATGAGTCCGCCGACCTCGCGTGGGCGCAGGAACTTTCCGGTGATACGAAGGAGAAGGCGGAACACCTGATGCTGGTCGATCTGCTGCGTAATGATGTCGGCCGCGTCTCTCGTCCGGGCTCAGTGCATGTGCCCGAATTCATGGCGGTCGAACGCTACTCGCACGTGATGCACCTGGTCTCACAGGTCGAAGGCCAGCTGCAGGCTTCCGCCGGCCCCGCCGACGTCATCCGCGCGCTCTTCCCGGGCGGTACCATCACGGGCGCCCCGAAGGTCCGCACGATGCAGGTCATCGCCGAACTCGAACCGGTAGCCCGTGGCTATTACACCGGCTCGCTCGGCTGGATTGGCGCCTCGGGCGACCTTTGCCTTAATATCGTGATCCGCTCCCTGTGGTCCGCCGATGGCCGGACGTTCGTGCAGGCCGGAGCAGGCATCGTCGCCGACTCGGTCCCGGCCCGCGAATACGCGGAGAGCTTGCGTAAAGCACAGGCACCTTTGCTCGCCGCCGCGCGCGCGGCCCTCCAACCATGATCGGCTGGCGCCAAGGCGAATGGGTGTCGCTGCCCGACGGCGCCGAGGTGTCCGCCTTGGTCCCCGGCCCGTCGCTCTTCGAGACGTTTGCCTTACGCGCGGGTCGCATCGCGTGCCTCGCCGATCATCTGGATCGCCTTGCCCTCGGCTGTCCGCGGCTCGGTCTTGATCCGGCACGTCTCATGCTCGGTGCGGACGCCAATATTGCCCGCTGGTCGGCTCCGTTGGGCGGACTGCTTGGGCGGAACACGCTGACGGAGGCCATCGTCCGTCTGCTCGTCGCGCCTCGCGGCGACGGCCTGGCTACCGAATGGCTTACCGTCCGCCCGCTGCCAGCCACGCCTTCGGCGATCGACCTCTATCAGCTGAGCCTCCGCCGCGATGCTCCGGAATGGCTGCCACGTCCGAAGAGCGGACCGTGGCAGAATTCTGGCGACGCTTGGCGCGAACTCCGCGGCGTCGCCGATCGTCCCGATGCCGAAGGGGTGCAGTTCGACGCGCGCGGCTGCCTGAGCGAAGGCTCCCGTAGCTCCTTCTCTTGGTGGGATGGAGGGTGCTGGAATTTCCCTTCGGTCGAGACGGGCCGATTACCCGGCACGGCGTCGGCGCAGCTTCGTTCGGTGCTCGCTCAGGCCGGCCGGCCCGTTCGCGATGTTTCTTGGCCCGGCTTCCCGCGGAACGCGCAATCATTGCTGGTGCTCCGTTCGACGTTCGACGGCGGCGCGGTCTACGCGCGCTCCTATCACGCCGAGGGAAGACTGACGTGGCAACCGAACGGGCCGCAGGCCGAAGCTTCGCACGCCCTGGCTTTGCTCGCCGCGTGGCGGGCTCAGCGCTGCATCAGCTTCGCGTAGACCGGTAACGCCGTCGCGAGCACGAGCAGGCCGAGGAAGACGACGCTGACGAGCGCCGAGAAACACGTCGCGACGAGCAGTTTGGCCATCCGGACGATAGGTTCTTCGTCCGCGCGCCAATGCGTCCGGGCGGCGAAAGCGGTGATGGCGAGTCCGATGACGAGCAGAATCAGGAGCGCGCTGGTGAAATGATTGAAGAAGAAGCCGGTCAGGCCGGGTAAGGCACCGGCTTGGTCGTGCAGGGTCGCGGCGAGGATGGGCTGGGAGCGGAAGGCGATCGCACCTGCGGCGGCGGGTAATGCGGCGGACAGGAACACAGCCAGGGCGGAGACGATCCGGAGCTCGCGAGGGGTCATGCCGTCAGTATTCCGAGGCGGCTCCGCAGGGTCAACGCCGGGATTCTCCCTCGCCAAACCCGAGGGTTCGTCCTATCCAGAAAGGACATGGATTCAACGTGGTATCTTTGGCTGGTCTTCATCCTCCTTAACAGCAGTGCCGCGGGTATCTCCCTCGTGGCCGGGGTCGTTTCCGCCCTTTCCCATACCGAGCTAGAGGATCTTCGTCGGCAGGACGCCAAGGCCGCCGTCTCGATTGAGCGTTCGCGGAGCGACCAGGGTAATACCCTTGCGGCTTTCGAAGTCCTTTCCGCCGCGTTCGTCGGCATGAGCGCCTTGCTCGGCGGCTTCCTCCTCCAAGGGCGCTTCCAGAATGGATTGTCCGCGAGCTGGCAGGTCGGCGCACTCACGGCCTTGGCCTTCATCGCGGTCTCCTTTGTGATGGCCTGGCTGACGGTCATGCTCCCGCGCAAGGTTGGTATGCACTTCCGGGTGACCCTCGCGCCCCGTATCGCTTCTTCGCTCAAGCTCGTCCGCGGTGCCGCTAAAATCCTGCGCACCTTTGGCAAGCTGCACGATTCGCTCGCTCCTCCGGAGGAGCCGGGCGTGGACCGCGCGGATGCGGATATCGGTAGTCTCGCCCAAGCCGCCGCCCGCGAAGGCAAGATCACCCAGGCGGAGAGTAACCTCGTCGCCAACGCGGTGCGTCTCGATGACATCCCGGTCTCGCAGGTGCTCACCCCCCGCCCGGTCGTCACGGCCATCGAAGCTGACCTCACGGTGGCCGACGTGCTCCGTCTCTACCCCAGCGTTCCCCACGGCCGCATGCCGGTCTGGGAAAATAATCCCGATCGCATCGTCGGCGTCGTGCGTCGTCGCGATATCCTGAAGGCCGCCGGCGAGAACCGCCGCGAGGTGCGTATTCGCGAGCTCATGGGCAAGGCGCATATCGTGCCCGAGAGCGCCACGCTTTCCGACGCCCTGCATGACTTGGTCCGCGCGCATCAGCACCTCGCGGTGGTGGTCGACGAATTCGGCGCCTTCGCCGGCGTGATCACGCTCGAGGACGTCTTCGAATCGCTCCTCGGCATCGAGATCTACGAAAAAGACGATCCGCACCCTGATATGCGCGAACTCGCCCGCCAGCGCGGCCATCGCGTCGGTCGTCGCCCTGATCATCCGCCCAAGGCCGGAACATGATCGCCGCCGCGCTCGCCTACTGGACGCACGACCTTGATCCGGTCGCGTTCCATTTCCCGGAAAGCTGGGGCTTACGCGGGGTACATTGGTATGGGCTCGCCTACGCGGCGGGCTTCATGGTCGCGGCTTATCTTCTCGGCCGTTGGCGGCGCGCGGGACTCACCCCGCTGCGTCATGCGCTCGACGAATCCACGCTGATCACGGCGGTGATGGTAGGCGTCATCACGGGTGGTCGCCTCGGCCACGTCCTCCTTTATGCCCGCGACGAGTTCGCGGCCGATCCGACGATGGTTTTCCGCATCTGGCAGGGCGGCATGGCGAGCCATGGCGGCTTCCTCGGCGTACTCCTCGCGGGGGCCTGGTACGCCCGGCGCGCGAAGGTCGACTTCCTCTCCGTGGGCGACCTGCTCTGCGCCCTCGCTCCGGCGGGACTCCTCTTCGGCCGACTCGCCAACTTCGTGAACGGCGAACTGGTCGGAAATCCGTCTACGGTCGCCTGGGCGGTGATCTTCCCGCACGAAGGCCCGATGCCTCGCCACCCATCGCAACTTTACGAAGCCTTTGGCGAAGGCCTGCTGCCGCTTCTCTGGGTCCTCGTCCGCTACCCGCGACGCCTGCCGCCTGGCCGCATCGCCGGCGAATTCCTCCTGCTCTACTCCGCCGGACGAATCGTCTCCGAATGCTTCCGCTCCGCCGAAGATGGCCATGTCCTCGGGCTCACGGCCGGCCAGTTCTGGACGCTGCCGCTCGCCGTGCTGGGGCTGTTCCTCGTCCGGCGCTCCCGTCGTGCGGCTGAATGATGTTGCCCGTGCGGTCGGACGGTGGGAAAACCCCTTTGCGCCATGACGAACGTCCCGCTCCTTGATCTCGGCCCGCAGAACCGCGCCCTCGAGGCCCAGTTTGAGACCGCCTTCCGCGATGTCCTCCGCTCGAACATGTTCATCATGGGCCCGCGCCTCGAGGCCTTCGAGAAGGACTGCGCCGCGTTCCTCGGCGTGAAGCATGCCCTCGGGGTCTCCTCCGGCACCGATGCGCTCCTGCTCGCGCTCATGGCGCTCGACCTCGGCGAAGGCGACGAGGTCCTCCTGCCGTCCTTCACCTTCTTCGCCACGGCGGGTTCCGTGGCCCGCCTCGGCGCGACCCCGGTCTGGGTCGACGTCGACCCGCACTCCTTCAATATCGACCTCGCGGACGCCGCCCGGAAGGTCGGCCCGCGTACCCGCGCGATCATGCCGGTGTACCTCTTTGGACAGTCGCTCGACCTCGATGCGCTCCAGGCGTTTGCCTCGGCCCACAGGCTCCGCGTGATCGAGGACGCGGCGCAGTCGATGGGCGCCCGCTGGAAGGGACGTAGCACGATGTCTTCCGGTGATTTCGGCGCCACGAGCTTCTTCCCCTCCAAGAACCTCGGCGGCATGGGCGATTCCGGCCTGGTCACGACGCAGGATGACGCGCTCGCCGAGCGCGCCCGCATGCTCCGCGTGCATGGCATGCAGCCGAAATATTTCCACCGCGAGGTCGGCGCCAACTTCCGCATGGATCCGCTCCAGGCCGCGTTGCTGCACATCAAGCTGCCGCACTTGCCGGAATACAACTGCGCGCGCGCGGGCAACGCCAACTTCTACCATGCTTCCCTCAAGGGCCGTGCTGGTCTCGCCGAGAACCGTCCGGGCGCCGACAAGGCCGCGAAGATCCTGCTGCCGGTCGACTTCTCCGGCCAAGGCATCTGGAACCAGTTCACGCTTCGCGTGACCGGTGGTCGCCGCGATGCCCTCAAGGCGTTCCTCACCGCCCGTAAGATCGGCTGCGAGATCTATTACCCCATCCCGCTCCACCGTCAGCAGTGCTTCGTGGACCAGAAATATCGCGGCCACGACAGCGTGCCGGTTTCCGAAAAGCTCTCCGCCGAGGTGCTTAGCGTTCCGATCTTCCCCGAACTCAGCGTCGAACAACGCCAGTGGGTCTCAGACTCCCTCGCCGATTTCGCGGCGGGGAAGAGTGAATAATAGGTTTTAGCGGTTAGCGGTTGGCGGTTGGCGGTTGGAGTCAACTCAAAGGGAAACCGGAGACCGGATGATTGGCTCGGGGAATCTGCCTCCCCCAACCGCTATTACCTATCATGGGTAGGGTCGGGACCGCGTCACGACTTAGATGCCTCTGGTAGGGATGCGATGACATCGCATCCGTTAGGCATAAGTGCGGACGCGATGTCATCACGTCCCTACCTCTGAATTCACCTTTGCACGGCTTCTCCTCCGGTCTCCGGTTCCCCTTAGAAGCGCATCTATCCGCCACCCGCCACCCGCTAACCGCCGATGCCTGTGGGTTTAGAAAAACCTAACCGTCTTCACCCGCATCTTTTCGTGCTCGGCGTCGGTGCAAGCGGCGTCGATCGGCACGGAGGGGGCTTTGTCGTTCGGTGCCACGAGCTTGTTCGCGAGCAGATACTGTTCGACCTCGGCGCCGGAAATATCGGGGAGCATCACGCCGTCGATCTCGACGCACGGGGAGAGGCGCTGGCCGGTCTTCTCGACCATCTCAGCGTAGTTGGTCGGGCTGTTGATGATGTCCACGTCCTGGTAGTTGAGGGCGTACTTCGCCATGATGGCGCGGACGCCGTTGCTCCAGCCGCAGCTGGGTTTGAGGTAACAACGGATGTTCATGCGCTTACCAATGCCTTCCCGCCGCGGTTAATCAAGCCCGACGGGAGTTTTTCCCAGATTTGTCGCCGCCGTTGGTGGTCGCAGGCTCATACCAGTAGCCGATGCCGTGGATGGTCCGCAGGCAATCGAGCGTCCGGCCGTGGTCCGCGTAGGTGTCGCGGATCTTGGCGATATATTGGTCGAGCGAACGGCTGCGGATGTCGGCGTGTACGCCCCAGACGGCGTGAATCAGGCTGTGGCGGCTGATGATGACGCCGGGATTCGCGTGCAGGTGGTAGAGGATGCCAAGTTCCTTGCGGCCGAGTTTCCGTTTCTTGTTTCCGCCGAAGATGATCTCGAGCCGCTCGGGATGCACTTCGGCTCCGTTGAAGAGGAACACGTCGGTGCCGAGCGCGGCGTTGACGGTGAGGCGGCTGTCGCCCGCGGTCTCGCTCCGGCGCAGGACGGCGCGGATGCGCGCGACGAGTTCGTCCGGGTGGTGCGGCTTGCCGACGAAATCATCCGCGCCCGCTTCGAGCGCCTGGGCGACGTGGTGGCCTTCGCGCTGCGCGGATAAGAAAATGACCGCCGGCGAGTGGCTCAGCCGACGGATCTTGTCGAGCACCGCGAGTCCGTCGAGATCCGGCAGGCTCGGGTCAAGCAGCACGAGATGCACATACGACTCTCCCACGAATTTCAGGGCGGTGGCGCCTTTGTGAAAGACTTGGGTGGAGAGGCCGGCGTTCAGAAGTTGATCAGCGAGCGTGGCGGCGAGGCTACGGTCGTCTTCAATAATGACCACCAGTGGCTTCTGCTTGGGGCTCATGCAGAATCAAGGGGGGGTACGACTAGGGGTATTCACTTATGTAAAAAAAGCCCGCGGGGTTGCCAAGCCTCATTGAATCCTTCTCTATGATTGAAATGAGCGATGCCCTTGAGCCATCCCCCCGGCGCAAGCTGACTATCCGGATCTTCTTGGTCCTGTTTGTGGCCTCCGCGATCTTCATGTCTTGGTTCGGGGTGATGCAGCAGCGGAAGCATGGCCCGAAGTCCGACGGCAAGCCGAGGGACCCCTACGAAGACCGCAGCCTGTTCGGTCGCTGATCCACCCGACAGGGGGGCGGGCGGGGGGCTTTCCAAAAATCTTGACCAGTGGGACTTCGTTCCTAAGTTCCTCACTTCCACCGACCGCCCCCTTCGTCTAGCCCGGTCCAGGACACCTCGTTTTCACTGAGGTAACTGGGGTTCGAATCCCCAAGGGGGCGCCAGGTGGAAGATTTTAAGATCCGACCACTCCATAAGGGGAGGGGGGACCCTTATTTCCGGGTTACTCACATTGCCCCTTGCCTAGGTTCAAAATTTATTGAAACATCAGGAAGCCCCTGATCTTAGGCCCTGACCCCGATGAAGCCCCCCTCTGAAAAGTCAGCCGGACGACGTAAAAGCCGCCCGTCTTTCGAGCCCCTTCAACCGCATGAGGTCGAGCTGGCCGATTTCTTCGTGCGAATGGCTGGCATTCTGGGTGTTCCGCGCTCGGTCGCCGAAATCTACGCCCTGCTCTACGTATCCTCGGGCCCCCTCGATTTCGACCATATTCAGGGCCGCCTCGGGATTAGCAAAGGCTCTGTCAGTCAAGGACTTAAGTTCCTTCGAGACCATGAAATGGTCCTCTCGGTCAAGGAGAAGGGTGCCCGCCGCGAACGCTGGCAACCTACACCTTCGCTGGCGGCCTCCCTCGTCGCGCTCCTCCGTAGCCAAGTCCTTCCCGCCCTCGAGCAAGCCCAACCTGGACTGCAGCGCGTCCTGGCCGACGCCCAACAGCGCGGCGCTCAACCCGAAGTGATCGAGCGGCTCAGCCGCCTCAATCGCTGGAACAGCCGAGCCCTCGAGCTCGCGCCATTGCTGCTCCCCCCTCCGGGAGCCTGACCCTTTCTGCCGGCTCAACCGGTGACAGTCCTTCCTGCCCTTACGTGCACGCGAAATTCGCCTCCACGTGCGGTAGCCTGCCCAAACACCGCAATCAAAGGGAAACCGGAGACCGGAAAGTTAGAAGTAACCCCAGCCAATATCCCGGTCCCCCTTTGATCTTCTGAATCTCCCCATGCGTATCGCCATCACCTCCGGCTATTTCGACCCGATGCACCGCGGTCACCTCGAATTGCTCGAGCTCTCCCGCGCCCAAGGCGACGTGCTCTGGGTCATCGTCAACACCGACGCCCAGGCGGCCCTGAAGAAGGGCAAGGCCTTCATCGACCAGGACACGCGCCTGGCGGTGACCTCCGCCCTGCGCGTCGTCGACCGCGCCGTCCTTTCGATCGACGCCGATGGTTCGGTCTGCGCCACGCTCGATTGGCTTATCGCGGAAGCCAAAGCCCAGGGTCATGAAGCCATCTTCTGCAAGGGCGGCGATCGCAACGCCGGCAACATCCCGGAGATGACGGTGCTGAACAAACATGGCGCGAAGCTCATCGACGGCCTCGGCGCCAAGATCGACAGCAGCTCGCGTATCATCGCGGCCGCGAAAAAGCCTTCCGCTTGAACCCTTCCCCCTCTTACTCATCCCACACATGAAAAAGCGCGCACTCATCACCGGCATCACTGGCCAAGACGGCTCCTACCTCGCCGAGTTCCTTCTCGCTAAGGGCTACGAAGTCCATGGCGTCATCCGCCGCTCCTCTTCGTTCAACACCTCCCGTATCGAGCATCTCTACATGGAGGACCTCGTCCGTGATATCCATACGAAGAAAATCCAGCTCCACTACGGCGACCTCGGCGACGCGACGGGGCTGATCCGCCTGATCGGCGATATCCAGCCGGACGAGATCTATAACCTCGGCGCGATGTCCCACGTGAAGGTCTCGTTCGACGTCCCGGAATACACCGCCGACACGGACGGCATCGGCACGCTCCGCCTTCTTGAGGCCATCCGCATCCTGAAGATGGAGAAGAAGGTCCGCATCTACCAGGCCTCGACTTCCGAGCTTTACGGCAAGGTCGTCGAAGTCCCGCAGTCCGAGACGACGCCCTTCTACCCGCGCAGCCCTTACGGCGTCGCGAAGATCTACGCCTACTGGATCACCCGCAACTACCGCGAGGCGTACGGGATGTTCGCCTCCAACGGGATCCTCTTCAACCACGAGTCGGAACGCCGCGGCGAGACCTTCGTCACGCGCAAGATCTCCCTCGCGGTCGCCAACATCATCCATGGCCGTCAGGACTGCCTCTTCCTCGGCAACCTCTCCGCGCAGCGCGACTGGGGCTACGCTCCCGACTTCGTCCAGTGCATGTGGCTCATCCTCCAGCATAAGCAGCCGGACGACTTCGTCATCGCGACGGGCAAGATGTATGCCGTCCGCGAATTCTGCACCCACGCCTTCCGCCGCGCCGGCATCGAGCTCGACTGGCAAGGCACGGGCGTCGACGAGAAGGGCGTCGATCGCAAGTCGGGCAAGACGCTCGTCGCCGTCGACCCGCGTTACTTCCGCCCGACCGAGGTCGAGCAGTTGCTCGGCAACCCGGCCAAGGCCATGCGCGACCTGGGCTGGAATCCGCAGCAGACCTCCTTCGAGCAGCTGGTGCAGAAGATGGTCGACCATGACCTGAAGCTGGTCGCCCACGCCAACCGCTGATGGACCGCGCCGCGAAGATCTACGTCGCCGGCCATCGCGGGATGGTCGGCTCCGCCATCGTCCGCGCGCTCCGTGCCGCGGGCCACACGGCCCTCGTCACGCGCCCGTCCGCCGAGCTCGACCTCCGTGACGGCTCGGCGACCCGCGCGTTCCTCGCCGCCGAACAGCCGGCTTACGTGGTCATGGCCGCCGCGCGCGTCGGTGGCATCAAGGCCAACTCGACCGAGCCCTACGATTTCCTCTACGACAACCTCGCGATGGCGGCCAACGTCATCGACGGCTCCCGCCGTGCCGGCGTCCGCAAGCTGCTCTTCCTCGGCTCGAGCTGCATCTACCCGAAGATGGCCCCGCAGCCGATCCGCGAGGAGTCCCTGCTCACCGGCCCGCTCGAGGTCACCAACGAGGCCTACGCGATCGCCAAGATCGCCGGCATCAAGCTCTGCGACCACGCGCGCGCCCAATACGGCAGCGACTTCATCAGCGCGATGCCCTGCAACCTTTACGGGACGGGCGATAACTTCTCGCTCGAGCATTCGCATGTATTGCCGGCCATCATTCGCAAGATGCATGAGGCTAAGCTCCGCGGCGACGCCTCGCTGCGGCTCTGGGGCACCGGCACGCCTCTCCGCGAATTCCTGCACGCCGACGACCTTGCGCAAGCGTGCGTGCTCCTGCTCGAGCGCTACTCGCAGGCCGGCCACATCAACGTGGGGTCCGGGGAGGAACTTTCTATCCGCCAGCTGGCTGAGCAGATCGCCCAGGTCGTCGGCTTCACGGGACGCCTCGAATTCGACCCGTCGATGCCCGACGGCACGCCGCGCAAGATGATGGACGTCTCGCGCATCCGGGCGCTCGGCTGGAAGCCGCGCATCGCGCTCCCGGAAGGCATCCGTGGCGCCTACGCTTGGTATCTTGCGAACGCCACCGAAGCGCGGCGGTAAGCCGCAAAGTTAGTTGACCCGTTGACAAGTTGGCACGTTGACAAGAGAGAGGCACTTTCAGGTCCCAGGTCTCGGCCTTCAGGTCCCTGGTGCAGGTTATCAGGTACAGGTGCGGGTGCGGGCTAAATTAAGACCCCGAACCTGTACCCGAACCTGAACACCTGAACCGGTCTCCCGACGGCTGAGACCCGAGACCTGAAAAGAATATCCCCCGCCAACCCTCCGGTCTCCGGTTTCCCTTTGAGTTAATTTACCCTGAGCCTCCGTGCCCCTGGTCAACTTAGCCTCTAATTTTCCCTCCGGCCCTCTTGCCCTCCGGTCCTCCATCCCTCATTCCCCATGCCCTCCGTCACCCTCTGCATCCCCGCTCGCATCGCTTCCACGCGCCTGCCGCGCAAGGTCCTGCTCGACCTCGGCGGCAAGCCCGTCGTGCAACATGTCTGGGAGCGCGCCAAGCAGGTCCGTCAGGCGGATCGCGTCGTGCTCCTCACGGATTCGGAAGAAGTCGCCGGCATCGCGCGCGGTTTCGGCGCCGAGGTCCTGATGACCGATCCGGCCTGTCCTTCGGGCACCGCCCGCATGGCCAGCGTCATCGACCATCTCCCGGGAGATTTCTTCCTTAATGTCCAGGGCGACGAGCCGTTCATCCAGCCTGACTTGCTTGACGGGCTCATCACGCGCTGGAAGGAGACGAAGTGCCCGCTGGTCACCGCGGTCTCGAAGATCCATGCGACTGAACGCCTGCTCGCGACGAGCGTGGTCAAGGTCGTCCGCGCCGAGAATGGCGAAGCGATCTACTTCTCCCGCAGTCCGATCCCGCACCTCCGGGGCGTGGATCCGTCCGAATGGGTCAAGCGCCGCGACTATTGGGTGCACATCGGCGTCTACGGCTACGACCGCGCCACGCTTGCGGGCTACGCCCAGTTGAAGCCCACCGAACTCGAGGCTGTCGAATCGCTCGAGCAGCTGCGCTTCCTCGCCCACGGCCTCACCTTCCAGACCGTCGTCACCGATTATCATCCCGTCGCCATCGATACCCCTGAGGATCTCGAAGCCGCGCGGAAGATGATGTGACGCCACAAACATAGTTTCGGGTGGCAGGTGGCAGCCCCGGGATCCAGGTGGCAGAATAACTTTCACTCAAAGGGAGACCGGAAACCGGAAAGTATGCTTCGGTCATAAGTAATAGCCCCAGCCAATCATCCGGCCACCCCTTGGTTGCCATCTTGCTCCCACCACCCGCGGCTGTAACGGGTAGGGACGGTTCTCCGAACCGTCCGTTCGGCGGGCTCGGAGAGCCCGCCCTACCCAAGGCCCCCAGCCAATCCTCCGGTCTCCGGTTTCCCTTTGAGTTAATTTACCCTGAGCCTCCAGCCCTCTAGTCCTCCTTTCCATCCTCCATCCTCTAAACTCAATACTCTCTCCCGCCATGCCCACTCCCCTCGACTCCGCTCGCGCTCTCCTCCAGGCCGAAGCTTCCGCGCTCGCTGAACTCGCCACGCGCCTCGACGGCTCCTTCACGAAGGCCGTCGAGCTGATCGCAGCCCATCAAGGCAAGGTCGTGCTCTGCGGCGTCGGCAAATCCGGCCTCATCGGCCAGAAGATCGCCGCGACGCTCTGCAGCACGGGCACGCCCGCCATCTTCCTCCACGCCGCCGATGCCATGCACGGTGACCTCGGCATCCTCCAGGCCGGCGATCCAGTCATCCTGATCTCGCGCTCGGGCACGACGTCCGAGCTCGTGCGGCTCATCCCGATCCTCCGCTCCTTCAAGTCTCCCATCATCTCGATTGTCGGTAATACGCAGTCGCCGCTGGCGACGCAGGCCGACGTGGTGCTCGATATCGGCGCCCGCCCCGAAGCGGATCCGCTCGGGCTCGTGCCGACGACCAGCGCGCTCCTGACGCTCGCGCTCGGCGATGCCCTCGCCGCGGGCCTGATGACCAAGCGTGGCTTCGGACCGAGCGACTTCGCCCGCTTCCACCCGGCCGGCCAACTCGGCCGTAATCTGTCCCTCACGGTCGGTGAAGCCCTTCAGCCGCTCGATCGCTGCGCCTGCGCGAAGCCGGGCGACGCCCTCCGCGACACGGTCATCGCGATGACCCGCCATCCGCACGGTGCGGCCTGCGTCCTCGCCGCCGACGGCACGCTCGCGGGGCTCATCACCGACGGCGACCTTCGTCGCGCGCTCGGCCGCGGCGTCGACATCAACACCGCCCGCGCCGCCGACATCATGACGGTCAACCCTGTCCGTGCCCATGCGCCCATGTCGCTCGGTGAAGCGGCGCGCATCATGGAAGACCGTCCCTCGCAGATTTCCGTGCTCCCCGTCACCGATGCCGCGACCAACCGCTGCCTCGGCCTCATTCGTATCCACGATATTTATCAGGCGGGGATTGTTTGATTGGAGGGCCGGAGGCCCAGAGGCTCGGTTGACCAGAGAAGGCACCGCTCAAGGGGAGACCGGAAACCGGAATGTTTGCTGCGGTCATGATCAATCGGGTGCCAGGTGACGGCCACCGGGGCATCAGCCTTTCGGGAGTCGGCCGTTCGGCCTTCGGTAGCCGGCTCCGGGCTCCTGCGGCTGTAATGGGTAGGGACGGTTCTCCGAACCGTCCGTTCGGCGGGCTCGGAGAGCCCGCCCTACCCAAGGGCCCCCGCCAATCATCCGGTCTCCGGTTTCCCTTTGAGTTAATTTACCCTGAGCCTCCGAGCCTCTGATCAACTAAGCCTCTCCCCTGTCTCTTCCCCTTGTCCCCTGGCCCACGTGCCAGCTTGTCCCCTAACTACCATGCCCTCCTCCCTGAAATTCACTTCGCGTGAACTGACTGTGATGATCCTCGCCGGACTCATCCTGGTGTTGGCTCCGTGGGGTTGGGGCGGGGTGGTCCTCTGGACGGTCGCCGCGATGCTCGGCCTTGCCGTCGCCGCGTTCGTCGCGACCTTCGCCGAAGCCCGCACGCAGCGCATGGCGATGGGCGCTTGGTTCTTCGGACTGTTACTCGCGCTTTACGGGGCCTCCGCCGAAGGCGCCGCTCCCTGGACCTATCGCTGGCTTGATTACGTCTGCTTCCCGGCCTTCGCCCTGATGGGTTCGGCGATCGCCGCCTTCCTGTTATCGCGTGATCTGATGTCCCGGCCGGCCGTTGAATTGCGCCGCGAGCTTTTCCGCTCAGTACCGTTCTGGGCCGGCGTCGCGTTGTTCACCTATTTCGTCGTCCAAGATCTCAACGCCTGGGGCATCGTCGTCGACCGCGAGGCCTTCTGGGCCAAGCAAGGCCTGCCGGGCATCGACGTCGGCAAGTTCGACATTCGTCCGCAGCCTTATCTGTCTTGGCTACCCTCCGGCCTCAACGCGCCGTTCTCCGCCGCCGATACGTCGCAGCCCCCGATGAATGCCTGGCGCCAGATGATGGTCCTCGGAGCGCCTTGGCTCTTGTTCTGCGCGCTCCACGCCGGCCTGCGCCGTCGTCGCGGCTTCGTCACGCTCGGTTGGATCACCGTTCTGATGGCCTGCGCGGTCGGAGCCTTCGGCTTCCTGAACCAGCATTCGTCCGGGACGATTCTTGGTTACCCGATCCCCTATAACACGCGCTGCTTCGGTCCCTTCATCAGCCGCAACCATGCCGGCGTCTACCTCTACCTCCATGCCGCCCTCGCCCTGGCGCTCACGTTCTGGCACATCCGTCGCGCCGGCGAAAATGCATTGCGTGGCGGCCCACACTTGGTCGCGGCCTTCGTTACCTTTAGCCTCGCGCTGCTCGCGACCCTGACCAGCAGCACCGCCGCCGCCCTCGCGGTCCTTACGCTCTTCGCCCTCGCGTTGCCGACGGTCTATTATTTCGGCTTCACAGGGTCTCGCGGTTCCCGCCGACAAATATTAATCGTCACTGGAGCGGCGATGCTTTTCGCCGCCAGCCTGATCCTGATCATTGCCGACCTGAAACCAATCGTCGAGCGTTTCCAGAAGAAGGCGGCGTCCTATCAGCTGGACGGCACCGATGACCGCGCGCCCTTGCGCCGCGCGACCTGGTCGCTGATCAGCGAGGCCGGCTGGACGGGCCGTGCCTGGGTCGGCTACGGCGCCGGCTCCTACCGCTGGATCTCACCGCCTTATCAGGCGCAGCAGAAAGAGCTCCAGCGCGACGGGAAACTTTTCTACCGCGCGATCCACGCGCATAATGACTGGCTCGAGATGCTCGCTGATTGGGGCGTCATCGGGCTCCTCCCGGTCTTCGCGGCCCTCCTCTGGCTCGGCCGTCGCTTGGGCCGCGCTTTCCATGGCGGCCATCCCGAGACCGTGCCGCTCGCGCTGGTGCTCATCCTGCTTGCCGCGCATGCGACGGTCGACCTGCTCTTCTGGTTCACGCCGTTGATGTTCACGGCGGCCTTCGTCGCCGCGGCGATGACCTGCCTCACCGAGCAGTCGTCTGCCGAACAGGCCCGCGACCTTTCCTGACTTTGCGCCAGATCGTCCAACAGCTGGGCTCGGGTCGCACCGAGCTCCTCGACGTGCCCGCGCCGGGCCCGCGCCGCGGCCGTCTGCTCGTCCGCGCGACGCGTTCGCTGGTGTCGCTCGGCACGGAACGGATGCTCGTCGAATTCAGTCGCGGCGGCTGGCTCAGCAAGGCCCGCCAGCAGCCGGAGAAATTTCGCGCGGTGATCGCCAAAGTCCGCTCCGAAGGATTCTTCGCCACGGTCTCGGCAGTCCGCAGCAAGCTCGCCCAGCCGATCCCGCTGGGCTATTGCCACGTGGGTCAGGTGCTCGCCGCCGGCGAGGTCTCCGGCTTCGGCGCTGGCGACCGCGTGGTCTCCAACTCGCCGCACGCTGAAGTGGTCTCGGCCGATCCGGCTTTCGCCGCCCGTATTCCTGACGGCGTCTCCGACGAACACGCGGCCTTCACGCCGCTCGCGGCCGTCGCCCTGCAAGGCCTCCGACTTGTCGACGCCCGACCCGGCGAGACGGTGGTGGTCATGGGACTGGGCCTCATCGGCCAGCTCGCGGTCCGCCTGCTCCGCTCCCGCGGCGTCACGGTCGTCGGCATTGACCCCGATGAAGCAAAGCGAGCCGATGCCAAGCAGGCCGGTGCGACGGTCCCGGAACTGGGTGCGCCGCTCGCCACGCTCCTTCCCGGCGGCGCGGCCGGCATTCTCATCACGGCCAGCACTTCCTCCGACGAGCCGGTCAACCAGGCCGCCCGCCTCTGCCGGCGCCGCGGTCGCGTCGTCCTCGTGGGCGTGACAGGGCTCACGCTCAACCGCGCCGACTTCTATGAGAACGAGGTGACCTTCCAGGTCTCGCGCTCCTACGGCTCCGCCGATGCGTCCGATCCGTCTTCGGCCCGCGCCAACTTCGACGAAGTCCTGGCGCTGATGGCTTCGCGCGAGCTCGACGTCTCCCCGCTGCTCACCTCGCGCCATCCGTTCGCCGAAGCGACGAAGATCTACGACGACCTCCGTCGCCCGGGCGCCTACGGCCTGCTCATCGAATACGCGGTCCCGAACGAGGCGCTGGTCCGGACGTTGCCCGGCGGGGATTGGGATAGCCGCACTGCCGGCGGCATCGGCGTCATCGGGTGCGGCAACTTCGCTTCCCGTGTCCTCGTGCCGGCGCTCCGTCGCCAAGGCGCGTCGCCCTCCGCCTTCGTCTCCGCCAACGGCCTTTCCGCGAGGCTGCTCGCCGGCACCGCGGCGACCGCGACCACCGACGTGACCGCGGTGCTCGACGACCCGAAGATCTCGACGGTCTTCATCGCGACCCGTCATGGAGAACATGGCGAACTCGTCCGCGCGGCGCTCGGGGCCGGCAAGCACGTCTGGGTCGAGAAGCCGCTCGCGCTCACGGAAGCCGACCTCGACGCCACGATGGCGGTCACCCGCTCGTCATCCGGCCTCCTTGCCGTCGGCTTCAATCGTCGGTTCGCCCCGCTCGCCGTCCGGCTCCGCGCCGCGCTCGTAGCTCAATCGGGCCCAAGGCGTTTCACCGTCGAGATCAACGCCGGTCGCCTGCCCGCCAACCATTGGACGCTCGATCCGCGGCAGGGTGGGGGACGTATCGTCGGCGAGGCCTGTCATTTTGTCGACCTACTCCGTTTCCTTTCCGGCAGCGCCATCGCCACGGCCCATTGTTTATCCCGCAATGGCGACGGACAGGATGGCGGTTGCTTCGAAATGAAATTCGCCAACGGCGATATCGCCGCGCTCAACTACCGCACTGATTCACCCGCACACCTACCGAAGGAACGCATCAAAGTCGCGGGCGAAGGTTGGTCCGCCGAGATCGATAACTGGAAATCACTCCGCTCGACGAATCTACCTGGCGCCTCCGCTCTTCCCGCCTGGCTCGGAGGCCCCGCTCGCGGCAAAGGCCACGCCGAAGCGCTCGCCGCTTTCCTCGCCGGTATCCCCGTCTCCCTCGACGAAATCGAAGAAGTCTCCCGGTGGAGTATTCGGATGCAGGGCATGGCAAGAAGCTAGAGGCCCGGAGGCCCAGAGGCTCGGTTGACGAGAGCGATACAGTTTCGGGTCCCTGGTCTCGGCCCTCAGGTATCTGGTACGGGTCATAAGGTACAGATGCGGGTGCCGGGCGAAATGCAGATCCTGAACCTGCACCCGAACCCGAAGACCTGAACCTGGCTCCCGACGGCTGAGACCCGAGACCTGAAAATGTCTCACCCCCAGCCAATTATCAGGTCTCCGGTTTCCCTTTGAGTTAGTACGTCTGTATGCCTCGTCTGAGCCTCCGAGCCTCTGGTCAACTAAGCCTCTAATTTGCATCTCCCCTTGCCCACGTGCCCACGTGCCAGCCTGCCCCCTAAACTAAAATGCCCTCCCTCTGCGTCCTCGGCCTCGGCTATATCGGCCTCCCGACCGCGTCCATCTTCGCGACGAAGGGACGCCGCGTCCTCGGCGTCGACGTCTCCGCGTCGGTCGTCGAGACGATCAACAGCGGCCGCATCCATATCCAGGAACCGGACCTCGACGTCCTCGTACGGGCGGCGGTGCAGTCCGGCAACCTCAAGGCCGCGACCACGCCTGCCTCGGCCGACGTCTTCATCCTCGCCGTGCCGACGCCTTTCCTCGCCTCGGCGGACGGCGCCCGCGTACCGGACCTTTCGTTCGTCGAAGCCGCGACCCGTTCGATCGCCCCCTTCGTCGCTACCGGCAACCTGATCATCCTCGAGTCCACCTCCCCGGTCGGCACGACCGAGAAGGTGAAGGGCTGGCTTGAGGCCGAACTCGCGAAGCTCGGCCGCCAGGTCGACGGCCTGCTCTACGCGCACTGCCCCGAGCGCATCCTCCCGGGACAGATGCTCAAGGAACTGGTCTCCAACGATCGCATCTGCGGTGGCCTCACGCCGTCCGCGGCCGAGAAGGCCCGCGACCTCTACGCGACGTTCTGCACCGCGCAGATCTTCCTTACCGATGCACGTACGGCCGAATTAGCGAAGCTGACCGAGAACGCTTACCGCGACGTCAACATCGCCTTTGCCAACGAGCTCTCGCTGATCTGCGACAAGCTGAGCATCGATGTCTGGGAGCTCATCCGCCTGGCGAACCGCCATCCGCGCGTGAAGATCCTCCAGCCTGGTCCGGGTGTGGGCGGACACTGTATCGCGGTCGACCCTTGGTTCATCGTCGATGCCGCTCCCGCCGAGGCGCGACTCATTCGCACCGCGCGTGAGGTCAATGATTCGAAACCGCATCATGTCGTCGCCCAGGTCCGCGCCGCCGCAGGCAAGGACGCTGTCGTCGCCTGCCTCGGCCTCGCCTTCAAGGCCAACGTCGACGACCTGCGCGAATCTCCCGCGGTCGAAATCGTGGCTCACCTCGCTGACGCCGGCTTGAAGGTCCTCGCCGTCGAGCCGCACGTGGCCGTGCTGCCGAAGGCGCTGCAGGGTAGGGCGGAACTCGTCACGCTCGCCGACGCACTGGCGCGTGCCTCCGTCGTCGTCCTCCTCGTCGATCACCGCGCCTTCGCCGGTCTCACCCTTGAGCAGCTCAAGGGGAAGAAGTTGATTGATACGCGCGGCATGGTGCGGGCCTGAAGGCCCGGAGGCCCAGAGGCTCGGTTGACCAGCTTAACGCATCACTCAAAGGGAGACCGGGAACCGGGAAGTTTGCTTCGGTTATATGTCCCCGGCCAATCATCCGGTCTCCGGTTCCCCTTTGAGTTAATGCCGCTCTCCCTCCGGCCAACTGGCAACCTATCAACCGTTCAACTTAGTGCCCCTCTGAGCCTCCGTGCCTCTGGTCAACTAAGCCTCTAGCTAGTCCAGCCCTCCTGTCCTCCGGCCCTCGCCCAGTGCTCCTTCCTCTCCTCCATCACCTCGGCCCTTCCTGGCTCTTCCGTCGCGTGCGCTGGGCGTGCGAGCGTAAGCTCGGGCTCTGGGAATGGCGTTCGCCGATGCGTCCGTGGAAGGATTTCGCGAACGGCTTCGATCCGGTCGCTTGGCGACAGTCCGCGCCGCGTCTGCCGATCGCGAATCTGGATCGGACTCACCTCGCGCCGCAGCTCGAAGCCTGGTCCGTCGATTCCGGTCACACTCCGGTTGCCGAGGCCGATGCCTTCGCCCGCGGTTACGCCCGCATCTTCTCCCATCACCTCGTCGAGGTCGGCCGCCCCGACCGTTGGACGCGTAGCGTCCTCACCGGGCATTCGACCGATCCGTACAAGCATTGGTCCCGCCTCCGTGATACCGGGTCCGATGATATCAAGGGCGTCTGGGAACTCTCCCGCTTCTCCTGGGCCTACGCCCTTGTCCGTGCTTGGTTGCGCGATGGCGATGAACGCCACGTCGAGCTCTTCTGGTCGACGCTCGAGGATTGGATGACGCGTAATCCGCCGAACCGTGGTCCGAACTGGATGTGCGGCCAAGAGTGCGCCTTCCGCCTGATCGCCGTCACCTTCGCTGTCCAGGCCTTCCGTGACCACCCGGCGACGACCGACGCGCGTCTGACGCTCGCCGCCCGTTTCGCCGACGCCACCAGCCGGCGCATCGAATTCCATCTGGAGTACGCGCTTTCGCAGCAGAACAATCATGGCATCTCGGAGGTCATCGGCCTGCAGACCGCCGCCACGTTCTGGCCGAGCCTCCGCGGCTCTCCGTATTGGTATCACGCCGCCGTAAAGTCCCTCGCGAAGCAGTGTGCCGAATTGATCGGTCCTGACGGTGGCTTCAGCCAGCACTCGACCAATTATCATCGGCTCCTGCTGCAGCTCCTGGCCTGGTCCGAGGTCGTCGAGCGCTCGGCCGGCGGCACCTTGCCGGAACCGGTGCGCGCGCAGGCTCTCGCCGCGACGGATTTCCTCGCGACGTTGATGGAGTCGGACGGCACCGTCCCGCGCTATGGCTGCGACGACGGCGCGAACCTCCTTCCGCTGAGCGGCTGCCCGTTCGAGGATTTCCGTCCGTCGGTCGGTGCGGCCCTCGCTCTCTTCAAAGGCGAACGCCTGCCGGCCGGACCTTGGGACGAGACCTCGCTTCTGCTTCTCGGGCCAATCTCCGCGAGCGCCGACCCGGCGTTGCGCCCGCCCGCCGAATTCCGCGATGCCGGCGTCTTCCAGCTCCGCCATCCGCGCGGGACGCTCTTCTTCCGGGCTCCGGAAGAATTTCGCACGCGCCCCTCGCATGCCGACCAGCTGCACGTCTCGCTCCGCTGGGATGGCGAGTGGCTCACCGAAGACCCCGGAACCTATTCTTACAATGCCCCCGGTGGCTGGGATGGTTTCGCCGGCTCCCGCTTCCACAATGTCGTCACGGTCGGCGAGTTCGACTCCATGCGCCGCGTCAGGCGCTTTCTCTGGCTGCCGTGGGTCGGATGTAAGGTGCGCTGGCAGTTCGATGGCGTCGCGGCTTCACACCGAGGCTTCCCGGGCTTCAAATCCCAGCGTCGGGTCGTGAAAGTCCCGGGTGGCTTCGTGATCATCGATCGCCTGACGGGCCTCCTGAAACAGGAGGGTCGCTTCACCTTACGCTGGCATGGCCGCACCCGCGAAGGGCTCGAACAATTGACCGTCGCCTGTTCCGCGCCCTCGACGGAAGAAACCGTCACCGCACTCCCGGACGGCGGGGAAGGGTGGCACTCGACGCACTACGGTTCCAAGGAGCCTGCGTGGTGCCGCCAGATTACGGCCACGGGCGATGACGTCACCTTCGTCACCGCGCTCGGCTGCTCGCTCCGCCTCGAAGCCCACAGTTTTTTCGCCGACGGCGAAGAGTATCCGCTCGAGTGAACACTCGAGCTTGAGTTGACCCGTTGATCAGTGGGCCAGTTGGCCAGGATGCATCGAGGTAGGGACAGCACCACGTGCTGTCCTAGCTGCCTTGGATAGGGTCGAGTATCCCTGCTTGACCGCGGCCGACCAAGGATGGTCAGCCCTACCAAGAGGCATTTTCGGGTCCCAGGTCTCAGCCCTCAGGTCTCAGGTGCGGGTTATCAGGTACAGGTACGGGTGCGGGGTAAAATTCAGGTCCTGAACCTGTACCCGAACCCGAATACCTGAACCTGGCTCCCGACTGCCGAGACCCGAGACCTGAAAATGTGCCCCCAGCCAATCATCCGGTCTCCGGTTCCCCTTTGAGTTAGGCCTCTGCCTCCCTTGACCACTGGTCAACTTGTCACCCGGCCAGCTAGTTAGTCTCACTGAGCCTCCGAGCCTCTGGTCAACTAAGCCTCTCGTTTGTAATCTCCCCTTGTCCACGTGCCCCCGTGCCAGCTTGCCCCCTAACTTAAAATGCCCTCCCTCGCCCTCATCGTCGGAACGCGCCCCGAGTGCATCAAGCTCGCGCCGGTGTTCGCCGAACTGCGTCGCGCAGGCAAGGTGCGGCCGCTGCTCGTCTCGACCGGCCAGCATCGCGAGCTGCTGGATCAAGCCCTGGGTTCGTTCGGCCTGAAGCCCGACGTCGACCTCGGCCTGATGACGCCCGGTCAGTCGCTGCCGGAGCTTTCTTCGCGCGTACTCACGGGCGTCTCCGCCTGGCTCGCTGAAGCCAAGCCATCGGCCATCCTCGTCCAGGGCGATACTACCACCGTACTCGGTTCGGCCATGGCCGCCTTCTACGCCGGTATCCCCGTCGGACATGTCGAAGCCGGTCTGCGCACGGATGATCTGAGTTCGCCGTTCCCGGAAGAGATGAACCGTCGCGTCACCTCGACGCTCGCTCGCTGGCATTTCTGCCCGACCGAAGGCGCTCAGGCCAATCTCCTCCGCGAAGGGATTTCCGCCGCCCACTGTCACGTCACGGGCAACACGGTCATCGATGCTCTGCTCGCCACGCGGGCGCGTATCGGCGGGATCGAGGCCGCCGCGGTCGGTGCTCGCCTCGACATCGCCCCGGCTTTCGTCGCCTCGCACCTCGCGGTACCGAAGGCCCGTTGGATCCTCGTCACGGGCCACCGCCGCGAATCCTTCGGACCCGGGTTCGAGAATCTCTGCCGCGGCATCCGCCAGTTGGTCGACGCGCATCCCGACCTCGGGGTCGTCTATCCCGTACACCTCAATCCGCAGGTCCAGGAGCCCGTGCGTCGCCTCCTTGGTGGCCATCCGCGCATCGCGCTCGCCGCGCCGGCCGCCTACGAGGACTTCGTCTGGCTGATGGACCGCTCGACCTTCGTCCTCACTGATTCCGGTGGCGTGCAGGAGGAAGCCCCTTCGCTCGGCAAGCCCGTGCTCGTCATGCGCGGGAATACCGAGCGGCCCGAAGGCCTCGCCGCCGGCACCAGCGAACTCGTCGGCACGGACGCCGCTCGCATCGTCGCCGCCGCGACCCGTCTGCTTGCCGATCCCGCCGAATACGCCCGCCGTTCCCAGCTGCGCAATCCGTATGGTGATGGGACTGCGGCGGCGAAGATCGCGCGGGTGATGGAGTCGGAATTGTACGATTAGTTGACCCGTTGATCGGTTGGCCGGTTGGCCGGAGCGTTGCACCGTTAGTTGACCCGTTGAAAAGTTGGTAAGTTGACAAGAAATGCAATGGGTAGGGTCGGGACCGCGTCACGACATAGCTGTATCTTAGGTGGGGGCAGGACAGCTTTCACTCAAAGGGAGACCGGAAACCGGAAAGCTGGCTTCGGTCATTATTCTTTAGGGTGACAGGTGACGGCCACCGGGGCATCAGCCTTTCGGGTGTCAGCCGTTCAGCCAACGGCAGCCGGCTCCGGGCTCCTGCGGCTGTAATGGGTAGGGACGGTTCTCCGAACCGTCCGTTCGGCGGGCTCGGAGAGCCCGCCCTACCCAAGGCCCCCAGCCAATCATCCGGTCTCCGGTTCCCCTTTGAGTAAGTCCGGCTGTTTGCCTCATCTGAGCCTCCGAGCCTCTGGTCAACTAGGCCTCTAATTTGTAATCTCCCCTTGCCCACGTGCCCACGTGCCAGCTTGCCCCCTCAATTAATTGCGCCTCCTCTACTTCCATCAACATTTCGCGACCCCTCGGGGCGCGAGCGGCACGCGCTCCTATGAGTTCGCGCGGGCGCTGATCGCGCGCGGGCATCAGGTGTCGGTCATCTGCGGCGCCCATCAGCTGAGCGGGCTCGAGTTGCCTTACGACGAAGCCAAGGGCTGGCATCGCGGTGACGTGGACGGCATCGACGTCATCTCGCTGCCGCTCGCCTATTCGAACCACGGCTCCTTGTTCCACCGCGGCCTTGCGTACGTCCGCTTCGCCTTACGCTCCGTCCGCCTGGCGCTCGAGCTCGATTGCGATCTGGTTTTTGCGACCTCCACGCCCATCACCGCGGTCATCCCCGGCCTCGCCGCCAAATGGCTCCGCGGAAAGCCGTTCGTCTTCGAGGTGCGGGACCTCTGGCCTGAACTCCCCCGAGCGCTCGGCCTGCGTAATCCGTTCCTCCTCGGCGGCATGTCGCTCCTGGAACTCCTTGGTTACCGTTCCGCCGACGCCTGCATCGGCCTTTCGCCTGGCATCGTCGAAGGCATCCGCGCCCGCGCCGACGAGCGTCTGCCGATCGTGATGATTCCTAACGGCTGCGATCTCGAGGTCTTCCATCCGTCGAAGCGTGCCAAGCTTACGCTCCCGGGCATCGGGCCCGATGACTTCGTCGCCGGCTTCACCGGCGCCCATGGCGTGGCCAACGGCCTCGATGCGCTCCTCGCCGTGGCCGAAGAACTGAAGCGTCGCGGCGACCGGCGCGTGAAGCTCGTCTTCATCGGGGATGGTAAGGAGAAGGAACGCCTCGCGGCCAAAGCGGCTGAACTCGGCCTCACGAATTGCCATTTCTTTCCGCCCGTCCCGAAAGCTGACCTCGGAGCCATCACCGCTTCGCTCGATTGCGGACTGATGGTGTTGCGTGATATCCCGGCGTTCTATCTGGGCACTTCGCCGAACAAGTTCTTCGACTACCTCGCCGCCGGCATTCCCGTCATGAACAATTACCCCGGCTGGCTGGCCGGTCTCATCGAAGAACATCGGTGCGGGATCGTCGTCCCCCCTGGCAACCACGCCGCCTTCGCCGACGCGCTCCAGCGCCTCGCCGCAGACGCCGATACCCGCCGCGCAATGGGAGCGGCCGCCCGCGGGCTGGCGGAAAAAGAATTCGCCCGTCCGATCTTGGCTGGCCGTTTTATCGCGACCCTCGAAGCCCAAGTAGAGGCCTGACCCCTTGACCTTCCTTGATCCAGTCACTTCCGAGGCCTCCATCGTCACGGACTCCGCGGAGTGGCAGGCGCTCATCGACGGACCTTTCCGCGAAGTTGCTGATATCTACCATCACCCCGACTTCGTCGCCATAGAGGCGCGGCGCATCGGCGCCACCCCTGGGCTCGTCGTGGCCAAGGCCGCCGGCCGCACGGTCGGGCTGTCGCTTCTCTTCCGTCCGATTCCGGGTCACCCGGAACTGTGCGACGCGACCAGCGTCTACGGTTATAACGGCCTGCTTTATTCCAGCCCGAACGGAGAGCCGGCGCCGCTGGAAGCCCTCGCGGCCATCGAGCGGGCGCTCTATCTCCGCGGGTGCGTGGCCGTCTTCAATCGCAGCCACCCGCTGCGTCCGGCCCAGCTGCCGGGTCGCGCGCTTTCGGGCGAGACGCTCCTGCTCGACCTCGCCGCCGGCCAGGATGCCTATCTCCGGGGGCTCGCCGACGGGCACGCCTACGACCTGCGTCGCATGCGCGCCGCTGGCCTGCGTGCCGAGGTCGACATGGAAGGGAAGCATCTCGAAGCTTTCCATCAGATGTATTTGGCGACGATGAATCGCCACGGCGCCACCGCCGGCTACCGTTTCCCGCTCGAGGTCGTCCGCGGACATTTCCAACTTCCTTCCAACGCCGCGCAGCTCTGGCTCGCGTGGGATGGCGACCGTCTGGTGGCGAGCGCTCTCTTCTTCCGCGGCCGTCATTGCGCGCACTACCATCTCTCGGCTTCCGATCGTCAGGCCTCCAAACACCCGGCGACCAAGCTCATTCTGGATGCGTTCATCCGTTCGGAGATCGCCCTCGGTCAGCGTACGTCCCTCCATCTCGGCGGCGGCGTCGGCGCCGCCATGGATTCGCTGAACCAGTTCAAGCGCGGCTTCGGCGCGAAAGCCGTCCCGTTTATGCTCACGCGCTGGATCGTGCGGCCGGCTGACTACGACCTGCTCAGCGAAGGCCTTGCCGCCGCGGATTATTTCCCGCTCTACCGCAGCCCTATCTAAGACCATGCTCACCCGCGAACAAGCCCTCGCCCTCGTGATCCGTCGCCTCGCCGCCCTCGGTCGCGAGCTCGGGAAGCCCGCCTTGGAAAAAGCCGATGCGCAGACCCGCCTCTTCGGCGAAGCCGCGGCGCTGGACAGCATCGGCCTCGTCACGCTCATCGCCGACCTCGAGGAAGATATCCGCGTCGCCACTGGCAAGACCGTCACCTTGGCCGATGAAAAAGCCATGAGCCGTCTTACTTCGCCCTTCCGCCGCGTGGATCTTCTCGCGGAGTATGTGGTGGAAATCACCCGAAACTAGAGGCCCGGAGGCTCGGTTGCCCAGAGAGAGACAGCCGAGCGGAGACCAGAAACCGGAATGTTAGCTTGGGCCATTTTCTTTCAGGTGACGGGTGACGGCCACGGGGGCATCAGCCTTTCGGGAATCGGCCGTTCGGCCTTCGGCAGCCGGCTCCAGCCCCCCGCGGCTGTAATGGGTAGGGTCGGGACCGCGTCACGACAGTGCTGCATCGGGTAGGGACGGTTCTCCGAACCGTCCGCTCGGCGGGCTCGGAGAGCCCGCCCTACCTAATATGTCCCCAGCCAATCATCCGGTCTCCGGTTCCCCTTTGAGTTATGCCCACTGTATCCCTTGTCCACGTGCCCACGTGCCCACTTGTCCCCTAAACTAAAAATGCCCACCGCTCTCATCACTGGTTCCTCCCAAGGCCTGGGTCGCGCCTTGGCCGAACGCCTGCTCGCCGACGGCTGGATCGTGCATGGCTTCGCCCGCGGCAAGCAGGCGCTGGCGCATGAGCGCTTTACCGCCCACGCCGTCGACGTCACCGACGAGGCCGCTGTCCGCGCCGCCGTCGCGACCATCGCCGAAGGCGGCCGTATCGACCTATTGGTCAATAACGCCGGCGCCGCTTCGATGAACGCTTTGCTGCTCACGCCGGGCGAGACCGCCGAGCGGCTCATGCGCGTGAACTATCTCGGCACTTTCCACTGCCTGCAGGCCGTCGGCAAGGTCATGGTCCGGCAGCGGGCCGGCCGCATCGTCAACGTCACCACCGTCGCCGTGCCCCTCTCGCTCGAAGGCGAAGCCGCCTATGTCGCCAGCAAGGCCGCGGTCGAGGCGCTGACGAAAGTCGCCGCCAAGGAGCTGGCTTCCTCCGGCGTCATCGTATCGGCGGTCGGTTTCGGACCGATTGATACCGCACTCACGCGCGCCGTGCCCAAGGCCGCGCTCGCTAAGATCAACGATGCCATCGGCCGCCCGCAGGGCACGACGATGACCCAGGCGGTCGATTTCTTGCTCGGTCACTTCCACTCCGCCCAGAGCGGCAAGGTGGAATATCTCAGACAGATTCAACCTTAGTTGACCCGTTGAAAAGTTGGCAAGTTGACAAGGAATGCAATGGGTAGGGACGTGATTGCCATCACGTCCGTTCGCCAAGGGGAGACCGGAAACCGGAATGTTAGCTTGGGCTATTTTCTTTCAGGTGACGGGTGACAGCCATCGGGGCATCAGCCTTTCGGGTGTCAGCCGTTCAGCCATCGGCAGCCGGCTCCAGCCCCCCGCGGCTGTAATGGGTAGGGTCGGGACCGCGTCACGACATAGCTGCATCGGGAGGGACGGTTCTCCGAACCGTCCGCTCGGCGGGCTCGGAGAGCCCGCCCTACCTCAAGACACCCCAGCCAATCATCCGGTCTCCGGTTTCCCTTTGAGACGTTTAGCCTCTGGTCAACTAAGCCTCTGAGCCTCCGGGCCTCTAGTCGAAACGCCTCCGGCCCTCGGGCCCTCCAGTCCTCGTGTCCTCCATTTCAATGCCCCTCCTCACCCGCATCACCTCCTACTCCGCCAAGCCCGCCTTGGTCGGAGCGTGGGGCGTCGTGACGTATGCCGAACTGGGTGGCCTGATCGCCAAGGCGCGCGGGGCGCTCGCGCAGTTGAAGCTCGATCGCCCGACGGCCTTCGGCCTCGTCGGCGAGCACGGCCCCGCCTCGACCGCGTGGCTGCTTGCACTTGCGGAAGCCGGCCATTTCGTGGCTCCGCTTTCAGGTAATGCGGCTGAGCACCCCGCGAAACTCGCGCTCATTAACGCCCAGTGGATCGTCGCCGCCGAAGCCAAGGAAGCGAAGCTCCTCCCGCGTGTCGACGAGCCTTCGGCTCATCCGCTATTCGCGCAGCTCGCCGCGCAAGGCGCCGCGGGACTGGTCCTGTTCTCTAGTGGTACGAGTGGCGCACCGAAGGCGATGGTCCAGGATTTCGGCAAGCTGCTGGCCTCCTATGCTTCTCGCCACGCTAGCAGCCTGTCCGTCCTCGCCCTGCTGGGCTTCGATCACATCGGCGGACTCAACACGCTCTTCGGCGCCCTCGCCGCCGGCGCCCCCGTCGTCGTACCGGTTTCACGTGCGCCGGCCGACGTCGCCGCGGCGATCGCCCGTCATCGCGTCGCGGTGCTGCCGGCTTCGCCCACCTTCCTCAATCTGCTCCTCGCGGCCGGCGTCACGGCAGACCTTACTTCGCTGCGCGTCATCACGTACGGCACCGAGCCCATGCCGGAGAGCCTGCTCGCACGCCTCAAAGCTACCTTCCCTCAGGTACGTTTCATCCAGACCTTCGGCACGAGCGAGACGGGTATCACGCTCACCGTCAGCCCGGAGCCAGGTTCGACTTTCCTGCGCTTCGAAGACCTGCACCTCGAATGGAAGGTCGTCGACGACGAACTCTGGTTGCGCAGCCGCACGCAGATCGCGGGGTATCTCAACGCCAGCAACGAACGCTTCACCGACGATGGTTGGTTCCGCACGGGTGACAAAGTGGAGCAGGGGCCCAACGGCACACTCCGCATTCTTGGCCGGATGAGTGAGATGATCAATGTCGGCGGCGAGAAGCTCATGCCCGCCGAAGTCGAGTCCGTCGTCCTCGGGGTTCCCGGTGTCGATGATTGCCGCGTGCGCGGCGAAGCCCATCCGCTTACCGGCCAGACCGTCGCTGTCGATGTCGTCAGCTTCACCACCGACCAGGAAGCCTTGCGCTCCGCCATCCGGATCGCCTGTCGCGAACGCCTTGCCCGCCACAAAATTCCGACCCGTGTCACCTTCGTCCCCTCCGTCAGCGGAGAGAGGATGAAGAAGACACGCTAACGCGCGGAGTTGATCCGTTGATCAGTTGGCAAGTTGGCCAGAGGGGCTTCACCGCTCAAGGGGAGACCGGAAACCGGAAAGTTAGCTTTGGTCATTATTCTTTAGGGTGACAGGTGACGGGCACCGGGGCATCGGCCTTTCGGATGTCGGCCGTTCGGCCCTCGGCAGCCGGCTCCGGGCTCCTGCGGCTGATTCCCGAAATGAGTTCCCAACCGCTAACCGCTTACCGCCACCACCTGACATGGGTAGGGTCGGGACCGCGTCACGACCTTGCTGCAACTTAGGTAGGGGCGCGACGGTGTCGCGACCGCAGGAAGTCAGACGGACGCGTCACCGACGCGTCCCTACCTCAAGACACCTGAAAGTATTTTCCTACCCCTACCCCTAACCTCAGCTTTACACTTTTGCACAGGAGCTCTGCTCTGGTTTGCACCTTTGCACTGCCTCTAGTTCTTCCTCCCGCCCTCCGGCCCTCCAGTCCTCGCATCCATTGGATTCCCTCCTCCCCTATCTCCTGCTCGACGTCCTCGTCGTCGGCTTGGTCATCCTCGTGATGTTCCGGCGCATGGCGTTCTGGCATCCGTTGACGGTCTACCTGTTTTTCCACCTCTATAGCTTCACCTACCGCGCTTTTAAACTGACCACGGGTGCCGCGTCGCCCTTGTACACAGGTGTCCCGAACACGGAGGTTATCACGGCTACCGAGCTCAGCCGCGCGCTGCTCTGGGCCGATGTCGGCCTGGTGGTGTTCGCCGTCGCTAGCTGGCTCGCGCATGGACAGTTCGAGGCCAAGGCCATGCGGCCGACGGTCCGGCGGGTGCTGAGTCCCAATATCGCGAAATTCCTCGGCGTCCTCTGCCTCCCCGTCGGATTTTACGTCTTCACCGCGCTCAAGAGCGGTAATCTTGAACTGGAAGTCGGTGCGGCCGGTACTGGCTACCTCCAATCTGTAGCCCTCTGGCCGATCGGCATCGTCGGCCTGCTGGTCTTCACTTTCGGCTTCCGCTGGTATCTTCTGCTCCTCGGCGGTTTCTTCCTCGGTGGCGTCGCGTTGCAGGGCTACCACCGTTTCATGTTGGTCCTGCCTTTATTATTCTTCACTGCCTATTATTTGCAAACGCGCCGGCTCCGATGGCCGACCTGGCCGATTCTGCTTGCCGCGCTCGTATTCGCGTTGGTCTTCCCACGGCTTAAATTCATCGGCCAGGCTGTGCAAGCCGGCGACAATCAGGAGGCCTGGGCCCAGGTCACCGAATCTTTCACCTTCAGCTCCCGGGAAAAAGGGGAATCCGGCGGCGAAGACTTCCTCGACCAGTATGCCGGCGCCTTGTCCTTGGCGGATACCAATGGGCGTAATTTCAATGGCTCGACCTATCTTGCGATCGTCACGCTGCCGATCCCGCGCGCCTGGTGGCCGAGCAAGCCTGGCCTCGCCGACCATCTGCAGGAGATCTCCACGTCGGGACGTAATTACGCCGTCGAAGGCCGCATCATCACCTATCTCGCGGAGGCCTATCTCAACTTCGGTTATGTCGGCTTCTTCCTCATCCCGGCGTTCATGGGTTACGTCTTCACGGCGTTCTGCCTGTGGGCGACCGCCGGACCGCTGCTCCGGCTCAGCCGCTACGTCTACCTCGTTGTCTTCATGGCGCTCATCCAGACCTTCCGCGACGGCCTGTTGTCCATCTTCGTCTTCACCGTCGTGCATAATATGCCGATGTTGTTCGCGCTGATCCTGCACTACGTGCCCGGCTTCGCGGCCAAATCGCTCGACCGTCCTGCCGCCGACCCGCTCGCCGGCGAGGAGGAAGAAGAGATTGCGGCCGAAGAGGCCCGGAGGCTCGGAGGCCCAGAGGGCCAGAATTACCGTTAGTTCACAAGTGGGCCAGGAGCTGCACCGCTCAAAGGGAGACCGGAAACCGGGAAGTATGCTGCGGTCATTATTCTTTATGGTGCCGGGTGACGGCCACCGGGGCATCAGCCTTTCGGAAGTCAGCCGTTCAGCCATCGGCAGCCGGCTCCAGGTTCCCGCGGCTGTAATGGGTAGGGACGGTTCTCCGAACCGTCCGCTCGGCGGGCTCGGAGAGCCCGCCCTACCTAATATGCCCCCAGCCAATCATCCGG
>DBCR01000046.1 GCA_002293125.1 Opitutia bacterium UBA953
GCGCTGGGAGGGCGAGGCTCCGGCTGGCACGATTCGCCAGGTAGCTTTCTCCGGTAACTACGACCGTTTCACGGCCCTTTCCGCCGATGGTAAGCTCCACCGCTGGAGCGTCGAGGACCACCACCCGGAATCTTCTTGGGGCGCGTTCTTCGGCAAGATCTGGTACGAAGGCGCCACTGGTCCAGATTACACCTGGCAGTCCAGTTCTGGTTCAGATGAGTTCGAGGCGAAGTATTCGATGATGCCGCTCATCTATGGCACGGCCAAGGGTACCTTCTTTGCGCTGCTCTTCGCCCTGCCGATCGCGCTCACCGCGGCGGTCTACGTCTCCCAGTTCCTTCGCCCGGAATACCGTCAGGTGGTCAAGCCGGTCATGGAGATCATGGCCTCGCTGCCTTCCGTGGTCCTCGGATTCCTTGCCGGCCTCTGGCTCGCCCCGCTCGTCGACCCGCGGCTGATCTCTATTTTCTGCGCCGTGGGCATCCTCGCTCCCGCGGCCTTGTTCGCCGGCTTCCTCTGGTCCGCTCTACCCCAACCGGTCCGCCGCCAGGTCAAGCCCGGCATGGAGTTCCTCTGGTTGCTGCCTTTCCTCGCCCTGTGCGCCACCCTCGCCTGGCAGGCTGGTCCGGCCGTCGAAGCCGCCTTCTTCACCGTGAAGGACACCGTCAGCGGACTGCCGATCGCCGATTTCCGCGAATGGTGGCGCCAGACGACCGGCGAGACCTACGACTCGCGCAACTCCCTCGTGGTCGGCTTCGTGATGGGCTTCGCGGTCATCCCGATCGTCTTCACCATCGCCGAAGATTCCCTTTCCAACGTCCCTGACTCCCTGATCTCCGGCTCTCTCGCCCTCGGCGCCAGCCGCTGGCAGACGGTCTGGAGCGTCGTGGTCCCCACGGCCATCTCGGGTATCGTCTCCGCCATCATGATCGGCTTCGGCCGCGCGATCGGCGAGACGATGATCGTCGTGATGGCCACAGGCAATACCGCCGTCATGGAGGCTAACCCTTTCAGCGGGATGCGCACGCTCTCCGCCAACATCGCGGTGGAGCTGCCTGAGGCCGCCGTCGGTCACACCCACTTCCGCGCGCTCTTTCTCGGAGCGTGCTGCCTCTTCCTGCTCACCTTCGTGATCAACACCCTCGCGGAAATCCTCCGCCAGCGCCTGCGTGAGCGCTATAAAGTCGTCTAAGCCATGGCATCCTCTTCTGATAGCAGCACGCCCCGCGGCGAACCTTGGGTCTGGTTTACCGGGCTCGGCCTGATCATCGGACTCGGCATGGTCCTCGGTCTGCTCACCTTGGTCATCCTTAACGGTGTCACGGTCTTCTGGGCCCCTCAGGTACCGGTCGCGCAGGTCGACGACGGCCGCACCATCATCGGTCAGCTCGCCCAGCGCCGCATCCGTGCCGGCTCGACGGCTGAGAACCCCCGTTACGAGCGTCAGTATCAGGTCGGACTTCGCGAACTGAACGGTAATTCCTACCTCTGGGTCGACGAAACCAAGATCAAGACTGAGGTCTTTCCCGCCGATGTCCTCGGTCTTGAGCGCGTCGAGCATGGTCCCGCGTTCGTCCGCCCGCAGTCCCTGCGTAAGTCCGACGGCAAGGTCGTCCCGATCACGGATCCGGCCTTCGAATCCGCTTTGCAGGCCGAGGTCGCCGCCGCGGCCGCGGTCCGCGAGAAATTCGAAGAGATCACCCGCCATCGCATCGGCGACGTCAATCATGAGATGGATGAGGCCCGCGTGGCCCTCCGTCGTGCCGAGGACCTGAAGCTGGCCGACGAGATCGCCGTCCGCCGCCGTCAGATCGACGGACTCGAGGAACGTTTCGTCGTTCTCAAGGCCGAGGCCCAGAAGATCGTCAACGGCGGGGCGGTGGCCGTGCTCGATTCGAAGGACGCCGCGGGCCGCGAGGTCGCCATCCCGCTCACCCAGATCGTCCGCGCCTGGTTTCCGAACCGCCTCGACACCTGGGGTCGTACGCAGCTCTTCGCCTCGCGCTTGGGCGAGTTCATCTTCGATGAGCCTCGCGAGGCCAATACGGAAGGCGGCCTGATGCCCGCCATCTTCGGCACGCTCGTGATGACCGTCTTCATGAGCCTGCTGGTCACGCCCTTCGGCGTCATCACCGCTATCTATCTTCGTGAATACGCCCAGAATGGTCCCATCCTGCGCGTCGTGCGCATCAGCGTGAACAACCTCGCGGGCGTCCCGTCCATCGTCTTCGGCGTCTTCGGACTGGGCTTCTTCGTCTACGTCCTCGGCGGTTCGATCGACCAGCTTTTCTTCTCGGATCAACTGAAGTATAACAATAACACCCCGGTCTTCGGCACGGGTGGCCTGCTCTGGTGCTCGCTCACGCTCGCTCTCATGACCCTTCCGGTCGTCATCGTCGCCACCGAAGAAGCCCTCGCGGCCGTCCCGCGCGGCATGCGCGAGGCCTCTCTGGCCACCGGCGCCTCGAAGTGGCAGACGATCCGGGACATCCTGCTCCCGGCCTCCGCTCCGGGTATCCTGACGGGCGTCATCCTCGCTATGGCCCGTGGGGCCGGGGAAGTCGCCCCGCTGATGCTTGTCGGCGTCGTGAAGCTCGCCCCGACGTTGCCTTTCGACGGCAACGCGCCTTTCCTGCACTTGGACCGGAAGTTCATGCACCTTGGCTTCCACGTTTATGACCTAGGCTTCCAGTCGCCGGACTCAGATGCCGCCCGCCCGATGGTCTTCGCGACCACGCTGCTGCTCATCGTCCTGATCGTCTGCCTGAACCTGGGCGCGATCACGATTCGCAACCGCCTTCGCGCTCGCTTCAAGGGCGCCTCCTTCTAAAAACAAACCACCTCATGTCCCAGATCATGAACCCTCCGTCCTCCTCTCGCATCAAGGTCCGCCCCGCTACCGAACGCGAGGGCCGCAAGGACTATATCACCATCAAGGATTACGGTTTCTGGTATGGCCAGAAGAAGGCCCTCGACGCCATCTCCCTCGACATCCCGGAGCGCCAGGTCATCGCCTTCATCGGTCCTTCTGGTTGCGGCAAGTCCACGCTGCTGCGCAACCTTAACCGCATGAACGACCTCGTCGATGGCATCAGTCACGAAGGGGATATCACCATCAACGGCCGTTCGATCTACGACCCCGGCCTGGAGGTCATCTCCCTCCGCCGCCGCGTCGGCATGGTCTTCCAGAAATCCAACCCTTTCCCGAAGTCGGTCTTCGAGAACGTCGTCTACGCCCTGCGCGTGGTCGGCGTCCGCGACCGTGCCGTCCTCGAGGAAGCCTGCGAGACCTCGCTCCGTAAGGCCGCGCTCTGGGACGAAGTGAAGGACCGCCTCGACGACAGCGCCCTCGGCCTGTCCGGCGGCCAGATGCAGCGTCTGTGCATCGCCCGCGCGATCGCCAACCGTCCTGAGATCCTCCTGATGGACGAGCCTTGCTCGGCCCTCGACCCGATCGCCACCGGTAAGATCGAGGAACTCATCCATGAGCTCAAGGAGCAGTTCACGATCGTGATCGTGACCCACTCCATGCAGCAGGCCGCCCGTGTCTCTGACCGCACCGCCTTCTTCTATCTCGGCAAGCAGATCGAATACGATACTACCGAGAAGATCTTCATGAACCCGTCCCAAGCCCAGACCGAGGCCTACATTTCGGGCCGTTTCGGTTGATCTTTTAACATAAAATACCATGCAACGCTTCTTCCACGACGAACTCCGCCAGCTCCGGGATGACCTCATCCTGATGGGTGAGCGTTCGCTCGATATGTCCCGCCTGGTGCTCCGCGCCGTCGAGACCGGCGACGATTCCTTGGCCCTGCAGGTCCGCGGCATGGATGACCGCGTCGATGAGCTCGAGAAGCGCGTCGACCGCGAAATCATGCGCTACCTGACCCTCTTCGGTCCCATGGGCAGCGACGTCCGTCTACTGCTCGCTGCCCGCGACATCGGCCATGACCTCGAGCGTATCGCCGACGAGGCTTCGGTCATCGCCAAGCGCGCGATGGTCATCTCCGAGCGCGGTCCCCTCAAGAATCTCCTGCACGTCCCCGCCGAAGGTATCATCGCCTGCGAAGTCCTGCGCCTCGCTATCGACAGCTTCATCGAAGGCGACATCGCCAAGGCCCGCCTGGTCCTCGTGCGTGACGCTGAGATCGACGCCTTGAATCGTAAGAACTATGAAGAGCTTTTCGGCAAGGCCGGCGACACCACCAAGGTATCCGCCTCCCATGTCGAGCTGATCTTCATCTCCAAGGCCCTCGAGCGTATCGGCGATCATTCCAAGAATATCGCCGAACAGGTCATCTTCCTCCTCTCCGGGGAAGACGTCCGTCACGCCCGCTGAGTCTTACACAGGAAAGTCTCCCTTGTCGGGGGGCTTTCCTTTGGTATGATGCAGGCATGGAAGTCGCACGACGTCTCGGAGTCTTGGTTCTGGAATGGGCATCCCTCGCCTTGGGTGTCTTCTTGGCGAAATATTTCGATTTCCTGACCTACGGCGATCCGTTGACGCTCGGCGTCGTCGCGGTCGTGCTCGGGCTGTTCAACTCCTTCCTGCGTCCGTTCCTCCTGGCGATCTTCATGATCGTCTCGATTCCCATCCTAATCATCACCCTCGGCTTGGGTGCCTACCTGGTGCTCTTCGTGACCAATGGCGCCATCCTCGCCCTGACGGACAGCCTCATCAGGGACTTGCAGGTAAAGAGTTGGGCGATGGCTACCCTGACCATCTCCATCACTTCCTGGATGATCTCCTCTTCCGTCGGCATCGATCAGCTCAAGCCGCTGCGCCGGGCCAATGAAGCCAAGGCTAGTGCCCAGAAGGCCAAGGACGACGCCATCGATATCTGAGAGGCGAGCAGGGGGGCGTTTCAGGTGTCGCATCCTTGTTCGCCGCAGGGCGAACGCTGTTAGGGGCAAGGCTTTGCCTTGCACTCCATGGTAGGAGGGCGCGGCGTAGCCACGCCCCTACCTCGGGCCGCCCTGCGGCCGCCACCTGCCACCCGTCTCTTTTGGTCTCTCTGGCCCTCCGGTCCTCACGCCCTCGAGCCCTCGTCTTCACTCAGTCTTGCCAATCCGCCGGGAGTCCTTTGCGTGAGGGCTCTAAGCCATGTCGAATCCCGCTCTCTCCTCCTGGGCCCGTAACGTCGCCCCCTCACCGACCCTCGCCGTCGATGCTAAGGCGAAGGCCCTCAAGGCCGCCGGCAAAGACGTCGTCGGCTTCGGCGTCGGTGAGCCCGACTTCGACACCCCGCAGTTCATCAAGGATGCCTGCGCCAAGGCCTTGGCCGACGGGCAGACGAAGTATGCCCCCACGCCGGGCATCCCCGCTCTCCGTAAGGCCATCGCCGAAGACTACACCCGTCGCGGTTTCACCGGTATCGCCGACGCCAACGTCGTCGTCTCCCCGGGCGGCAAGATGTCCTGCTACCTCGCCATCCTCGCCACCATCAGCGCCGGCGACGAAGTCATCATCCCCGCTCCGTATTGGGTCAGTTACCCTGAGATGGTGAAGCTCGCCGGCGGCACGCCCGTCGTCGTCAACGCCGAGGACGTCACTGGTTTCAAGATCACCCCGGCCCAGCTGACCGCCGCGCTTACCCCGAAGACGCGCATGGTCATCATCAACAGCCCGTCCAACCCGACCGGCGCCGTCTACACCCGCGCCGAGCTCGAAGCCCTCGTGGCCATCTGCGTGAAGGCCAACGTTTGGATCATGTCCGACGAGATCTACGAGAACCTCGTCTATGACGGCCAGACCACCTGCAGCCCGGCGACCTTCTCGCCTGAAGCCGCCCGCCTGACCATCACCGTCTCCGGCTACGCCAAGAGCTACTCCATGACCGGCTGGCGCCTCGGCACCCTCGTCGCCTCCGACAAGGCCCTCGCCGCCGCCGTGGCCGACCTCCAGAGCCAGATCTCGTCCAACGCCACCACCTTCGCGCAGTTCGGCGCCCTCGCGGTGCACCAGCACCCCGACAAGGCCAGGGCCTCCCTCGCCGAGATGGGCGCCGTCTTCGATAAGCGCCGCCTCAACCTCCTCGCCGGTCTCAACGCCATCCCTGGCCTGACCTGCTACCGCTCGCAGGGTGCGTTCTACCTCTTCCCGAACATCAAGTCCTTCGGCCTGACCTCCACGCAGTTCGCTGACCGTCTGCTCGAGGAAGAACTCATGGCCGTCGTCCCTGGCTCCGCGTTCGGCTCCGAAGGCTACATCCGCCTCAGCTACGCGACCTCCGATCAGGTCATCGCCCAGGGCCTCGAGCGCCTCGGTCGTTTCTGCGCTAAGCTGAAGAAGTAACTTCGCCTAGGGGACACGTGGGCACGGTGACACGTGGACAAGGGGACGGCACCCGGTGCCGTCCTTTTTTTGTGCCTGGATCGAGGTAGGGGCACGACCGCGTCGTGTCCTAGCTTCAGCCGCGGGTGAAAGCGTCGGGTGGCGTCACGCTGAATCTGCCCATGTCGAAGCGCAGGCCCTCCGTGGTGAACGGGGTGACGTCGTCACCCGGTACATAGCAGAATTCCAGCGTATACTCCTTACGATTTGAGATGAAGAGAATGACGAACGCGCCGGACTTTTCACCGGACCAGTAAGCTTCGCCTGCGCTAATGACTGCACGACTTAGCGAGGTGAGATCAACCGAGGCGATGCCTTCGATAAAGAATCCGCAGCTATGCTCTCCCATTCCACTATCGTACGATTTGGTGATCTTTAGGGAGATATCCTGAGGAACGCTGATTCGTTCTCGAATCAGCTTCATGGCTTCGTCGTGGAAGACCTTGCGGGATTCGGAGGTGGTTTCCTTGCTTTTCACGACAAGGCGATGGTGTCCCGGTGCTAGGCCGGGTCAACAGGGGATGGGATCACTAGGGCAGCACGCGGTGCTGCCCCTACCTCTTTAGCATCAAGCCACCTGTAGCGGCTTGATGCTCGCCTTAACCTTAGGGCCGATCGTGTTGATGGCCTCCCTTAGGTCATAGGCGAGCTGGGCGCGTAGCCAGTAGCCTGGCTCGAGGCCGAGGTAGGCGCAGAGATGCAGGTCGGTCTCGGCAGTGATGCCGCGGCGCTCCTTGAGGATCTCGTTGACGCGCTGGTGGGGCAGGCGGGCGCCCTTGGCCAGGCGGTAGGCCGTGATGCCCAGCGGCGTCAGGAACTCCTCGCGGAGCAGTTCACCCGGGTGGACGTTGAGGGGTTTCTTTTTCATGAAGTTCAGTGGTAGTCGGTGATCTCGATGTCGTAGGCCTCGCGGCCTGCCCAGCGGAAGCAAAGTCGGTATTGGTCGTTGATGCGGATGCTGTGTTGTCCCTGTCGATTTCCTTGGAGTGCCTTCAATCGGTTGCCAGGTGGTACGCGTAGGTCGTTGAGTGAAGCGGCCGCTTGGAGTTGGGTGAGTTTTCGTAGGGCGGTCTGCAGGATGGTCGCGGGGAACTCGGCAGGCCTTTGGCCGAGCCAGAGCCGATGCGTGGCGCGGCAGGCGAAAGTCGCGATCACCGGACCGAAAGATGATGCACGCCAAGCATGCATAGTGTCAACGATGATATGCACGTTAAACGTGCACAACTTGTAACTTCAGACAGGGGACACGTGGGCACGGTGACACGTGGACACGGGGAAGGGAACAGGGGAGCCGGGATCATCTCCCGCCCTCTTCTCTGGCTTTCCGCATCTTGATGGTGCCGCCTAGCAGGCGGGCGACTTCGTCGAGCTGCGTTGCTATTTGGACGACCACTGGCTGGGGGATGATGCCGAGGTCCTCGGCGATACTGAGTTGGGTTTCAAGTTCCGCCAAAGAGCCGCGGGCGATCTGGAGGAAGCGCAGGGAGTCTTTGTTCGTCCCTCGCTCGTCTCCTTCCGCGATGTTCGAAGGGATGGAGACTGCCGATCGCATGATCTGATCGGACAGCCCTCGATGTCGTTCGAAGGTCGGAGTCATACAGAGGCGATACGCTGCGGTCGCAAGTGAACGCGACTTCTGCCAGACAACGAGGTCGCGATAAGAGTTAACCTTACCGAGAGGCTTGGGGGTATTCATCGCCGCCAAGGCTGTCTCCTTCGCGGCATCAGCGCACCGCTTTCATCGCACACTGAATCCCTATCCTGCCCTAAAGGATTCCTTTGCCAACATCCCCCATGTCCACGTGTCACCGAGCCCACGTGTCCCCTGTGATTATGCCGGCTCCACCAAGATGCACTGCATCCCGGCGGCGTCGGCGGCTTCCTTGCCGCGTGGGCTGTCTTCGATGACGACGCAGTCGGCGGGCTTCAGGCCGAGGCGGTCGGCTGCGGCGAGGAAGAGGTCAGGGTGCGGCTTGGAGCGCGGGGCGTCCTCGGCGGTGATGACCGCGTCGAAGAGGTGCGTGATGTCGATCCGCTTGAGCGTCGTATGCACGTGATCGCGACGGCCGGCCGAGGCGACGGCGGTCTTGTGGCCGAGTCCGCGGACGTGGTGGACGACGGCGACGACTTCGTGGCGGGCGGTGACGTCCTTGGCGAGGTGCTCCTCGAGGAACTCATGGCCGTCGGCTAATAACTGCTCGACGTTCAGGTCGAAGCCGTAGTCGGCCTTCAGGCGCTTGCAGGTGTCGACGGCGGACATGCCGCCCATCGAGCAGAAGAGGGGCCAGGGGAAGTCGAACGGGCGGCCGATCTGCTTGCTCACGATGTGGGTCCAGCTGCGGTGGTGGATCCACATGGAGGCCGCGAGGGTGCCGTCGCAGTCGAAGATCCAGCCCGGACGGGAGAGGAGGGCCGGGTCGAAGGGAATCATCTTGGACATGGCGATCAGCGCATGCCGGGGAAACCGCCGCCAGGGAAGCCACCACCAGGCATGCCGCCACGGCCGCCGCCCATCTGACCCATGCGACGCATGAGTTCCTTGCCCTTGCCGCCCTTCATCATGCGCATCATGTCGCGCATCTGGGAGAATTGTTTGATCAGAGCGTTGACGTCGCTGACCTGGGTGCCCGAACCTTTGGCGATACGCAGTCGGCGGGAGCCGTTGAGGATTTCGGGGTTGCGACGCTCCTTCTTGGTCATCGAGAGCACGATGGCTTCGGTCTTGGCGAGGTGCTTCTCTTCCTTGGCGCCGACCTGGACGTTACCCATGCCCGGCATCATCTTCATGATGTCGCCGAGCGGGCCCATCTTTTTCATCTGCGACATCTGCGCGAGGAAGTCCTCGAGGTCGAAGTCGGCCTTCTTCATCTTCTCGGCCAGACGCTCGGCTTCCTTATGGTCGACGACCTCCTGGGCCTTTTCGACGAGGGAGACGACGTCGCCCATGCCCAGGATGCGCTGGGCCATGCGGTCGGGGTGGAAGGTGTCGAAGTCCGAGGACTTCTCGCCCGTGCCCATGTAGCGGATCGGGACGCCCGTGACGGACTTCATCGACAGCGCGGCGCCACCGCGGGCGTCGCCATCGAGCTTGGTCAGGATGATGCCCGTGAGGGGCGTGGATTCGTGGAACTTGGCGGCCACGTCGACGGCCTGCTGGCCGAGGGCGGCGTCGGCGACGAGGAATACCTCGTGCGGCTGGAAGGCGTCGCGCACGCGGCGGACTTCCTCCATCAGGTCGCCGTCGATCTGCAGGCGGCCGGCGGTGTCGACGATGACGAGGTCCGCGGCGGCGGCTTCGGCTTCCTTGACCAGGCGGCCCACCATCGCGGCGACGTCGGTCGCGGCGCGGTCGGCGCGGAAGTCGAAGCCCTCGTTCTTGGCGAGGGTCTCGAGCTGGTCGATGGCGGCCGGGCGGCGCAAGTCGGCGGCGACGAGGGAGGGCTTACGGATGCCTTCCTTCTTGACGAGGTGCTTGGCGAGCTTGGCGGCGCTGGTGGTCTTGCCGGAGCCCTGCAGGCCGACGAGGAGCACGCGCAACGGGCGGCGGGGGTCGATCGGGCGTTCGCCTTCGCCGAGGAGCTTCGTGAGCTCGTCGGACACGACCTTGACGGCCATTTGGCCCGGGTTGACGGACTCGATGACCGCTTGGCCAAGGCAGGCCACCTTGACGCGTTCGGTGAAGTCCTTGGCGACCTTGAAATTGACGTCCGCGGACATCAGCGCCGAGCGCACCTCATTCAGCGTCGGGGCGATGTTCTCCTCGGAGAGCTTGGAGAGCCCCCGGAGGTCGCGGAGGGCCTTGGTGAGTTTGTCGGTGAGGTTGGCGAACACGGAAGTCGGGGACTGAGAGTATGGAGTATCGAGTATGGAGTCTCGGAGGACTGCCGAAGGGGAGGGAGTAAAGGCGGTCGGGAATGGAGTATCGAGTATAGAGTAGCTCCACCCATGGTTTTCCTGCCCGAAATAGTTCCTTCTACGGTGTCTAAGTGGGAATGACGGCGAAGTCCGCCTCTTGCCTTCCGCTGCATTTCCCGTCTTCTTCGCCTCATGGAAATCCTCATCATGGGCTGCGGCACGTCGCAGGGCTGTCCCTTGCCCGCCCATGACAATCCCGGGCTGGACCTGAAGGACCCGCGCAACTGGCGCGCCCGGACGAGCGTGCACGTCGTCATCGAGGGCCATCATGTCCAGGTCGACGCCTCGCCGGAGTTCCGGACGCAGTGCCTGAAATATGACGTCCGCGAGGTCGACACGTTCATCCTGACGCACGGCCACGCCGACCACGTCCTCGGCATGGATGACCTTCGGCAGTTCTGCACGAACAAGGGTGGGGCGGCCATACCGACCTACTCGACCGAGGTCGGCCTCGAGCGCATCAAGGCCATCTTCCCCTACGCGGTCGGTAAGCCGGCGGCCTCGGGTTACGTCTCGCTGGGGCTGAATCTTATGCCTTCGAGGCTCGTCCTGCCCGGGGGCGGCATCATCCGCTCGACGCTCCTGCCGCACGGCAATGAGTCCACCCTCGGCCTCGTCTTCGAGGAGCCTTCGACGGGCATGAAGTTCGCCTATTATACCGATTGTCGCGCGATGACCGAGAAGTCCCTCGAACTCGGTGAGCATGCCGACCTGGCGATCCTCGACGGCCTGCGTCCGAATCCGCACCCGACGCACATGACGGTCGACGAAGCCTGCCAGGCGGCGCATGACCTGCGCGCCAAGCGGGCTTTGCTCACGCACATGACCTTTCAGATCAATTACGAGACCACCATGGCCCAGCTGCACAAGACGCACCCGAAGGTCGGCCTCTGCTACGACGGACTGCGAATCAAGCTCGGCGCTTAAGCGGGCACGGAAAAGGGCGCCCGTCGGGCGCCCTTGATTCACTAGCCCTGAGAAGGCTCAGAGTTCGGTGACGACGATGTTCCGGAACCAGCAGGGGTCGCCGTGCTCGGTGAGCATCAGCTTGCCGTGGCCGGGGCCGAAATCCTTCTTGTTCTTGAATTTGCTCTTGGCGATGGCGGCCTTCCATTCGTCGGACTTGGTATCGGCCGAGGCGCAGGGCTTGCCGTTGAGGAAGTGTTCGATCTTGCCGTCCTTCACCACGACGCGGCTCTGGTTCCATTCGCCGATGGGCTTCATGGCCTTATCCTTGGCCGAGTCGATGATGTCGTAGATCGAGCCGGTGTTGCGGTTGCCGCCCTTGAGTCCGTCCGGGTGGCCGTTGTCGTCGATCATCTGATATTCGATGCCGAGCCATTCGCCCTTGCCTTTGGCATCCTTGATGTTGGTGAGCCAATACTTGATGCCATTATTACCCTTGGCTTCGAGGCGCCATTCCCAGGTCAGTTCGAAGTTCGTGTACTCCTTCTTGGAGATCAGCGCGCCGGTACCTTTCTGGGCGGCGAGGTGGATGACGCCGCCTTCTTGGGTCTTCCAGCCGCCGGCAGGAGCGCCGCCGTTGAGGTCGGTGAAGTCAGCGAGCGTGAGGGTGGCCTTTTCGCCGGCGAAGAGGGAGCCGGTGGCGAGCAGGGCGAGGAGCAGGGATTTCATGGGGAGGCTTTGTATATGGGAAGTATTCCGACGGATTTGAAGTCCTTTATCGGTGGTCAGGGCAGGACCTTGATTTCCTTGAGCCAGATGAGCGCTTCGGCCTGCCACTTGTCCCAAGACGGGCCCTTGTAGCCGTTGAGGCCATGGCCGCCATTAGGTAGTTCGATCAGGCGGGTCGGGAGGCCGGCCTTCTGCTGGGCCTCGTAGAACATGCGACTGTTCTCGATGCCCACGACCTTGTCATCGATCGCGTGCGCCAGGAAGGTGGGCGGGGTGCCGGCCTTCACGTGCCTCTGGGTCGAGAAGTAATCCGATAGGCCGGCGGCTGGCATCTCTCCCATCAGGTTCTTCTTGGAGCCGCGGTGGACGCCTTCGTCCATGCTGATGACCGGGTAGATGAGGATCGAGAAATCCGGGCGGCTGCTCTGGCCGGTGATGGCGTCAGGCGCGCGCGTCTCGATGGTCTCGAAGTGTACGGTCGCGGTCGAGGCCAGGTGGCCACCGGCGGAGAAACCGATGATGCCGACCTTCTTCGGGTCGATCTTCCATTGCGCTGCGTTCGCCCGGACCGTGCGGATGGCCCGCTGGGCGTCGAGGAGCGGCACGTAAGGGCGTCCGGCGGGCAGGCGGTATTCGAGGACGATGCCAGCGATGCCGTGGGCGTTGAGCCAGGCGGCGATGCCGTGGCCTTCGCCCTTGGTCACCAAGCCGCCGTAGCCGCCGCCGGGGCAGATCACGATCGCCGCGCCGTTAGGATTCTCGGGCAGGTGTACCGTAAGC
>DBCR01000054.1:0-4604 GCA_002293125.1 Opitutia bacterium UBA953
TTTCGTCCCTGGTCCACTGGATCCTATTCCTGCCGCTGGGAGCCGCCGCGCTCTCCGCGCTGTTCCTGCGCCGTGCGGGCGGCCTGGCCGCTTGGCTCTCCACCGGCGTCGCCTTCGTCATCGCCGGCCTCTCGCTCATCCTGCTCGGCAAAGGCGTCGACGTCACCTGGCACATCGAGCTCGCGAAGTTCGGCGGCGTCAGCCTCGGCTTCGGCTACCTCCTCGACGCCAATGCGCGCCTGATGCTCTTCGTGGTCTCGTTCGTCGCCGCGTGGATCCACCTCTTCTCCGTCGGTTACATGAAGGAAGACCCGGCCCGCGGCCGTTTTTTCGCGGGTCTCTCGATCTTCATGTTCTCCATCCTGGGCATCGTCGTCGCCGACAACCTGCTCATGACGTTCATCTACTGGGAACTCGTGGGCTTCAGCTCCTACATGCTGATCGCGCACTACTTCGATAAGGACTACGCCGCGGCTGCTTCGAAGAAGGCCTTCATCGTCAACCGCGTCGGTGACCTCGGCTTCATTCTCGGCATCGCGATGTGCCTCTCGCTCTACGGCACGCTCGACTTCGTCGCCCTCAAGGACCACGCCGCCGCCGCCAAGACCATCCCCGTCGCCGTCGGCGCGCTGCTCATGTGCGGCTTCCTCGGCAAGTCCGCCCAGTTCCCGCTCCACGTCTGGCTCACGGACGCGATGGCAGGCCCGACGCCGGTCTCGGCTCTCATCCACGCCGCGACGATGGTGGCTGCCGGCGTCTACTTCATGGCCCGCGTGAGCTTCCTGCTCGCCCCTGATGTGCTGGACTTCATCGCCATCTCCGGCGCCGGCATGGCCGCGCTCGCCGGTCTCTGCGCGCTCGCGCAGACCGACATCAAGAAGTCCCTCGCCTACTCGACGCTCGCGCACCTTGGCATCATGGGCTGCGCGATCGGCCTCGGCCACCCCGAGCTCGCGCTGATGCACATGGCGATGCACGCGTTCTTCAAGGCCACGCTGTTCCTCGGGGCCGGATCGGTCATCCACGGCTGCCATCACGAACAGGACATGCTCAAGATGGGCGGCCTGCTGAAGAAGATGCCCCTCACCGCCGTGACGTTCATCGCCGCGACGCTTTCGAACTGCGCCGTTCCTTTCCTCGCCGGCTGGTATTCCAAGGATGCCATCATCGAGGCGGCCTACCACGACGGACACCTGGTGATCTTCGCTTTCCTGGCCCTCGCTGCGCTCGCGACCTGCCTCTACAGCGGCCGCATGATCCGCCTGGTCTTCCTCGGCGAAGCCAACTCCGAAGAAGCGTCCCACGCCCATGAGTCACCTTGGACGATGACCCTGCCGCTCGTCGTGCTCGGCCTCGTCTACTCCGTCGCCGGCGGCTTCCTCGCCTCGACCCTGCTGCCCGCCGGTTCGCTGCAGCCGATCAAGCCCGCTCTCGACGCCATCGTCTTCCACCTGACCGCGCCCTCGACCATCGTCGGCCTCTTCTCGCTCGTCGTCGGCTTCTTCGGTGCGCTCAAGTTCTACGGCAGCGTCCGCGGCGCCGACGCCCTCCAGGTCGTCTCGCCTCGCACGTATCACCTCCTTGAGCACCGCTGGATGGACGGCTTGTATCTCTGGTACGTCAACTCCGTGCAGCGTCGCCTGGCCGAGTTCGTCGCGTTCCTCGACCTCCTCATCATCAACGGCGTCGCCGTGCGCTGGATCGGTGGCGGCGTCCCCGCCGTGTTGGGCTACCTCACCGGCCGTTCCTTCCACCGCGGTCAGACGCGTGCCTACGCGCTCTGGATCGTAGTGGGTACTCTCTTCCTGGCCTGGTTCCTCATCGCCCGCTAATTCATGGACACTTTTCCTGCCACGCTCCTCGCGCTCGCCATCACGGCCCCGATCCTCGTCGGCCTCATCTTGCTCGCCGGACGCGACCTCCCTCGCAGCTTCGCCTCGGGCTTCGCCTTCGGCGGCTTCGCCATCCCGGCCGTCCTTGGTCCTTGGCTGCTCATCCTCTGGTCCAACCCGAGCACCGCTCCGCAGCAATTCCAGTCCGAAGGATTCTGGGGCTTTGGCTTCGCGCTCAATGGCCTCGGCGCGCCCCTCCTCGCGATGACCTCGCTCGTCGGCCTCGCCGCGGGCATCAAGGCGCTCACGCAGGAAGTGGAAGGACGGAACACCTACCTCGGCCTCATCCTATTCATGCTCGGTGGCACGCTCGGCGTGTTCGGCACCAACCACCTCGTCGGCGTCTACTTCTTCCACGAGTTCGCGCTGATTCCGACGTTCATCCTCACGCTCTTCTGGGGCGGCGAAGGCCGTCGTCCGGCCGCCATGCAGATGGCCATCTACCTCACCGCTGGCGCCATGGCCTCCCTCGCGGGTATCCTCATCGCCATCGACGCCTCCGGCGTCGACTACGGCGCTGCGACGTTCGAAAGCGTCGCGCACGGTCTCCAGGACGCGAAGTCCATTCCTGCCGCCACTGGCGCGCTCGTGCTCTTCGGCCTCGGCACGCTCGCTTCGCTCTTCCCGTTCCACTCCTGGGCCGCGCCCGGCTACTCCGCCGCCCCGACGCCGGTCTCGATGCTGCACGCCGGCGCCCTCAAGAAGTTCGGCCTCTACGGCATCATCCTCCTCGGCCTCAGCAGCCTCGACATCACCGGCGGCTCCCTCGGCGCCTGGTTCCTCTGGTTCGCCGTGGCGAACGTCGTCCTCGTCGGCCTGATCTGCCTCGCGCAGCGCGACCTCAAGCAACTGCTCTCCTGGAGCTCCGTCGCCCATATGGGTCCGATCTTCCTCGGTATCTGGGTCTGCGGCGTGTCCGGCAAGGCTGACGGCCTTGATGCCGCGGCTTTCCTGATGGTCGCGCACGGCCTCTCCTGCGCCGCGCTCTTCCTGCTCGCCAACGCCGTCCGCGCCCGTGCCGGCACGTACCGCCTCGACGAACTCGGCGGGCTCGCCACGCGCACGCCGATCCTTGCCGCGCTCTTCATCGCCGCGACCATGGCCTCCATCGGCCTCCCGGGCTTTGGCAACTTCTGGGGCGAAGTCGGCATCTTCCTCGCCCTTCGTGCCCAGCCGCTCTGGCTGCAGGCCCTCGTCGCCTCGACGGTAGTCCTCTCCGCCGTGTACGCCCTCCGCGCCGTAGCTTCGACGTTCTTCGGTCCGGCCTCCGAGGCGCTCGAGAAGCGCTTCGCTTCCGCGCCCTTCGGCGACCTCGGTTGGGCCGAGCGCTTCGCCGCCTTCGTCCTGCTCGGCGCTTCGCTGACGATTGGCTTCGTGCCTTCGCTCATCACGAAGTCCGTCAATCCCGTCGCCGCTGGTATCACCACGTTCTCGCAACATAACGCCAAGGCACCCGTCAAGGCTGCCCCGGCCCAGCCCGCCCAACGCTAAGCTTTCCGTCCGATGATTCCTTTCCTCGCCGATATCGATCCGGTCTTCAAGGTCCTGGCCCCGCGCCCAGCTGACTGGCTATCCATCCTACCGGAGATCGCCGTCGCCGGGCTCTCGCTCGTCTGCCTCGTGCAGGCGATGTTCCTCCCCAAGGCGCTCCGCTCGCTCATCCCGATCACCGCTCGCGTCGGTCTCGTCCTCGTCGCGATCATGGCGCTGACCAACGGACCCTGGGTTCAGCCGACCGACGTCGCTTCGTTCGCCGGCCTGCTCCGCCAGAACCTGCCCACGGACGGCGTTCGCATGGTCTTCCTCTTGTCGGCCTTGCTGACGAGTTTCGTCGCCGAAGGCTTCCTGCGCGAGCGCGATGCCGCCGTCGCCGACTACCATCATGTGCTGCTAGTCGTGACCTCCGCGTTCATGCTCCTCGCGCAGTCGAACCATTTCGTCACGTTCTTCCTCTCGCTCGAGACGGCTGCCGTCGGCCTCTACGTGCTCGTCGGCTACCTCCGCCGCAGCGAGGCCTCGCTCGAAGCCGGCGTGAAATACCTCGTCGCGGGCGGACTTAGCTCCGCGTTGCTCCTGATGGGTATCGTGCTCGTCTACGGTGCGCTCGGCTCGGCCGGCGTCGCCGACTCGCTCAACTTCACCCAGATTGGCAACGCCCTCGCCGCCCAGACCGTCGCGAACACGATCTCGCCCCTCACGCTCGCCGGCATCGCCCTCATCCTCGGCGGCGTCGCCTTCAAACTCGGGGCTTTCCCGTTCCACACCTGGATTCCGGACGTCTACCAGGGCGCCCCGACGCCCACCACCGCCTTCCTCGGCACGGCCTCCAAGGCCGCCGGCGCGTTCACCCTCGTACTCCTCGCCACCGGACCGTTCGCGCCGATTGCCGTGAAGCTCGCGCCGCTCCTTGGCGTCACCGCCGTCCTGACCCTCCTCTTCGGCAATCTCGGCGCCCTCGCCACGACTGATGTGAAGCGCACGCTCTCGCTTTCCGGCGTCGCGCATGCTGGGTTCATCCTCGCCGCCGTCACCGCCGCGCTCGTCCTCCCGGGCGCCAACGCGTTTGGTTACGATGTCGAACAGGTCATCGTCATCTACCTCCTCGCTTACGTCATCGGTACGTTCCTCACCGCCCAAGCGCTCGTCACGCTGCCAGCCGTCGAAGACCATCGCCGTCCGCAGCTCGCGCTCCGCGGCCTGCTCCGTCGTTCG
>DBCR01000054.1:4721-9098 GCA_002293125.1 Opitutia bacterium UBA953
TCGGCGCCGCCCTCATCGGCGTCGCAATCAGCATCCACTACTATTTCTCGATCCTGCGCGAAGCGGTGGTCCGTCCGACCGACGCCGACGAGGAATTGGCTCCGCTCGAGATCCCGTTCGGCACCCGCTTCCTGATCGGCGCGCTCACCGCCGCCTCGATCATCGGCGGGCTCTTCGTCCTGTTCGGACGTTAACGCCCCTTGCCGCGTCCGCGCGGGTGGTGGCGACGGTGCGCATCCGACAGGGCCGTACGGTCGACCGACGTGTAGATCTGCGTCGTGGCGATGTCAGCGTGGCCGAGCATCTCCTGGATGGAACGCAGGTCGGCGCCGCCTTCCAGGAGGTGCGTCGCGAAGGCGTGGCGCAGGAGGTGCGGCTTCACGGGCACGGAAACGCCGGCGCGCCGGGCGGCCTGCTTCACGCCGAGCCAGAAGGTCTTGCGGGAGATGGCGACGCCGCGGGCGCTGAGGAAGAGCGCGCTGCCGGTCTTCGGGCGGACGAGCTTGGGTCGGCCAGCCTTGAGATAGGCCTGCAAGGCGACGAGCGCGGTCTCGCCGACGGGCACGACGCGATCCTTGGAACCCTTGCCGGTGACACGGACGAGCGCCGAGTCGGCGTCCACCGCTTGGATCTCCAGGCTGCAGAGTTCGGAGATACGCAGACCGGAACCGTACATCATCTCGAGCATCGCGCGATCGCGCAGGCCCTGCGGCGTGCGGGTGTCGGGCGCGGAGACGACCTTGGCGGCTTCTTCGGCGCTGATCATCCCGGGCAACTTGCGGCGGAGCTTCGGGCCGCGGGCGAGCTCGGTGAAATCATCGCGACGTAGGCCGCTACGGACCAGATGGGCCGAAAAGGAACGGACGGCCGAGAGCCGGCGAGCCATCGAGGCGGCGGCGTGGCCCTTGCGGTCGAGCGCGCGCGTCCAGGAATCCACGTCCGCCAGCGAGACTTCCATCCAGTTCGTGCGGCCGGCCCGGCCACAGTGGGCGGCAAAGCGGACCAGATCCGACTCATAGGCCTCCGTCGTCAACTTGGCGGCGCCACGCTCGAGCGAGAGGTGGGCCAGAAAGGCGTCCACCGACTCCTGGAGGTCAGGAGGCACCGTCTCTCGGCGGACTCGGGGCGGCTTCGGCATGCGTCATCAGTATTGCCCCGCCCCCCGGGGAGTCCATAAGGATTGAGCATGTCCAGCCAGCGTGAGCGCGCCATGAAGCCGACCGACCTCCGGGGAATCCTCCGGTATGTCCCGATGTTCCGCGACCACGTGTTCGTCATCGCGGTCGACGGCTCGATCGTGTCCCACGAGAATTTCGCGAACATCGTCACCGACATCGCGGTCCTCCGCAGCCTGTCCATCAAGGTCGTCCTCGTGCACGGCATCGGCCAGCAGCTCGTCGGGCTCGCCGGCGCACATAACATCGTACTCTCCGACGTCCAAGGCGAAGGCCCCATCGACGCCACCACGATGTCGCTCGCCCGCGAAGCTTCGGCGCTCGTCTCCCAATCGGTGCTCGAGAACCTTTCCCAGGCCGGCCTCCGCTGCGCCATCACCAACGCCGTGCGTTCCACCAAGATCGGACGCCTCAAGGGCGTGGACCATCTTTACGCCGGCAAGGTCGAGAAGGTCGACGCCGCGATCCTCAAGTCGATGCTCTCGCAGGATATCCTGCCGCTCGTCACGCCGATCGTGTGCGACCGCGAAGGCCAGTCACTCCGCGTGAACAGCGACCATCTCGCGATGGAACTCGCGACCGCCCTCGGCGCCTCGAAGCTCATCTACCTCACGCCCTTCAGCGGACTGCAGGTCAATGGCGTCGTGCAACTGAACCTGCCGGAGGACGACCTCAAGCGCCTCCTCGCGGACAAGTCCGCGAAGCTCGACCCACGTATCCGCAGCAAGGCCGTCCAAGCCGCCAAGGCCCTCGACAACGACGTCCCGCGCGCCCACATCCTCGACGGCCGCGTCTTCGGCTGCCTCCTCACCGAAATCTTCGACAAGGTCGGTCTCGGCACGATGGTGCACGCCAACGACTACGACCGCATCCGCCAGGCCAAGAAGAAGGACGCGCAGGCGCTCTACAACCTCGCCAAGCACGGCGCGAAGACCGACGCCCTCGTCGCCCGCACGCGTCAGCAGATCGAGCAATCCTTCGCGGACTTCTACGTCTACGAGATCGACGACAGCATCATCGGCTGCGCCACCTTGCGCCCCTATCCCGGCGGTAAATCGATGGAGCTCGGCGCGGTGTACGTGCAACCGTTCTACCATGGACGCGGCGTCGGCAGCAAACTCGTCGAGTTCGCCAAACGTCGCGCCAAGCAGCTCGGCGCCAAGAAGCTCATCGCGCTCACCACCCAGACACAGGGCTTCTTCCAGTCCGCCTGCAACTTCGTGCCGGGTGCGCTGACGGACCTGCCCGCCGAGCGTCGCAAGGCGCTCAAGGAAAGCGGCCGGAATTCGCAGGTACTCTCGTTCTCGCTCAGCCGCCTGAGCGATTCGGTGCGCTGAGCCTCAGCTCGTCGCGAAGAAGCCGCGTTGCTTCTCGCTGATCGGGAGGCCGAGCTTCTCCATCGCCAGCAGGAAATCTTCCCAGACGGCCCGCTTAGCGGACGCGCTCGGATTATGGAGCAGGTAATTCGGATGGTACGTCGGCATCAACGGCACGCCGGAAAGATCGAACCACTGGCCGCGGGCCTGCGTGATGCTCGGCGTGCGGCCATGCAGCGCCTCGAACGCCTGGGCGCCGAGCGCGACCACGATGCGCGGGGCGACGACGTCGATCTGCGCGCGGAGATAGGGAAGGTTGAAGGCGATTTCGCGCGCGGTGGGTGGGCGCTTGCCATACTGGGTCGGGGGCTCGGGGCGCCAGACCATCACGGGCGCGAGATAATAGTCGGCGGGGCTGATCGCGGCGGCGCCGAGGATCTTCTGAAGGAGTTCGCCAGAGGCGCCCGCGAAGGCTTTCCCGGCTTCCATCTCTTCGAGCGAAGGGGCTTCGCCGACGAAGACGACCTTGGCTTCGAGCGAGCCATGTCCGAGCAGAGCGCGATGCGAGCCGGTCAGATGCTTCTTCGTCTCAGCGCAGGCGTCGACGAGCTGACGGAGGGCCTGCATGCGCTCGGCCTTGGTGCCGGCGGGCAACGTGAAGATCGGCGCATCGGCGATGACCGGGGTCGGCGCGACCGCGGCAGGCTTCGGCGTGACGCCGAGCGGCGTCGAACGGACCGAGGAGGCGGGTGCAGCGATGGCAGAAGGCTTGGCCGCAGCAGCAGGCGCGGCCACCGGAGCCCCGGCGAGGGCCTTCAAGGTCGCCACGGCTTCGTCCGAGACGCTGACCCGACGGAGCCCGGCGGCCTTCTGGCGTTTGAGCTCCTCCAGGAGGATGCCCAGGGCCTCTGCGGGGTCCTCGATCACGGGAGGGAGACGGATTGGATGGCGCGGGCGAGGGTCAAATCTTTCTCCGTGATCTGACCGCCGGCGTCATGGGTGCAAAGCCGCAGGGTCACCCGATTCCAGCTATTATGGATTTCCGGGTGGTGATCGAGCCGTTCGGCCAAGGCTCCGATCAGATTAATGAAGGCCAAGGCTGCCTTGAAATCCTTTAACTTATAGACCTTTAACAGCTTAGCGTGTTCGACACTCCAACCGTCCAGGCCCTTCAGGGCCTCCTCGATCTGACTTTGAGTCAAAGCTGCGCACATGAAAAAAGCCTCTTTCACCCCGCTAACGGAGTCAACGCAGGGCTAAGGGAACCCCCCTATTGTGAATAAACTTGCCGAAGCCCTGCTAAACTGACTTAAAGACGGTCAGGTTTGTCTCGGAAAATAACCAAAGTAAGAGACAACCCCGCAATAATCCGGTGAGTTGACGGTCGTTAAGACGGCAAATCGAAATCCGAAAGTCGGAAACGGGCAATGCGGTGTAGGTAAAACAAGCAAAACAAAAGATAATATGGAAAACAAACTGTTCGTGGGCAACTTGCCCTGGGCCGCAACCGAATCCGACATCCGCGCTCACTTCTCCCAAGGCGGCGAAGTGGTCTCCGTGGAAGTCATGATGGACAAGTTCACGGGTCGCCCTCGTGGCTTCGCCTTCGTGACCATGGCCAATGCTCAGGCCGCTCAGGATGCGATCGCTAAGACTGAAAACATCGATTTCATGGGTCGTCCCCTGAAGGTCAATGTCGCTCGTCCTCGCGAAGAACGTCCGTCCTTCGGTGGTGACCGTCCCCGCTCCGGCGGCTTCGGTGGCGACCGTCCCCGCTCCGGCGGCTTCGGCGGTGGAGATCGTGGTGGCTTCGGCGGCGGCGGAGGCGGCTCTCGTGGCGGCTTCGGCGGCGGCGGCTCTCGCGGCGGCTTCGGCGGCGGCGAACG
>DBCR01000030.1:0-11344 GCA_002293125.1 Opitutia bacterium UBA953
ACCCCGGGACGGAGCTCGATGCGGGTCCGGTCGGCGAAGCTTTTGAATCCGTTGGCGACGATTTCCTTGAGGTACATCGAGGGGTGAACCGCACGATTGCCCTGCCCTACCCCCGCCGCAAGCGTCTAGTGCCCTCCGGAAGGCCCACTTATTCACGGCTTTAAATACACTTGGTTTCGGGGTTGACGAAAGGCCTCCCCCCTTGTTCTTTCGACCCTCCAAACGCTCACATGTCCGTAGAAATCAAGATCCGCAAAGGCGAGACCGTCGACAAGGCCCTCCGCCGCCTCAAGAAGAAGATCGACCGCGAAGGCATCATCAAGGACGCCCGCGCCAAGCGAGGCTTCGAGAAGCCGGCTGAACGCCGTCGTCGCAAGAAGAAGGTCAAGAAATTCGGCGCCTACCTGCGCAAGAAGTGGGACAACGTCTAAGCGTACGTCCTGAACCAAGCACCTGAAGGCCCGTCATCGCGACGGGCCTTCTGCTTTGGCGGGGTCACCCGCCCGTCCGGGCCACAAAAAGAGCCGAACCCGGAGGTTCGGCCCTTGGTCTCGGCAAAGCCGGTGAGGCTTAGCGGAGGAACAGCAGCTCCTGGTAGGACGGTAGCGGCCAGTATTCGTCGGCGACGATCTCTTCGAGGGAGTCGGCGGCGGCGCGGACCTTGAGCATGGCCGGAAGGACCTTGTCGCAGGAGTGCTTGGCCTGGGCGTGCGTATCGGACTTGGTGACGTCGCGGGCGGAATCGAGGGCGGCGATGGCTGCGGCCAGTTCGTCGGCGAGGCCGATGACTTCCTTGCGGAGCTTGCCACCGGACTTGGTCTTCTCGACCGGGGTCAGGTCAGCGGCGAACTTAAGGGCGGCCGGCAGGAGCAGGGTCTTGGCGATCTCGGAGACGAGCTTCGACTCGGTGTTGATCGCGAGCACGTAGGAGTGCGTGTAGATCTCTTCGCGGGACTCGAGTTCGGCCTTGGAGAGGACGCCCTGGCGCTCAAAGACCTCGATCGACGACTTGGAGACGATCTCGGGGAGAGCGTCAGGGGTCGTACAGAGGTTCTTGAGACCGCGCTTGGCGGCTTCCTTGTGCCACGCTTCGGAGTAGCCGTTGCCGTTGAAGATGATTCGGCCGTGCTTGGTGAGGATGTCCTTGAGGACGCTCTGGAGCGCGGAGTTGAAATCGGAGTTCTTTTTGAGGGCGGCGGCGAGTTCGTCGGCGAGCTTGTCGAGCGAGTCAGCCATGATCGTGTTAAGCACGGTCAGGGGGCCGGCGACCGAGAAGGCCGAGCCGACGGCGCGGAACTCGAACTTGTTACCGGTGAAGGCGAACGGGCTCGTGCGGTTACGGTCACCAGCATCCTTCGGGAGGACGGGCAGCGTGTCGACGCCGAGGGTCATGTGACCACCCTTGCGTGAGGACGAAGCAGAGCCGCTCTTCTTCACCTGCTCGATGACTTCGTTGAGCATGTCGCCCAGGTAGATCGAGATGATGGCAGGAGGAGCTTCGTTGGCGCCGAGGCGATGGTCGTTGCCGGCCGAAGCGACGGAAGCGCGGAGCAGGCCTTGGTGAAGGTCCACGGCGCGGATCACCGCGGAGCAGAAGGTGAGGAACTGGGCGTTCTCGTGCGGGTTGTGGCCGGGCTCGAGGAGGTTGCCGACGCCGGCGCCACCGATCGACCAGTTGACGTGCTTACCGGAGCCGTTGACGCCCGCGAAAGGCTTCTCGGCGAGCAGGCAGACGAAGCCGTGCTTGGTGGCGACGCGGCGGAGCAGCGTCATCGTGAGCATCTGGTGGTCATGCGCGACGTTGGCGGATTCGTAGATCGGAGCCACTTCGTACTGGGCCGGAGCTACTTCGTTGTGGCGGGTCTTGATCGGGATACCGAGTTTGAAGCACTCGCGTTCGGTTTCCATCATGCAGGCGAGCACGCGATCAGGGATGGTGCCGAAGTACTGGTCTTCGAACTCCTGGCCCTTGGCCGGCTTGGCGCCGAAGAGGGAGCGACCGCAGGTGTAGAGGTCGGGACGGAGATGGAAGAGGCGGGAGTCGATCAGGAAGTACTCCTGCTCAGGGCCGCAAGAAGCGGAGATGTAGCCGTGCTTCTTGCCGAAGAGCGCGAGCACGCGGGTAGCGGCCTTGTTGACGGCAGCCATCGAGCGGAGGAGCGGGGTCTTCTTGTCGAGGGCTTCGCCCTTCCACGAGACGAAGGCAGTCGGGATGCAGAGCGTGGAGCCGTTCTCGGTGTCGAAGATGTAGGCCGGGGAGGTGACGTCCCAAGCGGTGTAACCGCGGGCTTCGAAGGTGGAGCGGAGACCGCCGTTCGGGAAGGAGGAAGCGTCGGGCTCGGCCTGGATCAGCGCCTTGCCGGAGAACTGGGCGAGGGTGCCGTTGCCGTTAGGCTCGAAGAAGGTGTCGTGCTTCTCGGCGGTGAAGCCGGTGAGCGGATAGAAGACGTGAGCGTAGTGCGTTGCACCGCACTCGAGCGCCCAATCCTTGATGGCGGCGGCGACGACGTCGGCGGCAGCGGCATCAAGCTTGATACCGGCTTCGATGCTGGCCTTGAGGGACTTGAAGACTTCCTTCGGGAGGCGCTTCTCCATCTTATCGAGGGAGAAGACATTCTGGCCGTAGATCAGATCGATCTTCTCATTACGGAAGTCGAAGCTGCCCTGGAGGCGAGGCTGAGAAGCAATCGCCTCGATGGCGTTGCGGCGGGCTGGGTTGGTGCTCATTGATTGGGGGATTGGAAAGGTGTTTAATTACCAGCAATTTCAAAGCACCCACTGTGCCACGGTTCAATAGGTAACCATTCACAGGGGGTTTTGTGCTTTTTTAGACAATAGTGACTATTTTTAGGCAAAACCGCCCTGCTCACTTCCAGACATAGGTCGTCCGCAGGAAATAGGCAGTGTCCGTCTTCACTTGGGTTGGGAGGGGTTTGGACCTGTAGTCGTTAGACACCCCCACTCTCAAAGAAAGCGGCCCGGCGTTCCGCAGCACATTGAGACTCGTCTCGTGACGGACGTAGAAGTCACCAGTCGTCAGGAATGAGGGCACGAAATTGAGCGAAGTGTCCCAGACCGCCCATCCGAGCTCGCGCGAGAACACCAGGCCGATATCCGCCGAAGGCGCGGACAAGGATGATTGGCTTGGCGAAGCGTACTGCTCGAAACGGTGCGCCAGACCGAGCCGTGCGTCGAGCTTGCCCTTGCCATCGGTATGTAAGCGGAAGCCCCAACCAGCCGCGTTCACGGAGAAGAAGTCGATCAGGCGGGCATTATCATAACCGGTATCACTGCGCGCGTACCAGAAGACCACGTCGGTCGGATTGGTCTCATAGGAAACCGTGGCATGCAGGTCGTCGGCGGAAGCCAAATTGCCCGACTCGGCGCGCAAAAGCCGCACGCCGGCGATCACGGTGTCAGCCTTGGTCACGCCCTTGGCCGAAAAGCCAGCGCTGAAGCCAGACCCCGTGACGACGCCGTTGCGGCCCGAGACATCGACGTCGGCCTGCGTGGTCCATTGGCGGGCCCCGGCGATGTCCGCGGGGCGCAGAGACGGATCGCGCCATAGCTCCAAGTCGATGTCCAGCGGACTGGTCTCCAGCCCGCCTCGTGAAGCCACGCGGCCACCGGCGGCGTTAGCTGGGCCGCGTGACACCACGCCGCCGGAGCTGACCAGCACGGCATCATCAGTGACAAAGGATTCGACCAGCGCCAACGACAGGCGCTGCACATTGGCCTCGCCGAGCGCTGGCACACGCATCTCGAGCACGCCGGAGGCGATGCGTTCGATACGGCCTTTCAGGAAAGTGCCGTCCTTCATCGTGACGGTGTCCGCCAGGCACGAGACGGTTAGAAGCAGAAGCAACAAGGCCTTCATGGGTGAATAGACAGTCGCAAGGACGCAGGGTTGCCAACCCTATCGATCGCCCTCGATAATGGGGCCATGGTGCTCGACGCAGTCATACTCGGAGCCGGACCAGCCGGATTGGCCGTCGCCCACGCCATGACCCGCGCCGGTGCGAAGGTGAAAGTCATCGAGCCCGCCGCCCGAGTCGGCGGATCCATCCGGACGGTCCGCGAAGGCGGGTGGGTGGTGGAAACCGGTCCCAACACCCTTCAACTCGAAGGCGAAGGCGACGAGACACTACTCGCCACATACGGCTTGGCGGAGGCCACGCAAACCGCGGACATGCGAGCGGCTAAGCGCTTCATCTATGCCCACGGCAAACTCCACGGCTTCGGCGGTAATCCGCTCGCGATTCTCACATCCAGCCTCCTGAGCTGTTCCGGAAAACTCCGCCTGCTCTCCGAACCCTTCCGGACGAAGGGCGGCCCAGTGGGCGAGACCGTCGAAGGATTTGCCTCCCGTCGCTTCGGCCCCGAGGCCGCCGCGATGCTCATGGATCCGGTGGTCAACGGCGTCCATGCGGGAGACCCATCGAAACTGGTGATGGCGGACTGCTTCCCCCGTATCCACGCCCTCGAACAGGAATACGGCTCCGTACTCCGTGGCCTGCGGCGCGCACCCAAGGTGACGCGTAAAGTCGTCGGATTTCCTCACGGAATGCAGCAGCTGGCCGACGCAATGGCGGCGACAATCGGAGAAGGAAATGTGCACCTCCGCAGCGTCGCCACGCAGATCCGCCGCGACGCCAAAGGGTGGAACGTCGCCTGGCGGAATGCCGACGGCATCGAGCAAGGGGCCTGCGCTAAACACCTGATCGTGACCGCACCCCATTGGCATTGGGCTTCCCTCCCCTTCGACGAGTCCGTCACCCGCCTGTTACGCGACTGGGAGAACGCATCCGTACCAGCCGTAACTGTCGTCGCCCGTGGCTATGCCCTCGCCGATGTCCCGCATCCACTAGACGGCTTTGGCTACCTCACACCAGGTGCCGAGAAACGCGACGTCCTCGGCTGCCTTTTCCCGACGTCGGTCCTGCCGGCCCGCGCACCCGCAGGCCACGCCCTGCTCTGCTGTTTCATCGGCGGCGCCCGACGACCTGACCTGGCCGCTTTGTCCGACGAAGCCTTAAGCAAGATCGTCGACGAAGAACTCGCCGGGACGCTCGGCATCAAGGCGGCACCGCACAAGGAGTGGATTCAGCGCTGGGAACGGGCCATCCCGCAATACGATGTCGGCCAACGGCGCCGCGAAGATGCGCTCACCCAAGCCGAAGCCGCGCACCCCGGTCTCCATTTCCATGGGGCATTCCGTGGCGGCATCGCTCTGATGCACGTCATCCGGACCGGAGACGCCCTCGGTCGAGCCTTGGCTAAAGGTTAAGCCTTCAACCCCTCGGATTCCGGGTCAGGCAGACCACGGACGACCCAGATTGCAGGCAACATCAGCAATGCACCGCCGATGTAGACCCAGAAGTGAGAACCGAAGTGGAAATATAAAAGCGCCGCGGTGACGGGTCCGATGACGCGCGCCAGTGAGCCAGCCGAGCGCAGGATGCCGAGATTACGCCCCTGCTCGGAGGCGTCGGAGTAGAGCGAGACGAGTGCCGACACGCTCGGTAGGATCAAGCCCGTCGCAAAGGAGATCAGGCCCAGTCCAAGATAGAAGGTCGTCTCGGACCAGGCAGGGGAAGGGGTGCCAGTGGCCGGCGTCGGAATCAACGCGACGCAGACGAACGCGACGGAGGCGATTAGCATCCCCAGCATGATGACTTTACGCTGCCCCAGTCGCTTGACGAGCTGACGGGCGAGGCCTTGGGCGAAGATCATACAGGCTCCGTTGAAAAGGAAGAGCCACGCATTGTCGCGCGGGCTGTAGACGAACAGCGCGAAGGTCAGGAACACGATCGTGTTCTCCATGCCAGTGAAGGCGACCTGGTAAACGAGGTTGGCGAACGAAGTACGGCGGACGGCGGAAGAACGAACCGTGGCGAGATCGAAGACCGAAGGCCGCTTGGCATCGGCGGCGGCGCGGCGTTCGGGCGCGAGCGTCTCCGGGAAGAACTTCACGACCAGCAGGAAATTGAGCAGGGCGAGCGAAGCGGCGATGGCGGCAGGAACGGAGAAAGGGTTCAGGCCGAAAGAGCCGGCCACCGGGCCGTGGGCGAATTGCGCCGAAGAGGCGAGGCCGCCGATGACGGGGCCGAAGACGAAGCCGAGTCCGATCGCGATGCCGACGACGGCCATGCCCTTCGTGCGCTCCTTCTCGTCGGTGATGTCCGCGGCCGCCGCGCTGGCGACAGCGATATTACCCGCCATCATACCCGAGACGAGACGCGTCAAGACCACGACCCAGAATTGGGCGGCGAAGATCCAGAGAAGATAGGAAAGGGCATTGCCGGCCAAGGTGATGGTCAGGATGCGACGGCGTCCCAACCGGTCGGATAACGCGCCCCAGATCGGCGAGAAGACAAACTGCAGCAAAGAGTACAGGGTGCTCAGCAAGCCTCCGAAAAGGACCGTCTTCTTGAAGACCGTGTCGCCACCCATCCATTCGGCCGCCGAATTCAGAGAGCCAATCAGCGTGCCAGCGGAGCCTTCAGTCCGGATATAGTGGTCGAGTAAATGGGGGAACAGCGGGATGATGATGCTGAAGCCCACGATATCCATGAACACGGTCAGGAAGATGAGCCCGAGGGTGCGACGCTGGGTGGAGGCGACTGGGGCGGACATGAGCCCCAAGATGGGGCACTTGCCGACCTGCGCAAACAAAACAGCGGCTTGCGAAGGCTGGCCCACGGGGAGAAGATAAGCTTATGCGGATGCTCGCCATCATCGCCCTGACGCTCGGCATCGCCAGCGCCCGGGCGGCCACCGACCCCAAGCTGCTTCTCATCGAGCAGAAACTCGGCGGATTCAGCGACAAGGATTACGCCGTCGCGGTCGAACGCACCCTCGGTGAATTCGAGAACCGCACCGGCGTCGGTCTCCGTCCGGCCGACCTCCGCCGTTGCGGCCTCAAGCTCTCATCCGAGAGCGGTGCCGGACTAGCTACGCCTAAGCCCCTGGTCCGCGCGATCACCGCCGCCCTCATGCGGCGCGGCTTCGCGCAGAACGCCATCACGATCTGCGACGCCAAGGCGGAGAGCCTCCGTCAGGCAGGCTTCCTGCCGGGCCTCTCCACGCAGAGCCAGACCTTCGAAGGGTTTCCGGTCGCCGCCTGGGATACCTTTGCGCCGGATTGGGCCAAGGAAAGCCAGCTGCGCTACGTGAACCAGGTCCTCCCTCGTCCCGGCACCCAAGACGTGGCGTGGGGCGATGCGCGGGTGAGCGTGCTACCAAAGACGCTGATCGACGGGGTCGATTTCTGGATCAACCTGCCCGTGCTTACCGACAGCAAGTCTCTCGGCGTGCACGGAGCGATGGCGTCAGCCTCCCTTGGCAACATAGCCAACTCCGAGCGCTTCCTCGACAATCCCTTCAACGCCTACAAGGCGGCCATCGAAGTCTGCGCCATCCCGAAGCTCGCTAAGCGTAACGTGCTCACCATCCTTTCGCTCGAACGCTACCAGGTACTCGGCGGACCCAACTTTGATGCGAGTTGGAGTCGTTCGGAGAAGACGCTCCTGAGCAGCGCGAATCCAGTGATCATCGACTTCATCGGCCTCCAGAAGATCAATGCCGGACGGGCAGCCAGCGGCATCGAGGTCATCCACCCCGAACCGCCGATCTTCACCGGCGCTAACGCCGGCGAGATCCGCCTCGGCACCTGCCGCCCCGCCGACATCACCCTCGTCCGCCTGCCGGCCCCTTAGGCGGCCAGCCGACGCAAGTTGTCCGCGCCGGCGCGGAACGCGGCCAGCTGGAAGCGCCGATAGACAGGCAGGCCGCACCAGACGAACCAGCGGCTGGGACGGACATGATACGAGACGGTGAGGACGAGTTCTTCGCCTTCGCGCTTCACTTCCGCCCGCCAGATACCGCGTCCGTAATGACGACGGGTCGTCGCATAACCTAAGGCGACCTGTTCAGCGCCGGCTTCGACGACGTCGACCTCGACGATGGCTGGCAGCATCAGCGGCGGCAGACCCGGCAGATTAGGCACGAATAATCCTAGCCCGAGCCTATCGCCGACACGTACCGGACGTCCTTCGTCTTCGAATTGAGTCCGTCGAACCATCACGGAAGCAGGATAGAAGCGGTAACCGAGCAGGGCTTCCTTCACCCGGGCAAAGGCTTCCGGCGACCAAGCACCCACCACGACGCGATGCGCATCGGCGAAGGTCGCCGTCGCGCGGTCGCCGGCCTCGACGGGCGTAGCGAGATCAGGCGCCGGCGCGGCGACGTCCTCGAACGCCGGCGCTTGAGCCGCGAGCAACAACGCACCGAGCAGGTTGAGTGAGCCATGCACCGCCGCCATCTGCGGGATGGTGAGATAGTCCCAGCCGAAAGCGTGCGCGGCGGTGTAGCCGACGCCGAGGAGGAAGCCAGGGACGAGGCAGACGTAAGGCCACGGACCGCGCCTGACGGGCATGAACGCGGCCCAGAGCAAGAAGCCCGCGGCGAAGACCACGGCGGCGGCGACTTCGACGGCTCCCGGACGAAGCGGGTCCGTGCGTAAGGCGAAGCACAACGCGGTGGCCGGAGCGCCGGCCACATACAGCCATAGTCCGAGATCGCGCCACCGGCAGCGGGCGAGCGGGCGTTCGCTGGCGGCCATTGCCAACGGCAGCACCCCGAAGGTGATGGCGAAGTGCACGGTGGTCAGCGTCGCAAGCGGATCGGGGAAACCGGCGAAGGTGCGGTCATAGCGCGACCAGATCCAGGCCGCCGCGGCGACCAACGGACCGGTGGCGGAAAGCATCTCCAGGTAACGACGTGGCGCCGGCGCGAGGTCGTCGGCCAGGAAGCGACGTAAGCCATGCGCCCAGAGCCAAAGCGCGAAGAGGAACGCCGGCGCGGCGGCCAAGGCCATGACGGGCCCGGGCTCGCGGGAGAAGACCGAACCCAATACGCAGACGGTGAGCCAATTGAGCCACGGCGGGAAACCGCGGTCCAGATGCTGCGCCCAGACCAGCGCCTGAAAGAAGCAGAGCGCCGCGATGATCGTGTACCAATCGACGGCAGCGAGGAGGTCCATGCCGTCAGCCTAGGGGCGCAAAAAAGGCGGTCAAGGGAGGTCCCTTGCCGCCTGATGCCTCATAAGGCCGGCTTCAGAGCTTCAAGCCAAGGGCTTCGGAAGCCGTCGCGCGCTCTTCGAGCAGTTCCTTCTCGGTGATCGCGATCTTCTCCTTGGAGAAGGCGTCGATCGGCAAGCCCTGGACAATCTCCCAAGAGCCATCGGCCTTGGTCCGGAGCGGGTAACCGAACATGATGCCCGGCGTGATACCGTAGTCGCCCTTGGACAGGACCGCGACGGAGTGCCATTCGCCAGCCGGAGTCGGGACGTGGAGGCTGCGCAGGGTGTCGAGGGCGGCGTTGGCGGCGGAGGCGGCCGAAGAGGCGCCACGGGCCTTGATCACGGCCGCGCCGCGCTTCTGGACGTCGGGGACGAAGGTCTCCTTGAGCCACGCGTGGTCGGTGATGACCTGGGTCGCCGGCTTGCCGCCGATGAGGGCGTTGGTGAAGTCAGGATACTGCGTCGAGGAGTGGTTACCCCAGATGGCGACGTTCTTGACGACGGAGTTGTGGGCGCCGGCCTTGGCGGCGAGCTGCGACTTGGCGCGGTTCTCGTCGAGGCGGGTCATCGCGAAGAAGTTCTCGACGGGCAGATTGCCGGCGGAACGCAGGGCGATGAGGGCGTTGGTGTTGCAGGGATTGCCGACGACGAGGACCTTGACGGACTTCTTGGCGTTGCGCGCGATGGCTTCGCCCTGGCCGATGAAGATCTTGCCGTTGATGCCAAGGAGATCCTTACGCTCCATGCCATCCTTGCGCGGCACTGCGCCGATCAGCAGGCACCAATCAGCGTCCTTGAAGCCTTCGTTGAGGTCGCCGGTGGCGACGACGTCGGTGAGCAGCGGGAACGCGCAGTCCTGAAGTTCCATCACGACGCCGGCGAGGGCATTGAGGCCGGGTCCGACTTCGATGAGGTTAAGGGCGACCGGCTGGTCGGCACCGAAGACGGCACCGGAAGCCAGGCGGAAGATGGCGGCGTAACCGATGTTGCCGGCGGCGCCGGTCACGGCGACGCGAATGGGGGACTTGGAAGCCATAAGAGAATGCCTATCTAGTTAGGCCCTCCCCCGGGAGTGAAGCGGAAACTAAAGCCCGAGCCCCCCTTGCATGAGGTCATCAGCCGCCGGCGCCGATAAGCTGTCGCGGACTAATTGTGACAAAGGCGCGGCCGAACGCCCCTCCTGGCCACAGAGCGCCCGGAGCACCAAGGCCGCGGCCAAGGCGTCGTAAAGCGCGCAATGGTAGCGCCGGCGGCCGGGCGGACAGTGGTCGGCGGCCAGCTCGTCCAGACGGGGGCCGAGGCGCAGGGCCGAGACCAAGGCACCGAGCCGGAAATCTCCGAGCGACGGGGCCCAGGCCCGGGCGAGCCGGCAAGTATCAATCCACGGACCCCATTCGGCGACGGAGGCTTCCTCGCCTACGAACGACGGCACGGCCGAAGGGCGCGACCAGGTGCCACGTAAAAGGCCTGACTCGACGGTGGCGTTATGCGCGGCGAGCAGACCCGTGCGACGAAGGGCGACCCACTGATCCCACCCGGACTCGAACGGAGGCAACCCCTTCAGGTCTTTGGCGCCCAAGCCATGGCACTGGGTGTCGATCGCGGGCACGGGAACGCGCGAAGCGTGCAGGCTCGTCGACACAGAGACGATTTCTCCGCCCAGAATCGTGGCCACCCCGAACTCGACCACACCGGTGCGGGCGCTGCCTTCGAAATCGATGACGTGAATCGGGACCGAAGACCAGGTGAAGGCGACAGAGCTCATGGGTTCAGCGCCATTCGTGCTTGGGATAACGTCCGCGGAGCTCCTTCTTCACGCCTTCGTAAGAGCCCTTCCAGAACGCGTCGAGGTCGGTGGTGCGTTGCTGGGTCCGGCGGGCCGGCGACTGGATGCAGACGACCATCGGCACCTTGCCGAGGCAGACGCGCAGTTTGCTGCCAGGGAAATCGTAGAGTTCCTGCACGGTGGCCTCGATCTCGGCCTGCCCATCGTCGGTATACTCGATGCGCGCGGGGTGTTTCTTGCGCGGCAGGACGATCTTCTCGGGGCAATAGGACTCGAGCGCCATCGCCTGCTCATGCGTCAGCCAGCCACGGACGACGCCGAAGACCGGTCGGTCGCGGATGTCGCGATAGGCCACGGCGCCGGTGCAGACTTCTTCGATCACCATGCGACGCGCAGCATCATCGAAGACCGGGATACCTAGTTCGGGACAATGCTTCGCAAGGAAGTTCACCCGACGGATCCACGCGTCGACCGGC
>DBCR01000030.1:11390-18728 GCA_002293125.1 Opitutia bacterium UBA953
TCCTCGGCGAGGATGCGGCTGGCGGCGTCGGACGGGGCGTCATCGCGCTCCTTGGCTTCGAGCACCAGGTCGCGGAAGCGCCGTTCGACGCGCGTGACGACGCGACGCTGGGTGGCATCGTAGCGTACGTGATTGACGGTCGAGAATTCGGCGGGGAACAGCTCCTGCAACCAGGACTCATCGATGGCGGTCGCCAGGGAGAGATAAGTGGTCACGCCTCCGCGCGCCTGGATCTCGTCGACTTCCGCCGCGACTAACAGCTTGGCATTACGAATGGAGGATTCGCGGCGGAGCTCGCCGGTACGACCGTGCACCAAGGCGCAACGGAGCGTGCCAGCGTCGAGCCGGACGGCGAGGCGATCGGAGAAACCGAGTAGCAGGCAGCGGCGGATGGCGGCCGGGTCGGCGATGCGGTCGCTGACCGGCAACCCCTGCCCTTCGGCGAGCCGCAGGAACTGACGCGCCGCCTGGTCGGCCTGGCGCGCCGCCTGGCCGTGAACGCCAAAACGATCGCAAGCGTCGGCGTCGAACTTGAGGTCGATTGCCTGCTGCAGCAACGCGAGGCGCGGGAAGAAGTCGGAGCCGTCTTCCTGTTCGACGGAGTCTCGGGCGTTCTCGGTGCGGTCGTCGACCTTACGGAATAAGATGTCGCGGCCTTGGGCGAGGCCGGCGATGCGGCAGACTTCGAAGACGCAATCCTGCTCGCCCGCAGCGAGCAGCATGCGCGCATAACGCGGGTGCGCTGGGAAGACCGACATGCGGCGTCCAATCGGCGTCAACTTGCCCTGCGTATCGACGGCGCCAAGATCCGCGAGAACGGTCAACGCGCGCTGGAGCGCCTTGTCGTCGGGCTTCTCATACCAAGGGAAAGACGCGGCATCGCCCCAGCCGGAAGAAAGCAGCAACAGGATGGTCTCGGAGAGGTCGACTCGCTTGATTTCCGGGACTTCGCGAAGTGGACGGGCTTCGTGGTCGGTCTGCGACCAAAGTCGGATGCAACGGCCGGGGCCGGTTCGGCCGGCGCGACCAGCGCGCTGCTCAGCAGAGGCCTGCGAGACTGGCTCAACGAGCAAGGTGTCGATACCGCGATGCGGGTCGAAGCGGGCGATACGGGCGAGGCCGGCGTCGACCACGGCGCGGACGCCGGGAATCGTCAGCGAGGTCTCGGCGACATTAGTCGCCACGATGACCTTGCGACCTGGGCTCGGCTTGACGGCGCGATCCTGCTCTTCGGGAGGCAGTTCGCCGTAGAGTGGAAGGATATCGACGCCGCCGGCTTCGGGAAGATTCCGCACCGCGCCGATGGTGCGCATGATTTCATATGACCCCGGCATGAAGACCAGGATGTCGCCTTCGTCCTCTTCCTGCAGGACGCGACGCACCTGTTCTGCCGCGGCATCCCAGATCGGCCGGGTCGAATTGCGCGGCATGTGGGTATACTCGATCTGGACCGGATAAGCGCGTCCGTCCGCGGCCAAGGTCTCGGCCGAGCCAAGCCACTTCGCCACAGCCTCGGTATCGAGCGTCGCGGACATCGCCATGATCAGCAGATCCGGGCGATGCGTCTCCTGCAGGCGGCGGGCGAGGGCCAACGCCACATCGGAGTGGAGATTGCGTTCGTGGAATTCATCGAAGACCACCGCGCCCACGCCCTTGAGTTCGGGATCCGAAGCCATCTGCCGGAGCAAGAGGGCCTCGGTCACGAACTTGATGCGCGTCTGAGCGGACTCGACGCGTTCGAAGCGGATCTGGTAACCTACTTCACCCCCAAGCCGGACCTCGCGTTCCTGGGCGATGCGTGCGGCGAGGAGTCGGGCGGCGATACGGCGAGGCTGCAGGACGACGATCTGGTCCTGCACGAGATTCAGGTCGAGGAGCATCTGGGGGATGCGGGTCGACTTGCCCGACCCCGTAGGAGCGCGCAGGACTATCCGGCGCACGCGACCGCAGGCGGCGACCAGGCCGTCCTGAAGGGTATCGATGGGCAAGGGTTGCTTCATGTCACGTCGAGGGTGATGAGGCGGGCGCTCGCCCCACCCTGTCGCACCGTAATCCGGGCGACCGTCACGGGAAGGTTAAAGCGCCGAGGGCCGGCGCTGCCTGGGTTGAGTCGCAGCACGGCACCGTCCTGCACGACCTTAGGGACATGCGTATGACCCGTGATCACGATGTCGGGCCGGAACGCAACCTCGTCCACCGGCAGATGTCCGTGATGCAACAGGATACGAAGCCCGGCAACTACCTGCAGCGAGGTCAGCGGGAGCGTCTCCTCGTCATCGCAATTACCTGCGACCACATGGCAGGGTGCAATCTCGACGAGCTGCGGCACGATGAGTGGACCGCAGACATCGCCGGCATGGAAGATCACGTCGCATCCTTCTAAAGCGATGATGGCTTCGGCGCGAAGCCGGCCATGGGTGTCGGAGATGACGCCGATTTCGGTCGACGGCGCCACGGTCAGAGCGGGCGACGCAGCTTGCCGGCCGGGATCGGACGCAGGGCCGTGAAATCTGCTCCGATGGTGTCCTTCAGTTTGTCCTTAAGTCCGGGCGGCAGTGCGTTCACTGCCTCGACGAATTCTTTTTCGCCTGGGAAAGCGGTCTTGCCGACTTCAGCGACCGGCAGGCTGGCGAGGGCGGCTTCGGGGAAGACGAAGTCGGCGCGGCGGTCAGAGTGGCTGGCTTCGGTCTCGGCGGCTTCGACATCCAAAGGTGGCAGTGAATCCTCCAGCATGCCCGAGTCCTCGATCGGCACGTCGACGACGAGCGACGACGTCGGCGCGACGGCGGGAGGAGGCTCGGCGACGGGCGCGACCGCAATCGGCTCAGGCGCGGCCGGCACGGCCGCCGTGGTCCTTATTTTTTTTTGGCCGGGCTCCCGAGGGAGACCAGCTGCGGCGGCGGCGATGTCTTTGATGAGCAGGTCTATCGACCTTGACCTACTTTGCTCGATTGCCTTGAGCAATGTCACCTCGAAGTTAGCCCGAGGAGAGAGCCCTTGGCGGATCCCGTTCTCCCCTTCTTGGAGGCATTCCAGCAGACGGACGAGTTGCTCCGTGGCGAGGGGAGCGCCGAGCTCAGCGGAGTTTCCGCCGGAGCGGACCGAATCAAGGGTGGCGGCACGGACGCGCACTTGAAGGTCCGCGAGCACGCGAAGCAGGTCGCGGCCTTCGGCGTGGAAGGCATCGCAGAGCGCGAGGACCTTCTTGCCGTCGCACGTGGCGATGCCTTGGCAGAGGTCGGTGACCTGCTGGACGGAGGCGAGTCCGTAGATGGAAAGCACGTCAGCCTCGGTGATTTTCTTACCCGAGAACGAAATGACTTGGTCGAGGATGGACTGGGAGTCACGCATGCCGCCGGAAGCCAAGCGGGCGATGGCCGTGAGGGCATGCTGGTCGGCCGTGACGCCGTCGGCCTTGACGATGCGGGCGAGCTGGGCGGCGATGACTTCTTCCGAAATCGGATGGAACTCCAAGCGCTGGCAGCGGGAAGTAATGGTCGGCAGGATCTTATCCGCCTCGGTCGTCGCCAGGATGAACTTAACCCAAGGCGGCGGCTCCTCGAGCGTCTTGAGGAGCGCGTTGAAGGCGTCCTTCGAGAGCTGGTGGACTTCGTCGATAATGAAGACCTTGAAGGGGCAGTTGCTCGGGGCGTACTGGCATTCGTCACGAATGCGCTTGGCGTCTTCGATGCCGCGATTGGAAGCGGCGTCGATTTCGACCACGTCGAGGCAGTTGCCCTTCTCGATCGCCAGACAGACTGGGTCGTCGAGGGAGAAGTCCGGCTTGGGGCCGCCAGCGCAGTTCAGGGCCTTGGCCAGGATGCGGGCCGTCGTCGTCTTGCCGGTGCCGCGAGGGCCGATGAAAAGATAGGCGTCCGCCATGCGCTTCGTCTCGAGCGCATTGCGGAGGGTCCTGACGATGTGCTCCTGTCCGACGAGTTCGTCGAAGCAACGGGGACGCCAGCGGCGCGCGATGACCTGGAAGCCGGGTTCAGACACTGGCAACTTGGTAAGGACGGCCGAAGGGGGTGTCAACGGGGCAAACCCCGGCTTATTCCCATTCGATAGTCGCCGGCGGCTTAGACGAGACGTCATAGACCACACGGTTGATGCCCTTCACTTCGTTGATGATGCGGGTCGAAGCACGCTGCAGCACGTCGTACGGCAGACGCGCCCAGTCGGCCGTCATCGCGTCGGAAGAAGTCACGGCACGGAGGGCGCAGACATTGTCGTAGGTGCGACCGTCGCCCATTACGCCGACGCTGCGCACCGGCAGGAAGACCGCGAAGGCCTGCCAGACCTTGGCGTACTGGCCGGAGGTGCGGAGCTCGTTGATGAAGATGTCGTCGGCCTTGCGGAGAATCTCGAGGCGTTCCTTGGTGATGTCGCCGCAGACGCGGACCGCAAGGCCAGGGCCGGGGAACGGGTGGCGCCAGACCATCTCATGCGGCAGGCCGAGGGCTTCGCCGAGGGCGCGGACCTCGTCCTTGAAGAGTTCGCGCAGGGGTTCGAGCAGCTTCAGCTTCATGTGCTTGGGCAGGCCGCCCACGTTGTGGTGGCTCTTGATCGTGGCGGCCGGGCCGCCATTGGGCGAAAGGGATTCGATGACGTCGGGGTAGAGCGTGCCTTGCGCGAGGAAGTCGACCTTGCCCTTCTTCGTGCGCTGGACCTCGGCGATGGAGCGTTCGAAGACCTTGATGAATTCGTGGCCGATGATCTTGCGCTTACGCTCGGGGTCGGTGACGCCCTTGAGTTTGCGCAGGAAAGCCGCGGAGGCGTCGACGACGCGGAGGTCCACCTTGAACTTGCCGCGGAACATCTTCTCGACCTGGGCGCGCTCGTTAAGACGGAGAAGGCCGTTGTCGACGAAGACACAGGTCAGCTGCTTGCCGATGGCGCGCTGGATGAGGGCGGCTGCGACGGAGGAGTCGACGCCACCGGAAAGGCCGAGGATCACCTGAGACTTGCCGACCTTCTCGCGAATCTCGCGGACAGCGGTCTCGACGTAGTCGTCCATCTTCCAAGTCGGCTTACAGCGGCAGATGCGGAAGAGGAAGTTGCGGAGGATGTCGATGCCGCGCTCGGAGTGGGCGACTTCGGGGTGGAACTGGATGCCGTAGAAGCGGCGGTTCGTATCTTCGATGACCGCGCACTCGGAGTTCTCCGTCGAGGCGACGGCCTTGAAGCCACGCGGCAGGCGGGTGATCTTATCGCCGTGTGAATTCCAGACGCGCAGCGGGGATTTGAGCCCTTGCAGCAGCTGGGAGCCTTTGCCGAAGGAAAGAACACCGTGTCCGTATTCACGATGAGAGCTGCTCGCGACGTTGCCGCCGAGCATCTGGCCCATGAGCTGGACGCCGTAGCAAATACCGAGCACCGGCAGACCCATCTCGAACACGCCCGGATGCGGGTGCGGCGAACCCTTCGCCTTCACGCTATCAGGGCCGCCAGAGAGGATGACGCCAACGACGCCGTCTGCGCGAAGGGTCTCGGCGGTGACGCCAAAGGGATAGATACGGGAGTGGACGTTGCACTCACGGATGCGGCGAGCGATGACCTTGGTCAGCTGCGAGCCGAAATCGAGAATGGCGATGGACTGGGTGGCCATGGTGGGGAAGTGTGGAGGATTCAGAACTTGAGGCGAACATTGTTCCAGCCGCAGTGGGGGCAAACGGCCTCCTCGCGAAGGCGGGGACGGACGTAGGTCACATTGCAACGTACACAGGAAAATGCGGAGTTGATGCGGCGGTGGTCCGACAGGAGTACATCGCGGCGGTCATACCAGGCCTGCAGGCCGAACAAGACGACCGCACCCAACCCGGCCAGGAAGGCCAGGAAGACGGCGAGATCGACGGACTGCAGCATGGTGGGCGTTGGGTGGTTAAAAAGGCGAGACGCGCCAGCCGGGGGGCGGACGCGTCTCGGGTTCAGGCCTGGGCGATAAGCTTAAGCCTGAGCAGAAGCAGCCGCCGCTTCCTTCTTGGCCTTGGGCTTGCGAGCCACCTTGGCCTTCGGGGTCATGGCCGGGGACTTATCGTCCTTAGCCACGAGCTCAATGAGGGCCGTCTCAGCCGCGTCACCCTTACGGGCTTCGAGCTTGTAGATGCGGGTGTAGCCACCGTTGCGACCGAGGAACTGCTGCACGCGCTCCTTGAACAGGAGCTGGGCGGCGTCTTCGTTGCGCAGCTTGGCGATAGCCAGGCGGTAGTAGTGCAGCTTCACCGACTTATCGGCGGACTGCTCAGCCTTCTTGGCGTAGGTGATAACCTGCTCAGCGAAAGGACGGAGGGCCTTGGCTCGAGAGAGGGTCGTCGTGATGCGAGCGTTGGTGAACAGCGCAGAAGCGAGATTGCCGATGAGGGAGCGGCGGTGAGCCGTCTTGACGCCAAGGACGTGATTGTGTTTGCGGTGACGCATGAGTGTGGGTTCCGGTCTGGGTTAGGCGTTGACGCCCTTGTCGAGGAGACCCTCGTTGATCTTCTGGCCGAGGGACAGGCCCAGCTGTTCGAGCTTGGCCTTGATCTCGTTGAGGGACTTCTTGCCGAAGTTGCGGTACTTGAGCATCTCCTGCTCGGTCTTCATCGCCAGTTCGCCGACGGTGTTGATGTTGGCGTTGTTGAGGCAGTTGGCGGCGCGGACGGAAAGCTCGATCTCGTTGACCGACATGTTGAGCAGCTTGCGGAGACGGTTGGTCTCTTCGCTGATCTCCTTGTGACCGGTCTCGAACTCGACGGAGTCGGCGGAGACGGTGTCGAACACTTCGAGGTGATGGCGCAGGATGGCGGACGCTTCCTTGAGGGCTTCGTCCGGGGTGATGCGGCCGTCGGTCGAGATTTCGAGGACGAGCTTATCGTAGTCGGTCTTGTCGCCGGAGCGGGTGGATTCGACGGAGTACTTCACCAGGGTGACCGGGGAGAAGAGGGAGTCGACGGGGATGGAACCGATGGCCTGCTCGGGCTTCTTGTTCTCCTCGGCGGAAGCCCAGCTACGTCCGACGGTGACTTCGAGGTCGGCGTAGAAGCGACGCTTACGGTCGAGGGTGCAGATGACTTGGTCAGGGTTGACGAGGGTCACCGTGGCGCCCTTGGTCTCGAACTTGATGTCCGAAGCCTTCACGGGGCCGGACTTGTTGACGTCGATGGTGCCCTTGAAGGCTTCGCGCTTATTGGCCTCGGTGCGGATGCGCACCTTCTTGAGGTTCAGGACGATTTCAGTGACGTCTTCGACGGCACCTTCGATCGGCTGGAACTCGTGCTGCACGCCTTCGATCGTCACCGCGGAGATCGCGGCGCCTTCGATGGAGCTCAGCAGGATACGGCGGAGCGAGTTGCCGACGGT
>DBCR01000024.1:0-5902 GCA_002293125.1 Opitutia bacterium UBA953
GGCGGCTTCGGCGGCGGCGAACGTCGCTCCGGCGGCTTCGGCGGCGGCGATCGCGGCGGCTACTAATCCTCGGATTAACACCCTCCTCAAGGGCGCCTTTCGGCGCCCTTTTTTGTGCCCGGATGGGTCAGAATCCCTGTTTATCCTGAGGAAAAGGCCTATCCTCTTGTCCCCTGCTGGTCGGCGGGCTTAATGCCCAACCGTCATGCGTCCGCTGCTCGCGCTAATCCTCTTCCTGTCCTTTGGTCCGGCCCAGGCCGCGCTGAACACCGAAGGCCTGCCCGCCGGTTCCGTCGCCATCGTCGGCTTCGACCTCAAGACCTTCCGCAGGACCAAGGTCGGACAGGCCCTCGAAAAGCTCGCCGACCTGAAGGCGAAGGACCTTGAGGCTTCCCGCAGGCTGCGCGAACAGCTCGGGGTGGATTCTGAAAATGACCTGCATGGGCTCGTCGTCGCGATCTATCCGGGCCCCGACGGCAAGGTCGCCGAACAGAGCGCCTCCGGCGTCGTGCTCATCCGTGGCAAGTTCGTGCCGGCGCGCATCAACGCGTTCGGCCAGGGCAACACCCTCCCGTCGAAGACCGTCGGCCAGCATCAGGCGTGGGAAGCGAGCGCGTTCATCGAGAAACTTTCCGGCGAGAAGCCGAAGGATGACGCCAAAGACGCCTACGTCGTCGCCCATTCGGAAAGCCTGGTCCTCGTCGTCAGCGCGGAGTTCCTCGAACGCGCCGTCGCCGCGGCCGATCGCGGCGAGAAGGCCGCGCCGCTGCCCACCGCGGTATCCGCGAAGTTCGCCGCCGCCCCGCAGGGCTGGCTCTATCTCTACGCCGATGCCGCGAAGATGCCTAACCCGAAGCAAGAAACCGGCGTGGAAGATCTTTCCCTGGTACTCGGCGAAAACGCCACCGACCTGCAGCTCGCGGTCGCCGCCAAGTTCGTGAGCGCCGAGAAGGCTTCGACGATGCGCAAGCAGCTCCAAGGCTTCCAAGCGCTCTCGATGATGGGACTCTCGAACGACGACGGGAAATCGCCCGAGGAAAAGGAAGAAATGGGGACGCTCGTCGAACTCGTGCAGAAGATCCGCATCGGCGGCGAGGGCAAGCAGGCGACCCTCGACCTCGATTACCCGGCGGACAAGCTCGCGCAGGCGATCGGGCGGGTGGTCGAGAAAGCCCGGAAGAGCGCTGCCGCTCCGGGCGCGAAGTAAGCGCGCATGCGTCGCCCCCTCCTGCTGCTCGCGTTCCTGGCCATGGCGTGCGGCGTAGCGTGGCTCTGGACGCATCCTGGCGACCTGCGCCTGCGCATCGACCCGCGTAGCCGCGAGGTCGCGGTGATCCTGCCCCGCGAAGCCCAAGGGCTCCGGACTTCCGCCGCCGTTCTTCGGGCGCTCGCCGAACTAGCCCCGCCGGAACAGCGCGAGGCCTTACGCGCCGGGCTCGCCCGAGCTACCTTGGACAAAGCCGAGCGGGCGACCGTGGGCTTCATCCCGGGACAACCCGCGGAGCTCAGTGAGAACCCGCCTGAGGTCAGCGACGGCGGCAAGGTCATCCCTGGTCTCGCGCGCGTGCAGCTCAGCGGCGTCCCGCATGGCTACCTGCTCGTCCACGCGGCGCCCGCGCAGGCCTTGCTCGAGACCGCCGCCCGCCGCCGCTGGCTCGGGCGCGCGTTGATCGAGGCCGGCGCCCAGGCCGAAACAGCGACCATCGCGGTCGGCGAAAGCGACGGCGGCGCCTTCGTGGTCGCGACGATCGCCTTCGCCTATGGGACCGGCGACGAGGCCGAAGCTGCGCTCGCCCGCCTGACGGAAAAACAAGGCGACTACGATGCGCTCGGTTTCGCCGCGCGCCCGGGGACCGACCGCATCACGCGTCAGACGAAGCTGCTCGTGATCCGGCTCGATATCGAGACGGACCTCGTGCTGCAGGCGCTCGGCCGGCGCTGAGGCTCAGGCCTTCTCCAGCGAACCGTCGGCCTTGAGTCGACGATAGTAGCAACCCGGGCGAGCCTTGCCGTTCTCCTTCGTGTGGCACGCGCCCTGGCCCGCGGGGCGGACCTTGTAGAGGATCGAGTTCTGCTCGCAGTTGACGCGCACCTCAAGGAGCTCGAGGAAATCGCCGGAAGTCAGACCCTTGATCCAAAGTTCATTGCGCGACGTGCTCCAGAAGGTCGCCTTCTTTTCACGGAGCGCCGTCTGCAGGGCGAGCTCATTGACGTAGCCGACGATGAGCACTTCGCCGGTCTGGGCGTCCTGGGCCACGGCCGGGATGACATCGGCCTGCCCGGAAGCGATTTTTCGCAATTTCCCGAAGTCGAGTCGTAGGGCCAGGCCTTCTTCGAGTTCTTTGTCGGACATGTGACCTTTTTGAAGGGGTTTGGAGGCTCATTCAAGGCTGGAAACCCCACCCGTTTATGCCTTACGGATTAAGCCTATGTCGCTTAACAATTCCGCCGACCTTTCCCGCGCCGCCACCGAAGCCCGTGGCCTCGCCATGGATGCCGTCGCCGCCTGCCACTCGGGACACCTCGGCCTGCCTCTCGGCGCCGCCGAAATCGGCTCCGTGCTCTACGGTGACTTCCTCCGCCACGACCCCGCCGCCCCCGCCTGGATCAACCGCGACCGCTTCGTCCTTTCGGCCGGTCACGGCTCGATGTTCGTCTACAGCTGGATCCACCTCGCTGGTTTCGACCTCCCCCTCCAGGAAGTGAAGAACTTCCGCNNCAAGCTCCACTCCAAGACCCCGGGTCACCCCGAGTTCGGCGAGACGGTCGGCGTCGAAGCCACGACCGGCCCGCTCGGCCAGGGCACCGGCAACATCGTCGGTATGGCCGTGGCCGCCAAGATGGCCGCCGCGCACTTCAACACCGCCGAGCATCAGATCTTTGACCACATCGTGGTCGGCCTCGCCGGCGACGGCTGCCTCCAGGAAGGCATCTCGCAGGAAGCTGCTTCCTTCGCCGGCCGCTTCGGCCTCGATAACCTCATCATGCTCTACGACTCCAACGACGTCACCCTCGACGCGATGGCCTCGAAGACACAGAACGAGGACACCGCCAAGCGCTACGAAGCCGCCAACTGGGAAGTCTTCACCGTCAAGCAGGGCAACGAGCTCGCTCCGATCGCCGCGGCCCTCGCCCAGGCCCGTGCCAGCAAGAACGGCAAGCCGAAGCTGATCATCTGCAAGACCATCATCGGGAAGGGTATCGCTGAAGTCCAAGGCACCGCCAAGGGTCACGGCGAAGCCGGGGTGAAATTCGTCGACGCCTCCCGCAAGGCCATCGGCCTGCCGGAAGAAAAGTTCTACGTCTCCCCTGAGACCCGTGCTTACTTCAACGCCCGCAAGGCCCAGCAGGCCGCCGCGCATGCCGAATGGCAGAAGACCTTCGCCGCTTGGTCCAAGGCCAACCCCGAGAAAGCCGTCCTCCTCGCCAAGGCGCAGAAAGGCGACCACGGCGACGTCCAGTCGCTCCTCACCGCCATCCCGGAATTCGGCAAGAACGCCCTCGCCACCCGCCTCTCCGGCGAAGCGTGCATCAACGCCGTCGCCAAGGCTTCGCCGCTCGTGCTCTCCGGTTCCGCCGACCTTCACGGCTCGACCAAGAACTACATCAAGGACGCCGGCGACTTCGACATCGCGACCCCGGCTGGCCGTAACCTCTACTTCGGTATCCGTGAGCACGGGATGGGTGCCATCCTCAACGGCATGGCCTACCACGGCATCTTCAAGGGCTCCGGCGCGACGTTCCTGACGTTCTCCGACTACCTCCGCCCGTCGATCCGCGTCGCCGCCCTCGCGAAGCTCCAGACCTTCTACATCTTCACGCACGACTCCGTCGGCGTCGGCGAAGACGGCCCGACCCACCAGCCGGTCGAAACCGTCAGCGCCCTGCGCTGCATCCCGAACCTCGACGTGGTTCGCCCCGGCGACGCCGAAGAGACCGCCGCCGCCTTCGCCCACGCCGTCGCCCGCAAGGACGGCCCGGTCGCCCTTATCCTCTCCCGTCAGAACGTCCCGTCCCTCGATGCCGTCCCGGTGGCCACGCGACGCCAGGGCACGCTCAAGGGCGGCTACGTCCTCCGCAAGGAAACCGCCGCGCTCACCCACATCCTCATCGGCACGGGCAGCGAACTTTCGCTCGCCCTTGCGGCCGGCGAAGAACTCGGCGGGGGTGTCCGCGTGGTCTCGATGCCTTCGATGGAAGTCTTCGCGCGTCAGCCGAAGGCCTACCAGGAAGAAGTCCTGCCCGCCGCCTGCACGAAGCGCGTCAGCATCGAAGCCGGCGTGACGATCTCGTGGGGCCGCTATGTCGGCACCGCCGGCAAGGCCATCGGCACCGACACCTTCGGCCTCTCCGCTCCGGGCGACGTGGTGATGAAGGAACTGGGCATCACGAAGGAAGCAGTGATCGCCGCCGCCAAGGCGCTTTAAGCGACCTGACATCGCCTCACCGAAGACCGGTGGCCCTGCGCCGCCGGTCTTCTTGTTCTACTTCGCCTCGCGGAGGTCCGTCAGCGCGATGCGGAAGAGATCGCCCTGCTCGGAGCCGAGAAAGAGATGCCCGTTGTCGACCCACGAACATGCTTCAACCTGCCAGGAAAGCGTCGGCGGCGAAATGGGCGCATGGAGGGCCGGCGCTCGGAAGAAATCTTCGCCGACCAACGGGACGTCGAAGACCCAGACATTACGATAGGTCAGGATGGCGAGACGCTTTTGATCCGGAGAGACGCAGGCGTCGGTGACCATGCCACCGACATCGAAGCGGGCCAGCTTCGTCAGCATCGCCCGGTCTCCGACCGGCGGGATGTCCGCGCGCCAGAGGTCCGTGAGGGTATCCCGGCGATGCTTAGTCAGAAGATAGAGTTTCCCGCGGAGCAGGAACATCGCCTCGCAGTCATGCGCGAGTTCGGGGTCAGGAAAGGCGGTCTGATCAGGCCAAGCGAAGGTCACCTTGCGAACCTCGGTAATCTCCGTGACGCCTGGCTTCGGTTCCTTAAAAAGGTAGAAGGCCAGTTCCTTGCGGCGGGAGACGTTGTTACCGACGTCGCCGACGACCATGTTGCCGGAGGCATCACCCGTGATCGCTTCCCAGTCCACGTTCGTGGCGCCCTTGAGCATGACCGCTCCCCAGAAGCTCTTGGCGACAGGCACCAAGGTGCCGTCTGCCCGGATTGGGATGATGGCGGACTTGGCGCCGGAATCGGCCAGCGTCCAGAATACCCCGGGCTGGGAGGGACTCACCCAGAGCGCGGAACATTCCGGCACGAGCTTGAGGTTCAACTTCCCTACGCTCTTCAGTTCAATCGAGGGCATGGTGGGCACCTCGCGACGGATGACCTCAGGCTCGGCGCCTAAGCCGAAAGCGGCCCAAGTCAGGCAGGCGAGGTGGAGCGCGATCCGCATACGGTCACGCTACCCTACCCCGGCCCCTTGGCAATCCGTCGCCGTCGCTTTTGCTGTCGAAATCAGGGCTGACCTTACCATCCTCACGCCATGGCCCGCAAATCCTCGCGCACGCTCTGGACGGATAAGCTCCGCGGCGTCGAGTCGACGCCGACGGGGGCGAAGTCGCCCCGTACCCGCAAGACCGCGATCACTCCTGCCGTCCGCGGCTGCCGTGAGGTCATCCTCGGGATCGACCCTTCGCTGCGCGGCACCGGCCTGGCCGTCATCGATGCGCGCTCGGAGCCGATGCGCCTGCTCGCCAGCGTCACGCTGAAGCTAAGCCCGAAGCTCGAAGCCTATGAGTGCCTCGGGCGTATCGCCGACGCGGTGGAGAAACTCGTCCGCGAGCATACGGTCACTCACGCCTCCATCGAGGAGACGATCTACGTCCAGAACTTCCGCACCGCCCAGGCGATGGGCGCCTCGCGCGGCGCCGCCCTCAGCGTGCTCGCCCGCCTCGG
>DBCR01000024.1:5915-31977 GCA_002293125.1 Opitutia bacterium UBA953
GTCAAGGTGGGCGAGTACGCCCCCACGCGCATCAAGCTCGCGGTGGCGGGCCATGGCGCCGCCAAGAAAGAACAGGTCGGCCGGATGATTCGGACGGTGCTACGCCTCGGTGAAGAGCTAGCGCTCGATGAATCCGACGCGGCCGCGGCGGCGCTCTGCCACGCCTTCACCGCGCGCGGCTGATCAAAGCTCCTCGCTGACGGCAAACTCGTCGTGACGACTCCGGGCCTGGCTCCAGCGGGCCATGAGCTCGTCGAGCGGCACGGGGCGCACCTTCTGCGCAAGATTGTAGGCGCCGGCCTCGAGGCAGGCCCTGAGCTGGCCCCAGACCGCTGCGTATGAGCGCGAGAAGCGGAGCGACTCGTCGCGCAGGAGGCTGGAGACGTGGCAGCAGCCGCCGACTTCCGTGACGGTGAAGCGGCCGGCCTTGAGATCTTCCAAGGAGTCCGCGCGCAGGTCGAACCGGGCGAAGTGGAGGCCCGGGAAACGCTTGGCGAACTGGGTCACGGCGGTGTCGAGTTCCACGGTGATAAGATCATGGCGGTGGAGGCAGCGGGCGCCATGGCCGTAGCTACCGGTGAGATTGAGCGTCACCTTTTGGCCGGCGGGGATGACGCGGTTGAGGTCGCGCGCATGGCAACGGAGAAAGAGGTTGGCGCGGGAGACTGCGACCTCGTCGAGCCAGATGAGTTCTTCGAGCGTCTGCTCGCCGTCGCCGCGCACGGTGACGTCGCGCTTCTGGACGATGGCCATGATGCTCCCGTCGTCCTTGCCCGGATTACGGCGCCAGACGACCTCGAACTCGAAACCGGAGATGAACTTCTGCAGGAGGAAGTCCTCCGCGGTCCCGCGGACAAGCCGCTCGAGCTGCTCCTGCGTATGGACGAAACGTAGGCCGGCGCCGTCCTCGGCGACCTCCGGCTTGAAGACGACCGGGAAGCCATGACAGGCCGCAAAGGCGGCGGCATCCTTCACACGCTCGTCGCTGGGGTCCTCGAGGGAAAGGGCGAGCGTCGGGCAGCAGCGTGAGTCGCGCTGGAACGGACGCAGCAGAAGGGACTTCGCGTCGCCGATGAAGCCGCCGACGCGGCCGAGCGCCGGATTCGCGGAGGCGAAGGCGGTGAGGCGGCGATGGCGCAGGCTCAGGAGCACGATGCCCAGACGCACCGGCAGGTAAAGGAGCCAGCCTGGCCAGAGCGACGGCTGCATCAGGCCACGGACCTTCATGACGATCTCCCGGCGACCGCGCCAGGTCATCGCCGGCACGACCCAGTGCGTGAAGAACCAGATGAAAGCGAAGAGCCCCAGCACGATCCACATGGCGTACTGCTTGTAGCGCGGGAACTGCTCCATGAAGGGCGGTCCCAGCGTGCTGCCGAGGAGCATGAGCACCGGCGTCCAGACGAGCGCCGCGGTGAAGAGCAGCATCGAAAGGCGCGGCAGGCCGAGACGCAGGATGCCGGCGGTCACGAAGGTGGGCACGCGGCTGGCGGGGATGAAGCGGGAGCTGACGATCACGAGCATGCCACGCGGCGAGCCGAACCAGCCGGCCATGCGGTCGATCTCGTGCTCCTTTACGATCCACTTGAGCGGAGCGCGACGCAGCGCGTCGCGACCCAGCCAGCGGCCGAGCGCGTAAAGGACCATGTCGCCGATGAAGATGCCCACCGTGCAGGCCAGCGCGGCCCACCAGAAGCCGATGATGCCTTCGGCCGCGAGGAGGCCCGCGGCCAGGCAGGTCGGATCCTCCGCCACGAAGGTGCAGAGGATGATAATGAGGATGAGGATCCAGAAGCGCGCCCCATCGGAGACCACGAGGTCCGGGTAAGGCTCGGCCGCCGGCACGGGCGCCGGGCGCTTCGCCGCCTGACCCGACTCGACGGACGCAATGAAGCGGATGACCTCATGGGAGTCTTCGACGCCGTGGCCGCCCTCGACCTCGATGAGCCGGGCCTGCGGCATGAGCTTGGACGAATAACGGGCGGCGTCGACCGGCGTGACCCAGTCGCTCTTGCCATGGACGAGCAGCGCCGGTCCGTTCCAGGCACGCAGCATCGACTTGGCGTCGGACAGGTCACTGTCGAAGAAGACGCCGGAGTAACCGCGGTTATAAGGCAGGCGGTCGGCCAGCCCGAAATGGGGCGTGGCGACGTCGAACAGGAAGAACGGGATGTGATGGAAGAAGTAGACGAACTTGTTGGCGACGGCGTTGCCGAGGAGCGTGTATTCCTGGGCGCCAGGCGCGGAGATCAGCGTCAGCGAGGCCACTCGGTCCGGATACTTCGTCGCGACCGCGAGGGCGACCATCCCGCCCATGCCTTCGCCGACCAGATGGAAGCGACCCTTGCCGAGTCGCGGCTCCAGCGAACGCAGCATGTCGTCGGCGATGCTCTCGTCGCTCATCGACGCGCGCGAACGATGGTAGGCGGTCGGCCAGCGGATAGCGTAGACCGGGCCCACGTCGTCGGCGACCTTCGGTATCTTGACGAGGTCGACGGCGGCCTGATTTAAGTCGGCGCCACCGTCCGGGAGACGGGGGATGACGATGACCGGCAAGGCGGCTCGGCCCTGCGGACTGCCGAGCGGCGTGAATTCCACCCGCTGAGCCAGCTCGGGCTTGGGTAGCCGGTCAGCGGAAGTGACCCAACGGGAGACCAGGACCAGCAGGATGTAGGCAGCCAGCACGATCCACTTCACCGGGACGCGCCCGAGGTTGCGCTTGCGATCGGCGAGGGTGGACATCCGAACCTCATCAAAGGTCGTCAGCCCCTCGGGGCAAGACGGGAAGGGTAAATACCGCTCGATTCGCCGATTTATGGCTTCCGTAACGGGGCCAACCCCTCTTGTCTTGGCCAACGTGCAACCCACCGGAAAGGAACTCCCAGGCCTCAGGGTCACCGTCGACAAGGTGGTGCACCATAGGGATGTGAACTTCCCCCCCGAAACCCCGCACGCGTTCGTCTACTTCCTGACCATCAGCAACCTTTCTCAGGAGACGGTGAAGCTGCTGGGCCGGAAATGGATCATTCGTGCTCCAGACGGAACCATCGAGATCGTCGAGGGCGACGGCATCGTCGGCGAGACCCCCACCCTCCCCCCGGGCGAGAAGTTCTCTTACAATAGCTATCACCTCGCCGGCGGCCCGCTGACGGCCGAGGGCTCCTTCCATGGCACCACCCAATCCGGCGAACGCATCTACACGCGCATCCCGGTCTTCGCCCTGACCCCTCCTTCCGACCCTTCCTGATGCGACTTACCGACCTAAACTCTGGCCGTGAGATCGGCGCCAACTGCATGCTCGCCGAATTCGGCGGACTGCGGCTGGTGATCGATTGCGGCCTCCATCCCAAACTCGATGGCCGCAAGGCCTTGCCGCAGATCGATAAGATCCAAGGTAACGTCGATGGCGTGATCCTGACCCACTGCCACCTCGACCACCTGGGCTCGTTGCCGCTGCTCCTGAAGCAGCACCCGACGTCGCGCGTCTACGCCTCCGCCGCCACCACGCTCTTCGTCCGGCGACTCCTGAGCAACTCCATCCAGGTCATGAAGCGCCAGCGCGAAGAGACCGGCAATCAGGACTACCCTCTCTACGTCGAGACCGATGTCGAACGCGTCGAACACGCCCTCGCCGCGGTACCCATCGCCAACCCGCGTATGATCGGCCGCGGCGGCGAAGAAGTCGCCCTCACCTTCCACCTCGCGGGCCACGTCGCCGGCGCCGTGGGCTGCCTCATCGAACACCGTAAGAAGAAGCATTTCTTCACGGGGGACGTCCATTTCAAGGCCCAACGCACCGTGGCGGCAGCCAACTTCCCACGCACACCGGTCGACACGCTCGTCATGGAGTGCACGCGCGGCGCCACGGCGACCGTCCCGGGCTTCGACCGCGGCAAGGAAGAGCAGCGCCTGATCAAGGCCGTCAACGCCATCTGCGACGAAGGCGGCTCGGTCCTCCTGCCTGCCTTCGCCTTCGGTCGCATGCAGGAGATTCTGATGCTCCTCCAGGAAGCCGCCGACGCGGGCAATCTCGCCGACGTACCGATCTTCTGCTCGGGACTCGGCATGGATCTCTGCGACTATCTCGATGCCGCCAGCAAGAAGACCAAGCAGGTGAAGTTCAGCCGCCAAGTCCTCCGAGACCTTGGTATCTTGCCGCTCTCGCGTAAATACACCCAGCCCGGCAAGAACATGCCTGAACGCGGCATCTACCTCCTCTCGAGCGGCATGCTCGTCGAGAAGACGCCCGCCTGGCGTGTCGCCGCCAACATGCTCGACCACGAGGAGAACGCGGTGTTCTTCGTTGGCTACTGCGATCCGGAGACCCCGGGTGGCGAACTCATCGGCATGAATCCGGGCGGTGAGTTCAAATTCAAGTCGCTCGACCATACCTCGACGCTGCGCGCCAAGGTCGAACGCTTCCACCTCAGCGGCCACGCCGACCGCGAAGAGCTCCTCGATTTCGCCAAGGCCCTCGCGCCGAAGGACATCGTCCTGACGCACGGCGACCCGCCCGCCCGCGCATGGATGAAGGAAACCTTCGCCGCCGCGATGCCCGGCACCCGCGTGCACGACCCCGCACCGGGCGTCCCCCTCGAGCTGTGAGCCTGCTGCCGCAGTCCGTCGAAGATTGGCGTGAGTTCACCCTCACGCGCGGTCCTCGTATGGCGGCGGAAGCTTTCCTGATCAAACTGGGCGCGCTGGGCGCCGAGGAACAACGCGCCTCGCTCTGCGGCCTGCCCGACGTCGCCACGTTGACCCGCCGCTTCGAAGCGGCTTGGCCTCTGCGCGAAGCCGCCCTGGGCGGCGTGCCCTTCCTCACGAAGGACCTCTACTTTCGAAAAGGCGAACCGACCTACGCGGGCTCGACGTTTCTGCCCGAGGAGATCGGCCCAGCCAGCACGACTTCCACCCTGCCGGCCGCCTTCGAAGCCGATGCCGGGGCGATCGAGTGCGGACGAACGCAACTGAACGAGTTCGCCTTCGGTCTCACCGGAGAGAACCCGCACTTCGGTGACTGCCCTCACCCCGAACACCCGGAGCTACTCTCTGGCGGTTCGAGCTCCGGCTCGGCGTTCGCCGTCGCCCGGGGTCTGGTCCCTTTCGCCCTGGCGACCGATTCCGCCGGCTCCATCCGCGTGCCCTGCGGTTACTGTGGAGTCTGGGGACTGCGTCTCTCGCCTGATATCGCACCTATCGGCGACATCTTCCCGCTCTCGCCGGGCTACGACACCCAAGGATGGATCGCGCGCACCGCCAAGGATCTCCGCCAGGTGTCGGCCGCCGTGCTAGGCGAAGCCCCGCCCGCCGGCGCGGGCCTCTGGGCCGGCGACCTAGGCCTGGATATCCCGCAGGACGATCTCGCGGCCATGCGCGCGGTCGCCCGGCAGGCCGGAGCGCAGGAAGACGCCGCCGCCGCGATGCTCCTGCGGCTCGCCTTCAAGGAAGCGGCGGACGCGTATCCGACACTCGGTGGCCATGCCGCCGCGCGCGTGCACGCCGCTTGGCTCGAACGCCGGCGCCCAGATTACGACCCTGTCGTGTGGGAACGTCTCGATATCGGCCGCGGGCGCACCCATGAGGAGATCCGGGCCGCCGAAGCCGTGCGCACCCGCGTGATTGATGCCTTCCGCATCGTCTTCCGTCGCCATCACTTCATCGCCCTGCCCGCGACATCGGGATGCGCCGTTCGCAAGGCCGACTCCAACGCGACGCATCGCCGCCGACTGCTCGCGCTCAATGCGCCCGCTTCGCTTGCCGGGCTACCCCTCGTCGTCGCGCCCGCGCGCCTCCCGAACGGCCTCACGGCCGGCGTGCAGTTCGTCTTTCCCGACATGGCCAACTTCGGCTGGGACTCCGTCCTCGGCCGTTTCGGCTGATCAGAGGCGCTTGCGGCGCATGTGCGCCGAAGGCTGGCCCAACGCTTCGCGATACTTCGCCACGGTGCGGCGGGCGATCTGCACGCCGCGCTTACGTAACTCCGCCGTGATGGCCTCGTCGGCCAGCGGCTCGGCGGGGTTCTCGCGAGCCAGGATGTCGGCGATGAGTTCCTGGACGCCTTCCTGCGCGACGGTACCGCCATCGGACGTCGCGACCCCGGAAGTGAAGAACCAACGGAACTCGCGCAAACCATGCGGCGTCAGCATCCACTTGCTAGCAGCGGCGCGACCGACGGTGGTCTCATGGACGCCCATCTCCTTCGCGACGTCGGTCATGGTCAGCGGACGGAGCTTGGCGGGGCCATGCTCGAAGAAATCGACCTGACGCTCGACGATGATGTGGGCGAGCTTCTCGATGGTACGCTGGCGCTCTTCAATCGCGCCGATGAGGAACTTGCCCTGGCGCATGCGCTCGAGGATGTAAGCCCGTTCCTTGTCGCCGAGGGCCTGGCCGGCGAGCATGTCCTTGTAGGCGGGCACCAGGCGGAGCTTGGGGACATGGCGGTCGTCCATGATGACCTTCCACTTGCCGTCATCGCCCAGTTCGACGCAGGCGTCGGGCGTGACCACCCGGTTATCGTCGCGGGAGAATCGACGGGCGGGCACCGTCTCGAGCTTGGCGAGTTCGGCGAGGGCCTCGCGGATATCGTCGAGTTCGACGTCGAGCACCCGGGCGCATTCATCGAGCCTTCGACCCATCATCGGCTCCCAGCAATCGGTGATGAGACGCGCGGCGGTGGAAAGCCTGCGGCCGCGCTGACGCAGCTGGGCGAGGAAACACTCCCGCAGATCGCGGGCGCCGATGCCCGGCGGATCAAAAGCCATCAGCAAGGTATGGGCCGTCGTGACGGCCTCGTAAGGCTGGCCGGAACGCAGGGCGACGGTCGAAAGGTCTTCCTCGACGAAGCCACGCTCATCGAGCGAGGCGATCAGGAGCTTGAGCGCCTCCTGCACGGCCGGATCATCGGAGGCCGTGCGGGCCTGATCGGCGAGGTGTTCGGAAAGCGAAGCCTCGCCGGTGGCGGACTCCAGCATATGCCGGCGACGTTCCTCGTCTTCCTGGGTATACCCCTGCGAGCGGATCTCCTCGTAGTAGCTTTCATCCCAATCCTCCTTCATGCGCTTCAACGCATCAAAATCGTCGTCGCCCAAGGAGAGTTCGCGCGGGCCCTCCTCTTCCGCCTCTTCGGAGGGCACCGGCGCGTCCGGACTCTCGCTGCCGACCGGCTCAACTTCCTCCAATAAAGGGTTGGCGGCCATCTCTTCCGAGATCTCACGCAGGAGCTCGGCCGCGGGCACCTGGAGGATGCGGAGCGACTGGCGAAGTTGCGGCGTCAGGACGAGGCCCTGAAACTGCTTTTGCGATTGATTGATGCCTGGATTAGCCATCGAACGAATCCCAGCAAAGCGGATTCCGGGACGATTTGCAAAAGGTATCGCTGAGCCCATTCGTCTTGCCTAACCACCGGTGGCAAACAGGCTCAAAGATACCCGAAGAGGGATGGACTCTGCCCGCATGCGCCACTTCTCACTCCTCATTGGTAACGAAACCCGCGGACCTCTCACCGAAGCCGAGATCATGGCCATGATCGCGGAAGGGACGCTGACGGCGGACATGCTCTGTGCGCCCGAAGGGTCGCCGGATTGGGTACCGCTCTCCGACCATTTCAAATTCGGCGTAACCCTCAAACTGAGGCGGACGAAGGCCGTCTCCACGGAAGTCGAAGAGGAGATCGCCGCCACGCGGCTTGACCCCGACACACGGAGACGCCTCCTGCTCTACGGCCTGGCTGAACCTGCCAACGTCGACACCTTCACGCAGGTCCAGGCGATGCTCGCCCTCGCTGATCACGAAAAGAAGATCACCTCCACCCAGCGCCTGCACCGGGGAGTCGGTTATGCCGCGTTGATCGCCATGGTCGGCGGCGGCGCGTTACTGGGCCTATCCCGAGGCTTCGGGGGCGACGCCCTCGCTTTCTGCGGCAGTCTCTTCGTGAAGGAAGAACTCAACGCCCGGACGAGCCTCGCGATACTCCGGAGCGAGCTCAGCCAATTCGCCGAAATCAAGACCCGCGCCGAACGCGCCGTCTTCGAGAAGCCGCTCGGCGGCTCGCCCGGCTTCAACGTGATCGCCAGTCGCCTGAACATCGACCCTCACTCTTCCTTCTCGCTGCGCGGTCAGGTCGACACCGCCCCGCTGACCCGGAAGATCGCTGGCTGGGGACTCAAACTCGACGACGACCGCCGGGTCTACGTCCTGCGCGAGGCACCCTCCGCCAAGGCCGCCGAACTACTGGGTGCCCAGGCCGCAGTCCTCGACGAAGTCCTCAGTCCGACCCTTGAAGAAGCGGGCTTCGCCCAGCTCTTCGCCGAAGTGATGAACACCTTCCCTGCGGCCAGTTTCACCGAGGCCGGCCGGCTCCGTAAGGAAGCCGAAGGCCTGCGGATGAGTGCGCTGAAGATGTTCATCGACCGCGTCGACTTCCACGCGCAGGCCGCGAGCTCGCAGTCCGCCCAGAAAGCGTGGAGCGGCCAACTGCTCGCCTTCTCCGAACGCCTCAAGGCCCTCCAGGCCAAGGTCTATGCCCTCACCTCGCCGGTGGCCCGTCGGAAGCGCTGGAGCGAATTCAATTCGGGCCAAGGCGCCGAGCTCGCCGCCTGGATGTTGACCTCGGGCGCCAAAGAAGTCCGGGTCAATCCCGACGGCACGTTCGTCATCTCCGAAATCTCGGGCATCAACTCCGATTCGTTGAACCTGGTAATCGTCAGCGCGCGCATCGCCGGCGACACCGTCTTCTTGCCCTGGAACTCCAAGCATCTCGGCACGAGCAAATGGACCAGCGAGCCGATGGCCAAAGCCTTCCTGATCGACCGTGAACGCTATAAAGTCAGCGACAAGGTGACCGTCGGCGGCCGCACCTTCTACGCTAGTCTCCAGACGGCGACCCACCGCTTCGTCACCACGCGCACTTCGCCGCAGTGGCGCTACCTTGCGCTGGCCCGCGACACGGACAAGGACCGGATCTTCGCGCTCGTCGACGACAAGACCTACGCCGCCGCCAGCAAGGGCGCCACCATCACGCCCGCTGAGCTCGCGAAGTTCAATCTCTACCTGCGGGCGGAAGAGTCCGTGCGCCCCGACGGCCTGTACGTCGAGTGACCCCGTTCACTGCGCGCGAGGCGTCCAGCAGTCCGGCTCAGAGCAATCGCCGAGTTGCGAAGGCGTGAGACGCGTCACCTTGCCGGTGACACTGTCGATGACCGCCAGCCAGTTGCCTTGCGCGGCGACCAGGTGGCGGCCGTCCGCGCACCACGAAGCATGGGCGAGGGATACCGGGCTCTTGGTCACGATCGGCGTCACGGTGCCGGCGGCGAGGTCGAGCACGCCGAGGCGCAGTGCGCCAGCCTCCTGATAAGTGAAGACGAGCTGATCCGGGAAGACGGGATTCCAGCGCGGCTCGGTGCTGTAACCATGACCCGTGGAGAGCCGCTGCAAGGCGCCGCCGGCGGAGCTGGCGAGGTAGATGCCCGGGCTGCCGGTCGGGCCAGCGGTGAGTGCGAAACGGGAACCGTCCGGAGACCACGAAGGATCGGTGTTCACCCACTGCATACTCGGAGCCTTGATCACGCGCGTCGGCGTCTGGCCCTGCGGACCGGCGACGAAGATATCCATCGTGCCCTTATTGGAGGAGGCGAAAGCGATCCGCCCATCGGGACCGCTGCTGGCGGCGCCCAACGCACCCCGGACGTTGACGATCACCTTGGAGGCTTCGCCGTAGCCATTGGTCGAGAAAATCTCGGGCCAGTTCGAACGGAAAGAGGAGATGAAGAAGATGCGGGAGCCATCGGCCGACCAGCGCGGGCCGATCGAGGTGTTGCCATACCTCGTCAGGCGTAACGTCCTAGAGCGGGCCAGATTAGTGACATAAATTTCGGCGCTGCCGGTGGAACGCGAGACGAAGGCGACCTTGGTGTCGGCGAACAATGGCTTGAGCTGCCAGCGACGACCGAGGCCCACGACCGCGGCGTCGGCGATCCGGAGCGCGAGCTGATCCTCGTCCTTGCCTTCGATGTTCGCCGTAAAGGCGTAGAGCGCATGATCGCACGAGACGACGGCGGCGAGCCCGCCGCGACCAATGCGCACCTTGACGGAAGAAGTGGGGGAGATCTCGAACGCGCCATGCGTGGAAAGAGCGGACTGGACGAGGCTGCCCAGGACCGGGTCGTCCGAGACGATCGCCACCGGCATGATCTTGCGGCTGATTAAGCCATCGATCTCTTTTTCGACCTTGATGTTACCTTGGGCGAAGAGGGATGAGGCGAGAATGACGGCGAGAACGGAAAGGAAGCGCATCGAGCGAGTGTGTTATGAGGTTAGCAGTTTGACCTAAGTTGGGCAGGGAGTTCAATCCCGCTGATGTCGCTCGATAAGGAATCCGTCCAGAAGGCCCTCGGCCGGGTCCGCTACCCTGGCTACAGCCGCGACATCGTCTCTTTCGGCCTGGTGAAGGGCATCGAGGTCACCCTCGAGGGCAAAGTCAGCGTCGGGCTGGCGGTCACGAGCGCCGACCCCGAGGTCCCCAAGAAACTCTACGCCGAGATCGAAGCCGCCCTTCAGGCCATCGGGGCGAAGAACCCGGAGATCGCGATCACGGTCACGGTCCCCAAGGGCACCCCACCCCCCGCCGGAGCCCCGGCCGCGGCCGTCAAGCTCCCGGCCGATGCGGGCGTGGGCAAGGTGAAGCACATCATCGCCGTCGCCAGCGGCAAAGGCGGTGTCGGCAAGTCCACTTTCGCGGTCAATCTGGCCTGCGCCCTCGCCCGAGCCCTCTCCGACCAAGGTCGCCCAGGCAAGGTCGGCCTGATGGACTGCGATATCTACGGCCCTTCGGTCCCGCTGATGATCGGTGTCAACGGCCGTCCCATGCTGGACGGCGACACCCTTATCCCCCTCGAGAATTTCGGCGTGAAGGTGATGTCCATGGGCCTCCTCATCGATGCCGACGCCCCAGTGGTCTGGCGTGGCCCGATGATCATGAAGACCATCTCGCAATTCGCGACGAATGTCCGCTGGGGCGAATTGGACGTCCTCCTGATCGACCTGCCCCCGGGCACCGGCGACGCCCAACTCTCCATCGCCCAAGCGATGGCCCTGAGCGGCGCCATCATCGTGACCACCCCGCAGACGGCGGCGGTCGCGGTCGCCCTCCGCGGCGCGGCGATGTTCGAGAAAGTCGGCGTGCCGATCCTCGGCGTGGCCGAAAACATGAGTTTCCTGGAGACGGCGGACGGTTCCCGCCAATACCTCTTCGGCCAAGGCGGCGGCCTCAAGGTCGCCACGGCCCTGAACACGGTGCTTCTGGGAGAAGTCCCCCTCGACCAGACCATCCGCGTGGGCGGCGACCACGGCATCCCGGTGGTCATTAGCCACCCGGACAGCAATCCGGCCCGGGTCTTCCGATCCGTCGGCCTGACCGTGCTGCAAGGGCTCGAAAAACAGGCGTAACCCAGCCGTCGCCTACGGCTTGCAAGTTCGTCATATTTCGCTCAATCTGCCCCCAAGGATGAGAGAAATGCAACCGGAGCCGAAGACCGAAGCCGACCTGGCGGCCCGTTCGTCCCTGTATGCGGAGTTCCTCGCCGAGCGCGAAGAAATCCTCCGCCATAAGTGGATCGAGTCCGAGAAGGCAGGCCGCGACATCGGCTTCGAGCGAGCCCTGATCGACTGGACCCGGCACCACCGCGCGCGCTGGCGCCTCCTGCGCCGCACGGTCAAGCCAGCCTAAGGACGCGCCACCCCGCCAAACAGAAGGGCCGGCTCGCATCGCTGCGGCCGGCCCTTCTGGCATTGGGAAGAAAGGAGCTTAGCCCTTGATCTCCTTGTGCAGCGTGTGACGGCGCAGGGAAGGATTATACTTCTTCAGTTCCACCTTCTCCTGGGAAAGCTTCTTGTTACGGGTGGTCATGTAACGGGAAGGGCGCTTGCCCTCCTTGCGGGCTTCGGTGCATTCAATGATAACGGTTTCGCGAGCCATGGTTTGTGTCGGTTGGAAGGTTGAGGTTTGGGAACGGCCTCGGTCGGAGCAAGCCCGAAAAAGAGCCGGGCGGCCTTTTGGGCCGCCCGGTTCGTTCCTTGGGTTGGGTTAATCAGCCCCAAAGACGCTTCTTATGGCGATTTTCCTTCGAGCGCTTGCGGCGCTTGTGCTTGTTCATCTTCAGACGACGCTTCTTCTTGAGGCTTCCCATGGGTGATAGTGACTCGCAACTTGGCGACCCCTCGGCCGACAGTAAAGCCGAAACTAAGCCGAAATAACGGTCTCTTCCACCCAGGCTCCGGGCCCCCAGGCCCTCCGGACGTCCGCCCGCAAGCGGGCGTGGTCGAAACCGTCCGAGATGAAGGCGAAACAGGCGCTCCCGCTGCCCGTCATCTGCCAGTTCACCCCGGTGGCACGTCGGAAAGATTCGAGCCCGACCGGCAAAGCAAGGTACTTGGCGAACACGGGGGCAGCCAAATCGTTGCCTAGGGCCGACGGATCCGCAGACGGCTGGGCGATCCAAGCGGCGAGTTCGGCCTCGGCCTGGGCCGCGGGACGGTACTTTCCGGCTTTAGCCAGTAATGCATAGGCCTCCGGCGTCGGAACCCCGAACGGAGGTTTCACCAGGACGACCTTTCTTCCGGCTGACGCGGCGCGGGCCGCGAGGGGTAAAATTTCCAGTCGCTCTCCCCTGCCCCGCATGACCGCGGCTTGGCCGCGCACGAAGAACGGACAGTCCGAACCAACCTCAGCGGCAAGCGTCTCGAGGACTTCCAGGCCAAGAGGGTCGCCAGAAGCTTGATCGAGCAGACGTAACGCGGCCGCGGCATCGGAACTCCCGCCGCCCAAGCCAGCACCATGCGGCACCTTCTTGGTGAGATGGAAATGTCCGGTCGGCGCAGACGGACGTCGCTTCACGTAAGCGGCCGCGGCCTTGAGCACGAGATTCGAACCGTCGACCGACAAGGACGCGTCATCGCACGTCAGTCCGAGCGGCCGGCCGACGTCGAGCGTAAGCGTGTCCGCAAGCGCAATCGGGGCGACGAGGCTGATGAGCTCATGGAAGCCGTCCGCCCGCCGACCAGTGATGGCCAACGAGAGGTTGAGCTTCGCATGGGCGGCTGAAACAAGCACGCGACAAGATGCTCCGGCAGACCCGCGGAGGCGAGGCGAATCAGCGACTCAAGCTCGCGGGTGCGACTTGCGATGCACCTCGCGTAGCTTGGCCACGCTGAGGTGCGTGTAGATCTGCGTCGTCGAAAGCGAGGCGTGGCCGAGCTGCTCCTGCACGAGGCGGAGGTCCGCTCCGTTGGAAAGCAGATGCGTCGCGCACGCGTGGCGTAACTTGTGCGGGGTGAGGTCCGCAGGCAGGCCGGCGAGCGCGAGCTTGCGCTTCAGCATGAGCTGCACGGCACGCGGATTCAGGCGGCCACCGCGGGCGGCGAGCAGCATCGGCGCCCCGCGGGCGGGCGCCCCGCGCAAGGTAAGATAATCCTTCACGGCCTTCACGGCGCTATCGCCGACGGGCACGACGCGCTCCTTCGAGCCTTTGCCCATCAACTTCACGAGGCCGCTACCGAGATCGAGATCGCCGCCGTTGATACCGCAGAGCTCGGACACGCGCAGGCCGCCACCGTAAAGCAGTTCCAGGATCGCCATGTCGCGGGCGACTTCCTGCGGGTCGTCTTTTTCGGAATCTTCCGCGGCGTCCATCAGCGTGTCCGTCTGCGCCTCGGTCAGGAACTTGGGGAGCGATCGCGGAAGCTTCGGCAGCACGAGGCCCGCGGCGGGCGTGGTGGTGATACCGCCGCGCTCGCGCAGGTCGGCGAGGAAAGCGCGCAGGGCCGAGACCTGGTTGTGCACGGAACGGCGGTTGTGCGTACCCTGCCGCTCGATCACGAAGTCGCGGAGGTTACGGGCGGTCAGCTTGGACCAATCGCCGTCCCAACCGCCATTGGACTTCATCCAGAGAGCGAAGCCCTTGAGCGAACGCCCATAGGTCAGGCACGAAAGCGCAGCCAGTCGACGACCGGCCAGCTGACGTGTCAGGAAATCGGACACCAAGGCCGAACCCGGCCAATCCGTCGGCTCCCCGTCGTCTTGCTGGACGGGGCGACGCTTCACGGCTGCGGCTGCTTGCCGTGCACGGCACGCACCGTGATGCCGATGCCGCCGCGGACGCCGAAGGCGCCGGTGACTTCGCACCAGATCGGATCGATGGCCGCGACGAGGTCGTCGAGGATCTTGTTCGTCAGGTGCTCATGGAACATCCCCTGCTGGCGGAAGCTCCAATAATAAAGCTTGAGGGACTTCGACTCGACGATGCGCGGACCCGGCACGTAGCGGATCGTGATCTTGGCGAAATCCGGCTGGCCGGTGGCCGGGCACAAGCAGGTGAACTCATCGGTCGAAAGCTCGACGGTGTAGTTCCGGCCCGCATTGCGGTTCGGGAAGGTCTCCAGCGTCTGCTGGGGCTTGTTCTGGGTATTCCCGAGGTGGGAGAGTCCGGTGAGGTCCTGAGGCTGAGTGGCCATGCGGACAGGCAACCCATCCTGACGAAAGAGACAAGCGTCGAACGGCGAAAGGCCCTATCTGCCCCAAACTGCTTGCCACATTCCGCTCCCGCGGTTGCCTCAGACAGACCCAAGTCGCATGCACGTCCGGGCCATCGCCATCCTCGGAGCCACCGGCTCCATCGGCACGACCACCCTTAATGTCGTCAGGGCCCATCCGTCCCGCCTGCGTGTCGCCGGTCTGGCCGCCCACTCTCGCTGGCGCGAACTCGTCGGCCCGGCCAAGGAGTTCGGTGTCGGTGTCATCGCCCTAGCCGATCCGGCCGCAGCGGCCGAAGCCCGCGCTTCCGGAGCCTTCCCCGCCGGCACCCGCATCCTCGAAGGTTCCGCCGGCCTCACCGAGGTCGCCTGCCTCCCTGAAATCTCGATGGTCGTCTCCGCCGTCGTCGGCACCGCCGGCCTCGCGCCGACGCTCGCCGCGCTGAAGGCGAAGAAGGACGTCGCCCTCGCCAACAAGGAACTCCTCGTGCTCGCCGGCAAGTTCGTGACCGAAGCCGCCCGTGCCTCCGGCGCGCGCCTGCTCCCGGTCGATAGCGAACACAACGCGATCCACCAGCTACTGCGCGATAAGCCCAAGGGTGATATCGACCGTCTCGTGCTCACGGCGTCAGGCGGCGCCTTCCGCGACACGCCGCTCGCCGAGCTGAAGCACGTCACGCTCGCCCAGGCCCTCAAGCATCCCAATTGGAGCATGGGCCCGAAGGTCACGATCGATTCGGCGACGATGGCGAACAAGGGGCTCGAAGTCATCGAAGCGCGCTGGCTCTTCGACATCCCCGCTGACCGCATCGACGTCGTGGTCCACCCCCAGAGCATCATCCATTCGCTGGTGACGCTGACCGACGGCAGCCTCCAAGCGCTGCTCTCGCCGCCCTCGATGGCGTACCCGATCCAGGACTGCCTCCTTTTCCCGGACCGCCTACCCTGCCCCGCCCCGCGGCTCGACCTCGCCCAGGCCCTCACGCTCGGCATGACCCCGCCCGACCCGGCTCGCTACCCTTGTCTAGGGCTGGCCCGCTCGGCGGCCACGACCGGCGGTACCGCCCCGGCCATCTTTAACGCGGCCAACGAGGTCGCCGTAACCGAATTCGTGGCCGGCAAGCTACCCTTCACCGGCATCGCCGAGCTCGTCGGCCGAGCCTTGGCCGCCGTTTCCGCCCGCGAACCGGGGTCCTTGGACGACGTCCTCGCCGCCGATGCCGAAGCGAGGGCGGTCACGTCCAGGCTCGCCCTGGGACTAGCCCGTTGAGATAACCCCCTTCCTCTTTCTTCCATGGATAACATTTTTTTCGGCGACCTCCTCGGCTCTCTCTGGGGCATCAGCCTCGTCGCCATCTTCTTCGGCGGCTCGATCTTCGTCCACGAACTCGGCCACTTCCTCGCCGCCCGCAAGCGCGGCCTGAAGATCGAGCGCTTCTCGATCGGCTTCGGCCCGCGCCTCTTCGGCTGGACCGGCAAGGATGGCGTCGACTACCGCGTGTCGATCATCCCGCTCGGCGGCTATGTCGCGCTGCCCCAGCTCGCCGACATGGAAGGCATCGAAGGCGCGAGCAGCGAGGAAGCCGAAAAACTCCCGAAGATTTCCTACGCCGACAAGATGATCGTCTCGGTCATGGGCGCCGTCTTCAACGTCATCTTCGCCTTCGTTCTCGCCTGCGTACTCTGGTTCACCGGTATGCCGGTCGCCGCGGGCACCTCCAGCACCATCATCGGCTACGTGCCCGAACAGCTCGTGACGAGCTCCGGCCACCTGGCCGAACTCGGCCTCGGGAACACGGTCGTCGGACCGGCGTTCAAGGCCGGCCTTCGCTCCGGCGACAAGGTGCTGTCCATCGACGATACCACGGTCAGCAACTTCAACCAAATCACCGAGGCGGTGATGCTCGGTAATCGTAAAGACTCCCAAGGCAACCCGACCGCGACCTTCAAGGTCGAGCGCGACGGCAAGGAACTTGAATTCGTCGTCCAGCCGGCCCGCATCGAGCTGAACGCGAAGTCCGGCGATAAGGTCCGTATGGCCGGCCTGCAGCCGCGCACGGAAGTCATCATCGGCACGCCGGCGCCGAAATCGCCCGCCGAGAAGGCCGGACTGAAGACCGGCGACCGCGTGCTCTCCATCGACGGACAGCCGCTGAACAATACCGTCGAATTCCGCGAACTGCTCCGCAAAGGCGGCGCGAAGCCCCGTACGCTCCTCGTCGAACGCGAAGGGGGCGTGAGCGCCAAGGTCATCATCACTCCGCAGGTGAACACGACGGTCAACCCGGTCAGCATCATCGCCTATGGCGAAGAGAAGAACCGCCATCAACTCATCGTCCTTCCCGCCACGCGCGACCTGCTCACCAACGACGCCGCGGCCATCCGTGACCAGCTCATGGTGCTCGGCTTTTCGCCCGAAGATCCGGCCCTGGCGGAGACGCTCAAGATCGGCACGATCATCGACAAGGTCGACGGACGCTCGCAGATCACTTCGGTCCGTTCGCTCGAAGACCTCGAGAAAGCCGGCGCGGGCGCCCCGCGCGATCTCACGGTCTACTGGAAGCGCGCCAACGGCGACGCCGGCAACCTGACGCTCCGCAACGCCCAGGTGCGCCGCGGTAAGCCGGTCGAACACGCCCAGATCGGCACCTATTTCGTGACGAAGACCGAACTCGCCTACCGCAACCCCTGGGAAACCTGCGCAGGTATCGTGAATTCGACCTTCACCACGCTGGGTCGCCTCTTCGACCGCGGCTCCGACATCCAGGTGAAGCAGCTCGCTTCGGTGATCTCGATCACGAAGACCTACTACAACATCTCCGAAGACATCCGCCGCGTGCTCTGGTTCACGGTGCTCATCAATCTGAACCTTGCGGTCCTCAACCTCCTGCCGATCCCGGTCCTCGACGGCGGCCACATGCTCATCGCCACGATCCAGCGCTTCACCAAGGGCATCCTGAGCAACAAGGCGGTCATCATCCTGCAATACACCTTCATGGGCCTCCTGCTGTCGTTGATGGCCTATATCATCCTGCACGACGTCCGCCGATGCTCCGGCGACAGCGAACTCCAGCTCAAGCAGCAGCTCCTGGAACGCCACGTCTATAAGTCGCAGGACTTCGGCGCGAAGAAGTGAGCGAGGCCTGGTAGGGTCGAGCGTCCCTGCTCGACCGCGGGCGACCAAGGATGGTCGCCCCTACCCAAGTTGCATGGCTATCTGAGCATAATAGCCTCTGGCCCTCCGGCCAACCGGCCCTCCTGCGGAGCCTCTGGCTCCGCAAAATCCTCGTCCAAGGGAACTTATTCCCTTTATCTCCCCTCATAACCCCATGGAAAAGCCCCTCCCCGAAAACTCCCGTCGTCAGTTCCTCGGCAACCTGAGCGCCGCCCTCGCCGCCCTCAGTATCCCGGCCGCCCTCGCCGCCGCCCAGGCCGCGACCGATGCCGCTGGCAATCCGATCCCAAAGAAGGCGATTCCGAACCCCTATATCCATAAGTTCGCCATCGGTAAGTTCGAGGCTTGGTCCATCAGCGATGGCTACGGTACCTTCAAGAATTGCGTCACGAAGAAGATGTTCCCGAAGGCCGAGACGGCGGCCATGACCAAGGCACTCGTCGACCTCGGCGAGCGGCCCGACGACGTCACCCTCTACATCAACATCCTGCTCCTGCGGAAGGATAAGGAAGTCATCCTCGTCGACGCCGGCTTCGGCCCGCACAAGAATCAGAACTGGGGTTGGCTCGCCGACGCGATGGACACCATCGGCATCGCGTTTAAGGACGTGACCCACGCCCTGCTCAGCCACTCGCACATCGACCACATCGGCGGTCTCGCCAGCGGCGGCAAAATCCTCTTCCCCAACGCGGCCGTCCACGTCCTCAAGGAGGAAGTCGACTTCTGGCGCGGCAAGGAACCCGATTTCTCGAAGTCGCACCGCACCGACGACATCAAGGGCATGATCCGAAACGTCCGCGGATCGTTCGATACGCTCCAGCCGAACTTGGTCATCCATAAGGATGGCGACCAGATCCTCGACGGCGCGATCACGATCCTCGCCGCCCCCGGCCATACCGATGGCCATGCGATCTTCCGGATCAAGTCCGACGGGCAGTCCCTCCTGCACCTCTCCGACCTCGCCCATAACCACGTGCTGATGCTCGAAGACCCTAACTGGTTCATCGACTTCGACCACAACCCCGAAGTCGCCGTGGCGACCCGCAAGAAGGTCTTCGCCGAAATCGCCGCCACGAAGGAGCGCGCCTACGGCTTCCACCTCCCCTGGCCGGGCTTGGGCGTGGTGATCCCCAATGGCCGCAAGGGTTACCAGTGGATTCCGTCGTCCCATCGCTGGGATTTCTGACGCTCGTTGACGGCTGAGGGCAAAGGGGTTGAGATAACCCTATGTCCTCGGACTACTGTCCCTCCCGCCACCGCACAGTCCGCCGCCTCACCCGCGTCGTGAACGTGGGTGGCGTTGCCGTGGGCGGCCTGAATCCGATCCGACTGCAGTCGATGACGACCTCCGACACGGAGGACATCGCGGCGACGCTCGCCCAGGCGATCCGCCTCGCGGAAGCGGGCTGCGAGATCATCCGTATCACCGCCCCGAACAAGGCTGCGGCGATCGCGCTGAAGGACATCCACCAAAAGTTCCGCGCGGCGGGCTTCAACCAGCCACTCGTCGCCGACATTCACTTCCTGCCGGTCGCCGCCATGGAAGCGGTCGAACACGTGGAGAAGGTCCGCGTGAACCCGGGCAACTACGCCGACAAGAAGAAGTTCGCGGTGCTGGAATACACGGACAAAGCCTACGCCGAGGAGCTGGAGCGCCTGCACGAGGCCTTCACGCCGCTGGTCCTCCGCGCCAAGGCCCTCGGCCGTTCCCTGCGCATCGGCACCAACCACGGCTCGCTCTCCGACCGTATCATGAACCGCTTCGGTGATTCGCCGAACGGGATGGTGGAGTCCGCCCTCGAATTCATCCGCATCGCGGAATCCCACGGCTTCAAGGACATGATCCTGTCGATGAAGTCCTCGAACCCGAAGGTGATGATCGAGGCCTACCGCCTGGCGGCCGCCCGCATGACGGACCTCGGCATGGACTACCCACTGCACCTCGGCGTGACCGAGGCCGGCGAAGGCGAGGACGCCCGCATCAAGTCGGCCATCGGCATCGGCTCGCTCCTCGCCGACGGCCTCGGCGACACGGTACGCGTCTCGCTCACGGAAGACCCTTGGCACGAGATTCCGGTCTGCAAGGAAATCGTCCGCCGCGCCGAAGACTTCGCCAGGCTCGGCGACGCTTCGTCGGTCAAGCTGCCCGCCGACCCGGCCGACCCGTTCTCCTTCGTCCGCCGCGAGACCGAACTCATCGCGCTTTCCTCGAATTGCCTCGCGGGTTCGGGCGAACTCCCTCGCGTGATCGTCCGCAGCATCGCCGGCCTCGCCGACTGGCAGGCCGCGGCGAAGGAGATTCTCGACGCGCATGCGGCCCAACGCGAAGTCCGCGCCGAAGGCCTGCTGGTGCGTCTCGACGACCCCGCCCATGCCGCCGGCCTGCGCTCCCTGCGCAAGGCCCTCGGACAGGCCGTACCGGCCCTGTTCGTCGAGACGAGCCTCTCCCCTGCGGACTTCCCCTTCGACGGCTCCGGTAGCCGCCTAGTGGTCGTGAAGGCTTTCGCCGCCACTGATGGCGCCGAGCTCAAAGCCTGGGGTGAAGCCGTGACGAAGCATGACGCGATTCTCGCCGTCGATCTCGATGGCCCGACGCTCGCGGCGCTCACGAAGGAGCTCTCGGCGATTCCCGCTGGTCGCCTGATGCTCACCTCTTCGCAACCGCAAGATGGCCTGCACGCCACCGGAACTTACCGCGAACTCGTGCGCTGCGCCGACGTCGCCCAGCTCGAAGCCCCCCTGTGGATCCGCGCCACGGTCGCCAATGCCGTGAGCTTGGATGCCGGCTTCCAGTCCCGCCTGATCGAGGCCTCGATCTTCGCCGGCGGCCTGCTCGTCGATGGCTACGGCGACTTCCTTTCGTGCGAGACCCCGGCTTCTTCGGCCAAGTCGCTCACGCTCGCTTACGATATCCTGCAGGGCGCGCGCATGCGCCAGACCAAGACCGAGTATGTCGCCTGCCCGAGCTGCGGCCGCACCCTCTTCGACATCCAGTCGACGACCCTCAAGATCAAGGAACGCACCGGACACCTCAAGTCCGTCACCATCGCCGTCATGGGCTGCATCGTGAACGGCCCCGGCGAGATGGCCGACGCCGATTTCGGCTACGTGGGCGGCGCGCCCGGCAAGATCAACCTCTACGTCGGCAAGACCCCGGTGAAGTTCAACGTCCCCCAGGAAGAAGCCGTCGAACGCCTCGTCGACCTCATCAAGGAAAAGGGCCGCTGGGTGGAGGCGTAAGCCGGTAGGGTCGGCACCACGTGCTGTCCCAGTCTGCCTCGCATCCGCTGTCCCTACCTTTATTTAACTTCTGCCGTCAGGACCTCAATCAACGGCTTCGAATCCGGCAGGCCGTGAGGATGGTGATCGCCGCCGGCCTTGGGGAACACCTTCACGCGGCCGCCGTTGTCCTGCCAGAGCTTGATGACATACGCGGCGTTGTCTTCGAACGGAACGGTCTTGTCGGCGGTGCCGTGACACGAGATCAGGAACACGCCGGCCTTGATCGCGGGAAGCAATCCTTCGGCGGGTTGCAGTGACTTGGCCTTGGCTTCGTCGTCGTTCGCATAACCGAACTCGGTCTTGTACAGCGCCCAATCCTTTGGGCTGCCCTTGCTCTGGTGCGTGAGGGCGACGCCGCCCGGCCAGGAGCGGATATCGCACACGGCGTTGTCGAGATAGAGCACGCTGACGCGATCCGGATGCAGACGCGCCCAGGCGTTCACGTAAAGCCCGCCACGCGAGATACCGAGGAGCGCCGGCTTGGCGGAGAGGCCGCGCTGGGCGCGCAGCTCCGCGTAGACCTTTTCCCAGGTCGCCATCGAGCGGGCCGAGCCGAACTGATTGCTCACGCCGACGTAGACGACGTGCCAGCCCTGGGCGACAAGGCCATCCTCGAGCTTCTTCAGGTGGCCACCGAACTCGCCGACCCAAAGCCAGGGCCTACCGGGAGCGGGCTGCGGCGGAACCTTCACGGTCACCGCCTTGCCGTCGATGGTCAGCTTCTCGACCGTGGCGGCCGAAGCGACGGCGCAAAACGCCATTCCGAGCAGAGCGAGGAGGATGCGGGGCATGACGGAAATTTATGTGCAAAGGTGCAAAGTTGTAAAGAAAGGTAGGGCTGACCACCCTTGGTCAGCCGCGGTTGAGCGAGGGCGCTCAACCCTACCCAAGTCAGGCTAGGTCGTGACGCGGTCCTGACCCTACCCATGGCTTTTCTGGGCCTCGGGTCCTCCGGGCCTCTCGCGCCTCCGGCGCACCTGCTTCTTGCCAGCGGGGGTAAGTCCGCCCTATCTCTCCCTCCTATCCATTTATGAAACCCGTACTTCTGGTGATCCGCGACGGTTGGGGCGAAAACCACAATCCTAAGCACGACAAGTTCAACGCCGTGAAGCTGGCGAACATCCCGGTCTCGCGCGGCCTGACCAAGGATTGGCCCCGCACCGAGATCATGGCCCACGGCCTCGATGTCGGCCTGCCGGTCGGCATCATGGGTAACTCCGAAGTCGGCCACCAGAACATCGGCGCCGGTCGCATCGTCGACCAGGAGATCGTCCGCATCGACAAGGGCCTCACCGACCCGGCCGCCATGCGCCAGATCAAGGCCTTCCGCGGCCTGGTCGAGAACGTCAAGGCCACCGGCGGTGCGGTCCACCTGATGGGCCTCTGCTCCGAAGCCGGCGTCCACTCCACCCTGCCCCACCTCTACGCCCTCCTCCGCCTGCTGAAGGAAGAAGGCCTCTCGAAGGTCTACATCCACGCCTTCATGGACGGCCGCGACAGCCCGCCCACCTCGGGCCTCGGTTACCTTAAGCAGCTCGAAGCCGAGCTCGTGAAGATCGGTATCGGCAAGGTCGCCAGCGTCGCCGGCCGCTTCTGGGCCATGGACCGCGACAACCGCTGGGAACGTGTGAAGACCGCCTACGACGCCCTCACGGGCTCCCCCGCCCCGGAAGCCACTTCGGCCGCCGAAGCGGTGCAGGCCTATTACGACAAGCCGACCGACTCTAATACGACCGGTGACGAGTTCGTCCCGGCCACCCGCATCAAGGGCACGGCCTTCATCCAGGACGGCGACTCGGTGCTCTTTTTCAACTTCCGTGGCGACCGTCCGCGCGAAATCACCCGCGCCTTCATCGATCCGGAGTTCAAGGGCTTCCCCCGTGCGAAGCTGCTCAAGATCTTCTACGCCACGCTCACCAACTACGAGAAGGGCCTCTGCCCCAACGTGGTCTTCGATAAGCCCGCCAAGATGGTGAACATCCTCGGCGAGTGGGTCGCCAAACAAGGCATCGCGCAGTATCGCACGGCCGAGACCGAGAAGTTCCCGCACGTGACCTTCTTCTTCAACGATTACCGCGAAGAAGCGTTCGCCGGCGAAGAGCGCGGCATGGCGCAGAGCCCGAAGGAAGTCTCGACCTATAACCAGAAGCCCGAGATGTCGGCTTCGCATGTCACCGAGATGGCCAAGGCCGCGATCCTCTCCGGTAAGTTCGGCCTCATCGTCGTCAACTACGCCAACCCGGATATGGTCGGCCACACCGGCGACCTCGCCGCGGTCTGCAAGGCCTGCGAAGCGGTCGACAACGGCCTCGGCGTCCTCCTCGCCGCCATCGACCAGGTCGGGGGCAAGGCCCTCGTCACGGCCGACCACGGTAACGCGGACCAGATGTGGGAGCCGGAAGAGAACTGCGCCCACACGCGCCACACGCTCAGCCCCGTCGAGGTCATCCTCTACGGCGCCGACTGCAAGGCCCTCAAGACCCGCCCCACCGGGCGCCTCGCCGACGTCGCCCCGACCCTGCTCGCCCTCATGGGCCTGCCGAAGCCGGCGGAGATGACTGGTGAGTCGTTGATCGCAGGCTGATCGTAAGGTAGAGACGGCTCTCCGAGCCGTCCTCCGGCCGCCGCAGGGCGGCCGATGGCAGGCTGACCACCCTTGGTCAGCCGCGGTTGAGCGAGGGCGCTCAACCCTACCTAACAAGACATCAGGACAGCACGTGGTGCTGTCCCTGCCTTCGCGTCTACCTACCTAGCCCCGTCGCGAAACTGATCCCGAGCGAATCCCCCACGGCGCGGACGATTTCGACCTCAGCGGGCTCGGCCCGGTCGTCGTGGAGCATCGCGGCGCCGCACGCGCGGACGAACTTGCGACGATCGTAAACGCTTTGACCGGCGATGACCGCCAAGGCTTCGTCGACTTTCTGGAGATTGACCTTCTCGGCAGGCAGTAAGTTTGCGTCAAGTCCAGGGAGGCCAAGCACGACAGCGCCGAGTCGATAGGCCCGTGCCTGTGCTTCAGCGGATTCGCCCGAAGTCCGGACCACGGCCGTGAGGACGAGCGCGTAAGCCGAGCCTAAGTCGCCGGGGCGACCGGGCGGATTCTTTTCGCGGGAAAGATAACGCCGCATCGACGCCTGGATGAGCAAGACGATGAGGCCGTCATCAGCTTCGTAGCCGACCTGCGTGATGGCCTGCCGGAAAAGATCCTGCTGCTCCGCCGAGAGCTGACGTAAGGCCGGCATGGAAAGATCCAGCAAGGGCAAACGCGATCCCGCCGGCAGGGCCCGGAGGAGCGGCTCGAACTTCTCGGCTTCACGAGCCACTTCGCCGCCGGCGAGATTGCGAGCCTTCGACAGCTGGGCCGCACGCAAAGCTGGATCGCGACGCAGCAAGAGACCGAGGACGAGGCCCATCGCGCTGACCGGGTCGTCGGAAGCGTTCCGCAACGTCTCGGAAATACGTCCGCGGAATCCGACCGAGTCCTGAATCTGATGGTCGGTCGGCACAGCGCGGGACGCGGCCACCGGCAAGGGCGGCACGGCGGAGGCGACCGGTGCGGCGCGGGAGACCGGTGAGGTATCATCGGCCGAGACCGCGACCGGCTGGACGTCGGGAATGATGCCGTCGAAGGCGGGGTCGATCCGGCGGATGCGCTCGTTGATCGGCGGGTGCGTGGAGAACAGGGATTCGAGGAAACCCCCCGAGGAGGCGAAGAAGAGATGCTGGGCTTCGAGCTCGGCCTCGGAGGCTTCACGACGGGCGCCTGAGAACCCCGCGATCTTCTTCAGCGCGGAACCCAGCCCAAGCGGATTACGGGTGAACTGCACCGCGGAGGCGTCGGCGAGGTATTCGCGTTCGCGCGAGACCGCGGCCTGGATGACCTTGGCGAAAAGAATGCCGCCTGAACCGATGAGCAGCACCACGACGCCGGTCAGGATCATCCCCAACGCGACCGGCGCGGAATTCTTGCCCCGCACGGAACCGGCCAAGCGGAAGAAGATGTAGCCTAGCTGGGCCAACGCGGTCAGACCGGCGATCGCCCCGATGATGCGCAGATTGAGCTTCATGTCCCCGTTGCCGATGTGGCTGAACTCGTGGGCGATCACACCCTGCAGCTCGTCGCGGGTTAAATTGAGCAACGCGCCGCGCGTGATGCCGACCGCAGCGTCCTGCGGCGAATTGCCGGCGGCGAAGGCGTTGATGGAATTATCGTGGTCGAGGACGAAGCACAGCGGCACGGGTAGGCCGGCCGCGAGGGCCATCTCCTGTACGACGTTCAAGTAGCGACGCTCGGCGGGGTCCTTGGTGACGCCGCTGACCAGGCGGCCGCCCAGCCGGACCGCGATGGCGCCGCCACCCTTTGATAACTCGGCGATGCGCATGAGGCTGCCGCCGAGGATGACCGCGAGCGCGACCCCGGAAGTTGCTAAGAAGAGCTTGGGCTGGAACCACTCGAGTTCACCGGACTCGAGGAGCTTACCTTGGCCGAGCACTGCCAACACGTAGAGCGTCCCGGTCAGCACGAGGATCGCCAACACCAGAAGCACGACCAGCTTGGTCGTGCGTCCGCGGGCCTCATCCTGGGCCCGGAAGAAATTCATCGTAGCGGCCATCGGCCGTGGTCAGCAGCTTAGAACGCGACCTTCGGGGCGACCTTTTCGACGGGATCTTCGATCTTGAAGAACTCGGCGGCGGTGAAGCCGAACGCGTTCGCGATGAAGACCTGCGGGAAGACTTCGCGTCCATTGTTGTAGAACAAGACGGCGTCGTTGAAGGCCTGGCGGGAGAAGGCGATGCGGTTCTCGGTCGAGGAGAGCTCTTCCATCAGGGTGCGCATGGTGGCGTCGGCCTTCAGGTCGGGGTATTGCTCCGAGACGACCATGAGGCGGCCGAGGGCGCCGCTCAGGCCGGCTTCGGCTTGGCTGAGGTCGCGCATGGCGGCCGGGTCGTTCGGGTTGCCGGCGAAGCGGACGTTGGCCTGGGTGGCCTTGGCACGGGCTTCGACGACGGCGGTGAGCGTGCCGCTTTCGTGGGCCATGTAGCCTTTGGCGGTCTCGACGAGGTTCGGGATCAGGTCGT